>SLQD01000048.1 GCA_007131685.1 Paracoccaceae bacterium | reverse complement strand
GCCATCGGATCGTCCTCGACGTGATTAAAGGCTGCGAATCGTCGGCCGGCGCCACTCCGCCGCCGGCTCGATCATCAGCGCGTGCAGCGCCCAGACCAGCGCATCGACACGGTCCGGGCTGCCCCCGCCCTCATAGCCGCGCACCGTCATGCGGCACATCTGGTCCTCAAGCGCGCCCAGCGCCCCGGCATGCGCCACCTTACCCTGCTCGTAGAGCGCGGCCACCGGCTCGGCGCGCGCCGTCTTGCCGCGCCGGGCATGGACGCTGCGCACCGGCAGAGTCGCCTCCACCTGCCGCAGCACATGCGCGACCATGTCGCCGCCCTGGTTGACCTCGGCCACGACCCGGTCCGCCCCGTGGCGCTCCGCCGCCGCCACCGCCGCACGCGCCCATTCCGCGGGCGACGCCGCGCTCACCGTCGCATCCTCGAGCACATAGGCCGTCCAATTCGAAGGCGGCCCGTCCGTGACCGCCCCCACCACGACGATCCCGCAGGCATCCGAACCCGCATGCCCCGTCACCGGCGGATCGACCGCCACGACCACGCGCGACAGCTCCGGCACATCGCGCACCCGCCCGGCCTCGAGCCCCGCCGTCGTCCACAGCGCCCCCTCGGCATCCTCCAGAAGCACCCCTTCGAGTTCCTGGCGCCCCAGCCGCGTGCCGCCATAGCGCTCGCGAACCTCCTCGAGAAACGACGCCGCGAGCCAGGCCCGGTTGGCCTCGGTCGGCGCATGGGTCGTCACCGTCGAGGGGCTCCTGAGCAGCCCCTTGAGCACGCCCACATTACGCGGCGTCGTGGTCACCACCTGCCGCGGCCGCGCCCCGAGCCGCAGCGCGAATTGCAGCATGTCCCAGGTCTCCCCGGCCTTCTTCCACTTGGCGAGCTCATCGGCCCAGGCCGCGTCGAATTGCGGCCCCCGCAGCGCCTCGGGCTCATGCGCCGAAAACGCCTGCGCCACCGCCCCGTTGGGCCACACCAGCCGCCGCCGCGTCGCCTCCCAGCGCGGCACCCGGTCGGGCGGCGCGCAGGCGATGATCCCGCTGTCGCCGAACACCATCACGTCGCGTACCTGGTCGAACGTCTCACCCACCAGCGCCACCGACCGCGCCCGCCCCGGATCGAGCGGGCGCGCCCCCTCGACCTCGGCGCGCACCCATTCGGCCCCGGCGCGCGTCTTGCCCGCTCCGCGCCCGCCCATCACGATCCAGGACCGCCAGTCCCCCTCGGGCGGCAGCTGATGCGGCGCGGCCCAGAACTCGAACAGCCACGGCAGCGCCGCGACGGCGCCGTCACTCAGGCTGCCCAGGAACTCCTCCACCGTCTCCCGCGGCGCGCAGGCAAGCCAGGCGGCGGCCGATCTCATGTCGGGCGGCGTCGAGGTCGAGGGCGGGTTCGGGGGTGTCGACCCCGGGATTGAGTTTGGCGATGCGTGCTCGTTCATGGAGTGCGGCCTCCAAAGCCTTGCGTACACCGGCGAGAACCGACGCCATTTCCCGCGTCGGTCCGAAATTGCCGGCCTTGATGTCCTCGATCAGTCTTCCGAGCGCCTCGACCGAAGCCGAGAAATGCTCATCCGTCACCGCGATGAGATCCCGCGATGCCGTCGTCCCCCTCCGGGGCGGCGTTTCTGTCATATGGTGCTGCCTGCCTCATGCTGCCCCGCACGAGCGAAACGCAAAAAGCGACCGCGGGGATGCCCCGGGCCGCTCCTACACTTCGTCCAGCTTGGTCGAATTACTACTTCAGAGCGCACGCAAAGTCAAGCACTTTCGCTCCGGTTGCACCGCCCCACCGTGCGCTGCGGTTACTCCGCGTTACGCTGCGCCTCTATCTCGCGCCACAGCGCGACATTGCTGTTATGCTCGGCAAGTGTCTCCGCAAAGGCATGCCCGCCGGTGCCATCGGCCACGAAATAAAGGTAATCCGTATCCGCCGGCGCCAGCGCGGCGGCAATGGCGCCCGCGCCAGGATTGGCGATAGGCGTCGGCGGAAGCCCGTCGATCTGATAGGTGTTATACGGCGTGACCTCATCGAGCTCGCTGCGCCGCAGTCCCCGGCCGAGCGGCTCGCGCCCCAGCGTGACCCCGTACTCCACCGTCGCATCCATCTGCAGCCGCATGCCCTGCGCCAGCCGGTTGACGAACACGCTCGACACCAGAGGCTGCTCCTGCGCAAGCCCCGCCTCCTTCTCGATGATCGAGGCGAGAATCAGCGCCTCCTCCGGGTCCGCCGCCGGCGCCGCCGCCGATCGTTCCTCCCAGAGGTCCTCGAGGATCCGCTCCTGGCGCGCCTGCATCCGCCCGAGCAGATCATCCACAGACGCGCCCGCCGTCACATCATAGCTCGCCGGGGCAAGCCGCCCCTCGGGCGGGACATCCTCGGCCCCGCCCTCGAGAAACGGTGCCCCGGCAAGGTTTTGCGCAATGTGCCAGCTCGTCGCGCCCTCCGCCACGACGACCCGGAACCGCGTCTCCGGCGCCTCGGCGGCGGCGGCATATTCTTCCGGCGGTGTCGCCGCATCCGGCGCAAAGCGCGCGAGTTCCTCGAGGCCCTCGGCCTCCTCGTCGAAGCCCCGCACGACAATCTGCGCCGACGTCACCCCGATGCGCAGCACGACCTCGTCGCCGCAACCCGGCCCACCAGTGCTGCCGACGATCCCGACGATCTCCGCAATCGACGCCTCCGCCGGGATCAGATGGCTGCCAAATCGCAGCTGTCCGCCCTGCGGATGCACCGCCGACGCCGCCCGCAGCGCGAGCGGCGAGCGAATCGCGCCCTCCTCGGCGAGCCGCGCCCCGACATCGCGCAGCGTCTCACCCTGCGCCACCTGCAGGCAGACCGCGCGCTCATGCGGCCCCGGCCGGGTGACCTCGTGCTGCCCCCAGGTAACGATTGCCGCCGCCAGCGCCCCCGCGCCGAGCGCCGCCGTGAACAGCCCGGACGCCAGGTGCCTGAGCATCACCCCGCGACCCGCCCCATCACCAGCGACGCATTGGTGCCGCCGAAGCCGAAGGAGTTCGACAGCGCCACGCCGATCTCGCGCTCACGCTTGGTGTTCGCGGCCAGATCCAGCCGGGGTGTCACATCCGGATTGTCAAGATTGATCGTCGGCGGTGCGACCTGGTCGCGGATCGCGAGCATGCAGAAGATCGCCTCCACCGCACCCGCCGCGCCGAGCAGATGCCCGATCGCCGACTTCGTCGAACTCATCGTCGCCTTGTCCGCCGCATCGCCCATCAGTCGCTCGACCGCGGCAAGCTCGATCGTGTCGGCCATCGTGGAGGTGCCATGCGCGTTGATGTAATCGACATCCGCCGGCGTGATCCCCGCCCGCGCCAGAGCCGCCTCCATCGCCCGGTACCCGCCCTCGCCATCCTCCGACGGCGCGGTGATGTGAAAGGCATCGCCGGACAGCCCGTAGCCGAGCACCTCCGCATAGATCCGCGCCCCGCGCGCGACGGCGTGCTCGTATTCCTCGAGCACGACAACGCCCGCGCCCTCGCCCATCACGAAGCCGTCGCGATCGGCGTCATAGGGCCGGCTCGCCGTCTCGGGCGCCGCACCGCGCCGGGTCGAGAGCGCCTTGCACGCATTGAAACCGGCGATTCCGATCTCCGAAATCGGGCTCTCGGCGCCCCCGGCGACCATCACATCCGCATCACCCCACTGAATGAGCCGCGCCGCATCCCCGATGGCATGCGCTCCCGTCGAACAGGCCGTCACCACCGCGTGGTTCGGCCCCTTGAAGCCGTAGCGGATACTCACCTGCCCGGAGGCGAGATTGATCAGCGCACCGGGGATGAAGAACGGCGAGACCCGCTTGGCCCCGCGCTCGCGGATCAGGACCGCGGTATCGGCGATCGTCGACAGCCCCCCGATCCCGGAGCCGATCATCACGCCCGTGCGCCGGCGCGCCTCCTCGTGCGTTGGCGTCCAGCCCGCATCGCGCACCGCCTGATCCGCGGCAGCGATACCATAGAGGATGAAATCATCGACCTTGCGCCGCTCCTTGGGCGCCATCCAGTCATCGGGGTTGAAGCGGCCGTCGCTGCCATCGCCGAGCGGGACCTCGCAGGCATAGCTCGTCGCGAGATGTCCGGCATCGAAGCGCGTGATCGGCCCGGCGCCGGACTCGCCGTCTAGCAGGCGCCGCCAGCTCTGCTCGACCCCGCAAGCCAGAGGCGTCACCAGCCCCAACCCCGTCACGACAACTCGCCGCATCACGCACTCCCTGAACAGCTCTCGCCGCCGGGGATACACGCCTTTGAGCGCGCCGAAAAGGGCACAACCCGCGCGCGAAGCGGGCCGCGGGCGGGATCATGCGCGCGCGTCGCCAGCCGCGCCGATGAGACCGCACGCACTGGTGAGAAGCTGCGCCGCCAGCGCCGCACCGCGGCCCTGAACATCGTGATCGGGCATGAATTCCGTCATCGTCATCCCCGCGATGCGTCCGCGCGCCGCCGCGCCCTTGATCAGCCCCAGAACCTGCCAGTAGCCCAGCCCGCCCGCCGTCGGCGCGATCACCGCGGGCATCGCCGACGGGTCGAGCGCATCGAGATCGAGCGCCACGAAGACCTGCGCCCCCGCAGGGATCTGCGCGAGCGCCGCCTCGAGCCCCTCCAGCGCCAGCGTCTCGGCGGTCACGATCCGCGCGCCCCAGTCGTGCGCTGCAGCGAGGTCCTCTGGGCGCGCCGAACCGATCCCGCGCGCCCCGACCTGCACGATCGCCTCCACATGCCCCATCTCCGAGGCCCGCCGCATCGTCGAGGACAGCCCCCAGCGCTCGCCCTCGACCTGCTCGCGCCAGTCGATATGCGCGTCGACCTGCAAAACGGTGAGCGCCGGCTGCCCCGCGAAGCCCTGCAGCACCGGAATCGGCACCGAATCATCCCCGCCGAGCACGACCGGCACCGCCCCCGCGCCGAGCACCGCCGCCACCGCGTTGCGTATCCGCAGCCGGTTGCCCGCCGCATCCGCCGCATCGCGCCCCAGATCGCCGCAATCGGCCAGCGCCCCATCCGGCAGCGCCGCCGCACCGAGATCGAAATTCACATGCCCGCGATTGGCCGCATAGGCCGATGCCGCCGCCCGGATCGCCGCGGGCGCCCCGGCGCAGTAGGCCCCGACCGAGGGATAGGATGTCGCGACAGGGGCGCCGATCAACGCCGCCCGCCCCTTGACCGCCGATGGATCGTCGCAGGCCGGAGCCCCCATGAAGGTCTCCGCCCCGCCGCCGAACATCCTGCCGATCGTCGCCATCGTCCACACCCCCGGATCGCCCCGCGCCATGATCGGCCCGGGGCCCGGCCGCCGCAACCCCGGGCTTCAGGCCGGCCCGGCCGGCGGCTCGACGCCGCCGCGCGCAAGCGCCATCGCCGCCCCGAGATCGATGCTACGGTTGAACAGCGCCCGGCCGATCACCACCCCCGCGATGGTGCCGAGGTGCCTGATCCGCGCGACATCGTCGATCCCGCGCACCAGTCCGCTCGCGATGACCGGGGTGCGGGTCTGCTCGGCGATCCCGGAGATCAGCCCGAGCGTCGCCTCCGTTTCTCCCGCATCGGCGTCGATATCGGTCACCAGCAGCGCGGCAAGCGGCGACTCCTCGAAATGCGCGATGAAATCCTCGGGCGCAAAGACCGTCGTCTCGCGCCACCCCTGGCACATGACCCGTCCCCCCGCCACATCGACGGCCAGCACCACGGCATCGGGGTGATGGCGCGCCGCCGCGCGCAGGAACGCGGGATCCGTCACCGCCGCCGTGCCCACCACGACGCGCCCGGCGCCCAGATCGAGCCAGTCGCGCAGCCGCGCCTCGGTGCGTATCCCGCCCGCGACCTGCACAGGCAGACCCGCCTCCCGGATGATGCGCGTGATCACGGCCCAGTTTTCGCCGGTCCCGACGATCGCGTCGAGATCCGTCACCTGCATCCATTCGGCGCCGGCGGCGGCAAACTCGCAGGCCTTCTCGACCGGATCGACATGCCAGATCAGCGGCTCGGCGAGCCGGCCGCGGCTGAGCGAGACGCATCGCCCCGCCTGCAACTCGATGGTGGGATAGATGATCATGATGGCCTCCCGGGCACGGAACCCGGAGTATACAGCCACGACCTGCCGCGCGAAATCCGCGCGCGACATGCCCGCGCGCGGATGCGACCGAAAGCCCCCGGCCGCGCCGGGGTCCGGTTACTTCTGCTCGGAGATGAACTTCACCGCATCGCCGAAGGTCTGGATGGTTTCGGCGGCGTCGTCCGGGATCTCGATACCGAACTCTTCCTCGAACGCCATCACCAACTCGACGGTGTCGAGGCTGTCGGCCCCCAGATCGTCGATGAAGGAGGCGCTGTCGGTGATCTTGTCCTCCTCGACGCCGAGATGCTCGACGACAATCTTCTTCACGCGATCGGAAATGTCGCTCATGTCAGGTCCTCATTCGCTCCACGGGATGCAGTCCCGTCTGTGTTGTCCCCCGCTCTGAAGAGCGGCTCGTTCCCGCCTTGCCGCGGGTCACCGACCGGTGCGGGCGCCGCGCCCCGCACAATCGCCGCCGCCTATAGCACAGTCGCCGAGCATCGCAAACGCTTTCGCTGTGGCGTGGCTGCGGGCTCACAGCATCGCCATGCCACCGTTCACATGCAGCGTCGCGCCCGTGACATAGGCCGCAACCGGGCTCGAGAGATAGAGCACGGCGCCGGCGATCTCGTCGGGCTCGCCCATGCGCCCGGCCGGGACCTGGCCGAGAATCTGGGCGCGCTGATCCTCGCCGAGCTTTTCGGTCATCGCGGTGGCGATGAAGCCCGGCGCGACGCAGTTGACCGTGATGCCGCGCGTCGCGACCTCGTGCGCAAGGCTCTTCGACATCCCCACGAGCCCGGCCTTGGCGGCGGCATAATTCGCCTGCCCCGGATTGCCCGTCGCCCCAACGATCGAGGTGATGTTGACGATCCGCCCCCAGCGCGCCTTCATCATCGGCCGCATCACGCCCCGGCACAGCCGCATCTGCGCGGTCAGGTTCATGTCGAGCACGCTCTGCCAGTCGGCGTCGGACATGCGCATGAAGAGATTGTCGCGCGTGATCCCGGCATTGTTGACGAGGATATCCACCCCGCCCATCGCCTCGCCCGCGCGCCCCGGCAGCGCATCCACCGCCGCCGCATCCGTCAGATCGCAGGCCAGCACATGCGCCCGCGCCCCGAGCGCCCCGGCCAGCTCGCCCAGCGGCCCCTCGCGCGTGCCCGACAGCGCGACCTCGGCCCCCGCGCCGTGCAGCGCGCGCGCGATGGCGCCGCCGATTCCGCCCGAAGCACCCGTGATAAGTGCGCGCTTGCCCGTCAGATCGAACATCCGTCCTCCAATTCGTGTCATCCGCGCCTCCTAGCAGCCCGCATCCGCGGCCGCCAGCGCCGCGCCCCCGGCGCGCCGCTTGATACCGCAAGGCCTGCCCGATCCGCCGGCGCGCGCGGCGGCGCGGCCGAGTCCTCAGTCCGCGATTACCGCGGCGACCTCCTCGGGCGTGCCGACCGGGCGCGTGACCGCGCCGCGCGCGATCCGCTTTATCATCCCCGACAGCGCCTTGCCCGCGCCGATCTCCCAGAACTCGCCGACCCCCTGCGCGGCCATCCACTCCACGCTCTCGCGCCAGCGCACCGTGCCGGTGACCTGCTCGACGAGCAGCGCGCGGATCTCCTCGGGATCGCTCACGGCCTCGGCGCGCCGATTCGCCACCACAGGCACGCGCGGGGCCGACAGCGCAACCTCCGCGAGCGCCGCGCGCATCGCCTCGGCCGCCGGCGCCATCAGCGCGCAATGAAACGGTGCGGAGACGGGCAGCAGCATCGCGCGCTTGGCGCCGCGCTCCTTCGCGAGATCGGCGGCGCGCTCGACCGCGGCGCGGTGGCCCGAGACGACCACCTGCGCGGGATCGTTGTCATTGGCCGCCTCGCAGACCGCGCCCTGCGCGGCTTCCTCGGCGACAGCACGAACCGACTCCAGATCCAGCCCGAGCACAGCCGCCATGGCGCCCTCGCCCACCGGCACGGCCTCCTGCATCGCCCGCCCGCGAATGCGCAGGAGCCGCGCCGAATCCGCAAGCCCCAGCGATCCGGCGGCGCAGAGAGCGGAATACTCGCCGAGGCTGTGCCCCGCCACGAAACGCGCCGCCGTCACCTCGACCCCCTCGGCCTCGAGCGCGCGCATCGCGGCCATCGAGGTCGCCATGAGCGCGGGCTGGGCGTTCTGCGTGAGCGTGAGCGCGTCGGCCTCGCCCTCCCAGATCAGCGCCGACAGCGATTCGCCCAGCGCCGCGTCGACCTCCTCGAACACCGCCCGCGCGGCCGGATAGGCCTCGGCGAGCGCGCGGCCCATGCCGATACTCTGTGCGCCCTGCCCCGGAAATACGAATGCGCGCTCCATCTGCCCCTCCTGGATCGTCTCTCCCCGCCTTAGCCGCGCGCACGCGCCCGCGCAATCGCGCCGCCAGCCCCTTGCGCCCTTGAACCCGCGCGCCGCGCCTGTATAAGGCCGCAGTCCTTCCGCGCCAGCTGAGCACCGGCGCAACCTCTCGGGGGCGGGATGCGGAAGGCTCCCCCCGCCCGGTGAAGTGCGCCCGAACAACGAGGAGCGACCATGCCGCTTTACGAGCATGTCTTCATCGCCCGTCAGGACCTGTCGAACACACAGGCCGAGGGGCTCATCGAACACTTCTCCACCGTCCTCGCCGATCAGGGCGGCAAGCTCGTCGATCACGAGTACTGGGGCGTCAAGACGATGGCCTACAAGATCAACAAGAACCGCAAGGGCCATTACGCCTTCCTGCGCACCGAAGCGCCCGCGCCGGCCGTGAAGGAAATGGAACGGCTCATGCATCTGCATGACGACGTGATGCGCGTGCTCACCATCAAGGTGGACGAGCACACGGAAGGCCCGTCCGTGCAGATGCAGAAGCGCGAAGAGCGCGACCGCCGCCGCTGAGCCCGCAGGAAAGGAGACATCCATGGCCGCCAAACCGTTCTTCCGCCGCCGCAAGGTCTGCCCCTTCTCGGGCGACAAGGCGCCGACCATCGATTACAAGGACACCAAGCTGCTGCAGCGCTACATCTCGGAGCGCGGCAAGATCGTGCCCTCGCGCATCACCGCCGTGTCCTCGAAGAAACAGCGCGAGCTGTCGCGGGCGATCAAGCGCGCGCGTTTTCTCGCCCTTCTGCCCTACGCCGTGAAGTAAGGAGCGCATCATGCAAGTCATCCTGCTCGAACGCGTGGCCAAGCTCGGCCAGATGGGCGAGGTCGTGAAGGTCCGCGACGGCCATGCGCGCAACTTCCTGCTGCCGCAGGGCAAGGCGCTGCGCGCCAGCGAGGCCAACATCAAGGCCTTCGAGGCGCGCAAGGCCGAGCTCGAAGCGCGCAACATCGAACAGCGCAAGGAAGCCGAGGGCGTCGCCGCGAAGCTCGACGGCGAGAGTTTCGTGATGATCCGTGCCGCCGCCGACTCGGGCGCGCTCTACGGCTCGGTCAGCACGCGCGACATCGCCGAGTCCGTCAGTGCCGGCGGCGTGACCGTCACGCGCAACCAGGTCTGGCTCGACAAGCCGATCAAGATGCTCGGCCTGCACGAGGTGAGCATCACCCTGCACCCCGAGGTCAGCGCCGCGGTGACCCTCAATGTCGCGCGCTCGCCCGAGGAAGCCGAGGTGCAGGCCTCCGGCAAGTCGATCCAGGACGTCGCCGCCGAGGAGGAGGCCGCCGCCGACTTCGAGATCGCCGAACTCTTCGACGATATCGGCGCGGCGGGCGAGGACGATGACGACGTCCTGAGCCCGCACGACGTCACCAATACCGGCGACGCCGGACGCTGAGCCGCGCCGCGGCCCGGAAAGGGACCCCGCCGCGCCACGCGGCGGGGTCCTCGCTTTTCCGGCAGGCCGCCTTGCGGCCCGCCGTGCCGCGGCCGGCTCAGTCGCCCATCACGTCCTCGGTGGCGGCGCGGACCCGGCGCACCGTGTCCTCCATCTCCTCCTGGTCCATGTAGACCACCGGGAAGAAGGTGTTCTCCTCGGTGGTCTCGATGAAGCGCTCGCTCTCGCTGGCCGCTTCCGCCGCCGCGATGAGCCCCTCGCGCGCCGCATCGGGGATGCCGGCCGGCACGACGATGGTGCGGTAGTCTTCGATGGAATACTCGTAGCCGAGTTCCATCAGCGTCGGCGTGTCCGGGTAGAACGGGCTGCGCTCGGCCGACAGGAACGCGGCGATGACCATCTCTCCGGTCGGGGTGTACTGGGCGTGCGTGCCGCCCGAATAGGCGAAATCGACCTCCTGACCGAGCACCAGCGGCGCCATGCCCGCGCCGCCGCCCGTTGGCACGATCGACAGGTCGAGGCCCTCCTCCTCGGCCACGGCCTCGATGATGGCCTGATCCAGCGCCGTCTGCTGGGCATAGGTCATCGGGTTGTCCTGGCCGTATTCGATGATCTCGTCGAAGGTCTCGAAGGGCTGTTCAGCGGAGGTCACGATGGCGTTCTGGCCGAGCGCGAGCCCGGCGAGATACTCGAAATCGTCGATCTCGTACTCCACATCCTGGATGATCGGCGTGAAGGTCAGCGCCGTGAGCCCGCCATACAGGAAGGTGTGGCCGTCATCATCCAGATTGGCGAGGCTCGTGAAGGCCACGGCGCTGCCCGCGCCCGGCTGGTTGGTCACGTTCACGGGCACGCCGAGATGATCCTCCATCACATCGGCGAGCACGCGACCCTGGATGTCGGTCGAGCCGCCCGGGTTGAAGCCGATCACCATGGTGAGCGGGCCGGTCGGCCATTCATCCGCCTGCGCCATGCCGCCGGCGAGCGCGCCGAGGGCGAGCACCGAGGTGCCGAGGGCGAGTGCTGTTTTCGTCATCGTGTTACTCCCAGTATTGCGGGTGGTCTCGTCCGCGCGACGCCATGCGCGCGCCCGGAGGGCCGGCGCCACCCTTTGGCCGGCCCGCGGCACACCTTGGTGTGCCCGGTCAGTACCGGCGGCCACACGACCGCCGGGCTCGCCTCGATCCGCGATGCGCGGCCCGCTCCGAAGCGCCGGGAGCCGCCGAAGCGGCCATCCCGCCTCCCGGCGCCCTCACGGCCCGCCCCATTCCGGCTGATCGCGCATCCCGCATTCCCCCTCCCTGCCCCGGCTTCATTCACCGGGCGCGGTCTCGATCTGGCGGCTGCCCTGAAGCGTGCGCTGCGCGAGGATCACGAGCGCGGCGAGCGTGCACAGGATGAAGAAGACCGCGATCGGCCGGTCCAGCAGGATCGACCACTCCCCCCGCGACAAGATGATGCTCTGGCGCAGGTTGAGCTCGAGCATCGGCGTGATGATGAACGCCACGAGGAAGGTCACGAAGGAGTAGTCGTATTTCTTCATCAGGTATCCCAGGAGCGCGAAGCCCATCAGGATCACCAGCCCGAAGGTGCCGTAGCCCTGCAGCAGGATGCCGCCCAGACAGAAGAAGATCACGATCGGGATCACCACATGCGGCGGCACCCGCGTGATCTGCGCGAAGATCATCAGCCCGAACCAGCCCAGGATCAGCATGAAGATGCTCGCCACGATCATCCCGGCGAAGATGGAATAGAGAAGCTCCGGCTCGTCGCGCAGCAGCAGCGGGCCCACCGTAATGCCGTGGATCGCGAACGCCCCGACCAGCAGCGCCGCCGAGACATTGCCCGGGATCCCGAGCCCGAAAAGCGGGATGAGCGCCGCGGGGATCACCGCGTTGTCGGCCGATTCGGACGCCGCGATGCCCTGCGGCTCGCCCTTGCCGAATTTCTCGGGCGTCCTGGAGACCTTCTGCGCCACCCCGTAGGACATCCACGACCCCACCGACGGCCCCAGCCCCGGCAACGCCCCCACGAAGGTGCCGATCCCCGTGCCGCGCAGGATCGTGGGCATGATGCGGCGCATGATCGGAACGGTGATGTGGTCGTCGGCGCGATGCTCGAGCTTGACGGCCATGGTCTCGCGCTCGTAGCGCAGCTTCTCGGACTGGATGAACATCTCCGACAGTGCCAGCGTCCCGATGGCCACCGCGATGAGCGGCATGCCGTCCATGAGCTGCGTGTAGCCGAAGGTCAGCCGCGGCAGCCCGGTCTGCGGGTCGAGCCCGATAGTACCCAGGATGATGCCGAGGCCGCCGGCGGCCAGCCCCTTGAAGATGTTGCCGCCCGACAGCCCCGCGATGAAGACGAGCGCGAAGGCGAGGATCGCCGCCATCTCGTAGGGCCCGAACATCAGCGCCACCCGCGCGAACGGAATCGCCACGAAGATCAGGATGATGGTCGCCATTATGTCGCCTGCGACCGAGGCCACGAGACCTACCTGCAGCGCCGTCTTGGGCTTGCCGGACTTCGCGAGCGGATAGCCGTCGAGCGCCGTGGCCGCCGACGACGCCTCGCCCGGCGCATTCAGCAGGATCGCGGAGACGGCGCTGCCCGCCGCCGTGCCCTTCGACAGCCCGATCAGGAACGAGATCGCGATCAGCGGCGACATGTAGAACGTCAGCGGGATCGCGATGGCGATCGCCACCGAGCGCGACAGCCCCGGGATCACCCCGATCACATAGCCCATGAACACGCCGCCGCCGATGCCGATCAGGGCGTTGAGCGTGAGAGCCTCCTGGATCGAGGCGCCGATCATCGCGAAATCCATGGCTCAGATCACCCCCACGCGCATCAGATGAACAGACAGCCCGTAGAGCAGGATGACGGGCACCACCGAGCAGCCGAGAAGGACATACCAGCGCCGCTCGCCCAGAAGCAGCAGCATCCCGAGAATCAGCGGCCCGCCGGCATGGGTGAGCTTGAAACTGTCGAGCACGATGATCGCCACGCCGACATAGGCGAAGGGCCAGGCAGCCCAGGCCACTGCGCGCGGATTGATCTCGCGGGTGAGCGGCAACTGCCCGGCGCGCACCATCCCGACGATTCCGCGCAGCACGATGATGATGCCGCTGATCAGCATGAGCCAGGCTGCGAGGTTCGGCACGAGTTCCGGCGGCATCTGCGCTTGCGGATTGACACCGGCATATTCCGGAATGAGCCAGTTCAACGCAAGGAGCGCGAACGCAATGACGATCAGGCCGGACCAGAAGCTCTGCCGTTGCATACACTCTCCCTGATGCCGGGCCTGTTCACGCCCTTGTCAGAAGTTTTTGCAGGAATCGTTCGACCGCACAAGTATTCCCGCGCCTGCGGCGATGGCACCGTACATCCCTGCTGCCTTCAGGACGGGCACGGATGCGCGGCGGTGATCAGGAACGCGTCAGCATGCGGCTGCGACAGGCGCCCGCGCGCGGAGTGCCGGGTTCAGCCGTCGGCCTTTTTCGGCGCAATCGCCGCGCGCAGCGCGCCGGTGACGGCCTCCTCGCCGATCTCGGCGCCGCCGCGCGCAAGATGGCTTGCGCAACGCATCGTCACCCCGGCGCCCTCGCTGAGGTCATGCGCGATCCGATCGAGCGACTCGCGCTGCCATTGCACCACCGCCGCGAGGCCGGCGGCCGGATCGGCCAGCCCGCCATCGGCCATGCGCGCCGCGAGTTCCGCGCCGGAGCGCCAGGCCGCATGGCGGCGCTCGAACCAGTGCCGGGCGTAGTCCTCGGTCTCACCCAGAATCCGGTCCTGCGCGTGAAAGCCGCAGCGCGCCGCGGACAGCATTCCCGGCGCCGCGCGCATCAGCGCCGCTGCGGCGTCGTCCATCCCGGGAAAGGGCGTCGTTGCGCCACTCTTGCGCGCCATCGCGACCTCCGCTCATGACCTGATCGCCATCCCTTCGAACTTCGCACCGTCCCCGAAGAACCGCATTGACCTGCGTCAAGACCGCGTGGCCGGGCGCTTGCAACACCTCCCCGATCCGATGCAGGCTGCGCCGAAGGGGTGGCAAGCCCGCAACACGAAGCGACAGGGACGGAGAGCAGCATGGGCGCAGCCCGATGAGCCGGCGTTTCGTGCTATGCCTCGGGCCGCACCGCTGCGGAACCTCGATGGCGGCCGCCGCCCTCGGAGCGCTCGGCGCCGAACTCGGCATCGCCGAGAACCGCGCAAGCGAGGAAAACCGCAAGGGGTTCTTCGAGCATCCCGAGATCGTCGCCTTCAACGAGGCGCTGCTCGCCCATCTCGGCACGAGCTGGGACAGCCCCGTCTTCGAGGGGGCGGCGGCGCTGGAGGCGGCGGGGCTCGCGGGCGGCGGACTCGAGGACTGGATCGCGGACGGCGCGGCGCTCGTTGCGCGGCTCGCGGGCACGGCTCGGCTCGCGGCGACGAAGGATCCGCGGCTGTGCCTGCTGCTGCCGGCCTGGCTGCAGATCCTGCGGCGCGCCGGCTACGGGGCCGGCGATGTCCGCCTGCTCATCAGTATCCGCGACCCGGTCGCGGCGGCGAAATCGCAGCAGTTGCGCCAGCGCGCCGACCCGGATTACTACGCCGTCGGCGCGCGGCTGCCCGAGGGCGCGGCGCTGTGGATGTCGCACGCGGTGCAGGCGCTCGAGGGCGCGGGCACGGTGCCGGCGCTGATGGTCGATCACGCCCAGATGCTGACCGCGCCGGCGCGCATGCTCGAGCGGATCGCGCAATTCCTCGGCGTGACCGCGGACCCGGAGCGCCGCGCCGCCTTCGCGCGGGACTTCGTCGATGACGCACTCAATCGCAGTCATCCCGGGGCGGACGAGCGCGCCGAGGTCGCCGCCGCGCTGCCGCAGCTCGCGCCGCTCCATGCCCGCCTCGTCGAGATCGCACAGTGCGGCCCCGTCGATCCCGCCGCCGCCGCCGCCGCCGCTCTGCACCGCGACCCCGACGCGCAGCGCGCCATCGACCGCGTCGCGCGCGGCATCGTGGACCGGCTCGCCCCCGAACGCCGGGCCGCCGCCGTCGAGGCCGCGCATCTGCGCGAAACCCGCGCCGAGCTTCACACCGTCCACGCCGAACAGCTCGCCGCGCTGCGCACGACCCTCGCCGAAGCCGAGGCCGCCCGCGACGCCCGCGACGATCAGCTTGCCGCGCTCACGGCCGAAACCCGCCGCCAGGCCGAAGCCGCCGAAGCCGAACGCGCGCGCATCGCGCAGGGCTACGACGACCGCATCGCCACATTCGCCGACGCCCTCGCGCAGGCCGAAACCGCCCGCGACACGCTCGCCGAACAGATCGACGCACTCCAGGGCGAAAACCGCCGCCAGGCCGAGGCCGCCGAGGCCGAACGCGCGCGGATCGCGCAAGACTACGACGACCGCATCGCCACATTCGCCGACGCCCTCGCGCAGGCCGAAACCGCCCGCGACACGCTCGCCGAACAGATCGACGCACTCCAGGCCGAAAACCACCGCCAGGCCGAGGCCGCCGAGGCCGAACGCGCGCGCATCGCGCAGGATTACGACGCGGAAGTCGCGCGGCTGCGCACCGCGCTGGATGCGGCGGAGGCGGCGCGCGACGGGCTCGCCGCCGAGCACGCGCACGCCAGAGCGGCGCTGCAGACCGAAGCCGAGACCCTGCGCGAGCGCGCCGAGCAAGCCGAGCAGGCGCGCGCCGATCTCGGCGGACGGCTCGAGGCCAGCATCGCCGAGCAAGCGCGGATCGCGCGCGACCACGAGGCCGAACACGCCCGCGTCAGCGCCGCCTATCGCGGCGAGATCGCCAAGCGCGACGCCGTGCTCGACGCGCAAGAGGAGCGCATCGCGGCGCTGCTGGAGTCGCGCTCCTGGCGGATCACGGCACCGCTGCGCGCCGCGGGGCGCGCGGGGGCGGGAATGAATGATGCGCTCAAGGCGCGCTGGAGCGGGCTCAACCATCGCGCGCGCGAGGGCTATCGCAGCCTATCGGCGCGCAATCCGCGGCTGGCCGACGGGCTGCGCCGGGTGCTCTGGCCGCTGCTGCGCGCGGGCAATCGCCGGCTCATGGGCGCCGATCGGCTGGCGCTGGCAGGGGCGGCCACCGATCTGCACCTCGCCCACCAGACCCGGCAGACGACCCGGGCGCTCCGGCCGCTCGTCTCGGTGATCGTGCCCAACTACAACCACGCGCCCTATCTGCGCCAGCGCCTCGACAGCATCTACGCCCAGAGCTACGACAATTTCGAGGTTCTCCTCCTGGATGACGCCTCGAACGACGACAGCCGCGCGATCCTGCGCGATTACGCAGAGCAGCACCCCGAGCGGACGCGCCTGCTGTTCAACGAGGCGAATTCGGGCGGCCCGTTCCGGCAATGGGCGAAGGGTTTGCGGCAGGCGCGCGGCGAGCTCGTCTGGATCGCCGAGAGCGACGACTGGTGCAGCGCGAACCTGCTCGAGACGCTGGTGCCCTTCTTCGACAACTCCGCCGTGCAGCTGGCCTATGCGCCGACGGTGTTCATGGATGCGCAGGGCGAGCGCGAAGTGTGGTCGATGGATGCGTATCTCGCCGATCTGGGCCCCGAGCGCTGGCACCGGCCCTGGGTGACGCCGGCGCCCGAGATCGTTCGCGCGGCCTTCGCGATCCGCAATATCGTGCCCAATGCCGGCTCGGCCCTTCTGCGACGCAGCGACCGGCTCGCAGAGATGCCCGGGGTGCCCTGGCAGGAGATGCGCTGCTGCGGGGACTGGGCGCTCTACCTGAACGCGATCCGCGGCGGGCTGATGGCCTATTCGCCCGATGCCCGGAACTATTTCCGCCAGCACCGAAGCAACAGCTCCGTCGCCGCCTACCAGCACGACAGCTATTACCGCGAACACGAGCAGATCGCCCGCGAAGTGATGCGCCACTACAAGGTCGATCCCGAGCTTTTCGAAAGCCAGCGTGCCGGGCTCATGGACCATTGGCGGCGCAATCGCGGCGGGCTCGACCCGGCCCGCTTCGCGCGCTGCTTCGACCTCTCGCGCATCGCCGCGGCCGCGCAGGAGCGCCGCCCCGCGGTGCTGATGGCGAGCTACGGCTTCTGCGCGGGCGGCGGCGAGACCTTCGGCATCGAGCTGGCCAACCGGCTCAAGGCGGGCGGCCACAGCGTGACCTTTCTCGATTGCGCGCAGGAGGCGGAGGCGCCGGGGCTGCGCGCGCGGCTCGGCGCCGACATCCCCGTCGTCTCCAATCTCGAGGATCTCGACGGCATCACCCGCGCCTTCGATATCGACATCATCCACTCCCACCACGCCTGGGTCGACAACACGATCCTCGACCTGCTCCCCGAGGACAGCCCGGCGCGCAGCGTCGTCACGCTCCACGGCATGTACGAGACGATCCCCGCGCGCGAACTCGACCGCATCGTGCCGCGCATGCTCGCACGCACGCGCCGCTTCGTGCATGTCAGCGCCAAGAACGCAGCGCCCTTCGCCGAACGCGGCGCCGACCTCGCCGCGCAGTTTCGCCAGATCGACAACGCCGTCGCCGCCCCGGCCGTGACCGGCCTGACGCGCGCGGCGCTCGACCTGCCCGAGGACAGCTTCGTGCTCGTGCTGGCGAGCCGCGCGATCGCACCGAAGGGCTGGCAGGAGGCCATCGAGGCCGTCGCGCAGGCCCGCGCGCTCAGCGGGCGCGACATCCGGCTGGTGCTGCTGGGCAGCGGCCCGGTGCAGGCGCAGCTCGCACGCAGCGGCGTGCCCGCACATGTGCTCCTGCGCGGCTTTCGAAGCGACGTGGCGGCGCATTTCGCGCTTGCCGACATGGGGCTGTTGCCCTCGCGCTTTGCCGGCGAGAGTTTTCCACTCGCCGTGGTCGAGTGTCTGCTGGCAGGACGGCCGGTGATCGCCACCGCGCTCGGGGAAGTGCCGCGCATGCTCGACAGCGGCGGCGGGCGGCCGGCGGGCGCGCTGATCGAGCTGAGCGACGGCGCAATACCCGTCGCGGCGCTGGCGCGCGAGATCGCCCGCTTCGCCACGACACCCCACGCCCATGCGGCCGCCTGCGCGCGCGCGGCCGCCGCCGCGCGCCGCTTCGACCCGGACTTGATGGCCGCGCGCTACGCGGCGCTCTACGACGAGGCGCTGCAGGATGTGCCGCGGCTGGTTCGGGCGGGCGCGGCGGGCGCATGAAACCGCAACTCGTCCTCCATGCCGGCATGGGCAAGACCGGCACGACCGCGCTGCAGGAGTTCTTCTGGCGCAACCGCGCGGCGCTGGCGCGCGCGGGCATCGCCTATCCCGAAACCGGCGCCGTCGCCTGCGCGCATCACCTGATCTCGCCGCATGTGCCATCCTTCGTCGCGCATAACGGCTGGCGCTTTCTCGAGCCGCAGGACTGGGCCGCGCCGGTCGCGGCGCTCGGGCAGGAGCGCATCCTGATGTCCTCCGAGCTCATCGCCTGGGCCGCGCCCGAGAAGGTCGCCGCGTTCTGCGCCGCGCTCGCGCCGCATTTCGACCTGCATCTGTGCCTCTATCTGCGCCGGCAGGACAACATCATCATGGCCGGCTACAACCAGCAGATAAAGGCCGGCACCCAGATCCGCAGAATCGACCACGTTCTCGAACGCCAGCTCGCCCGCTTCGACTATCTCGCCCGGATCCGCCCCTGGGAGGAAGCCCTCGGGACCGGGCGAATCATCATCCGCCCCTATGAGCAGGCGCAGTTCCGGCACGGCGACCTGATCCGCGACTTCCTCGACGGAGTGCTCGGCATCACGCACCCCGAAGGTTTCGATTTCGCCGCCCCCGGCAACGCCAATCCCCGCTTTGCCGCCGCCGCGCTCGAATACAAGCGGCTCGCCAATGTCGTCCTGCGCGACGTGGCCGCCTCGGAGCGCTTCAACGCCCCGCTCATCGCATGGTCGAGCGAACGCGACCCCTCGGCACGCGCCGTCTTCCACGATCCGAGCACGCTTGCCGCACAGCAGCGCGCGGCGGTGCTCGATCATTTCGCCGCGACCAATCGCGAAATCGCGCGCCGGTTCCTCGGCCGCGATGACGGCGTGCTGTTCACCGAGCCGCTCGAGGCGCAGGAGCCCCCGCCCGATCCGGGCGCCATCGACGCCGCCCTGCCCGCGATCTCGGGCTTCCTGCGCCAACACGCGCCCGCCCTGCATGACGAATTGCGCGGCCAGGTCGCCGCCGCGCGCGCGGACGGCGACGCGCTCACGAAGCAGGCCGCCGAACGCCTCGCGAGCGCGCTCGATCGCGCGCCTGCCCGGCCCCGCCCGGCGGACGCGCAGAAGGGCGCGGCCGCGCCGCTTGTGGTTCATTTCGGCACCCTCAAGACCGGCTCCTCCTCGATCCAGGAGACACTGTACGCCGCCGGCGATGCGCTCGGCGATGTCGATTACGTCGCCTTCGGCATGGCCAATGCCTCGCTCACGATCCGCAACGCCTTCATGCGCCCCGAGCGTCTCGCCCGCCGCCTGCCGCCCGATGCGGCGCGCAACCCGGAGCGGCTGCGCCGCCTGGCACGGGAACGGCTCGATGGCGCCCTCGCGGCGCTGGCCCCGCAGCGGCGCGCGATCCTTTCGGCCGAGATCATCTCGCATCTCACCGAGGACGAGTGCAGCGAGCTCGTCGCTGCGTTGCGGGCGGCGGGCAAGCCCCTCGAATTCCATGGTTATCTACGCGACCCGGTCAGCTATTACCGCTCCGCCTTCGCGGAAAGGCTCAAGACCCAGGCCGCGATCCTCGTGCCGGAGTCCGAGGATGCGCTCGCGCTCGGCTACCACCGCATCGTGCAGCGCCTCGATGCGCTCGTCGGCGCCGAGGCCGTGCGGGTTCATCCCTTCGATCCCGGGCGGTTTCCCGAAGGCGACGTGGTGCGCCATTTCCTGCACGAGCAAGGCGTCGACGCCGAGCGCCTCGCGCTGCACCACGCCAACGAGGGGCTGCCGTCGCTCGCCGTGAAGGCGCTCTACACCTATCGCCGCCACGGCGATGCCAATGATCACGCCCTCGGCGATCCGCCCTCGCGCCAGCATTTCGTCGCCCGGCTCGCCGCGCTCGACAGCCCTGCCTTCCGGCTGCATCCCGATCTGGAGGCGCGCATCGCGCGGGCGAATGCGGCCGTCATCGACTGGTCCGAAACCCGGCTCGGCGAACGCCTCGAGCCGGCGCGGCACGGCGACGAAGACGGCTTTCGCGACAACGACGCGCTCGAGCGCTTCACCCGCGCCGAGATCGCGCAGCTCGCAGAGGCGGCCGGCCCCGCCGCCCCCGCACGCGCCGCCGGCGCCCGCGACAACGACCATGCCACCGCGATCCTCGCCGCGATGCGGCGCAGCCTGATCAACGCGCGGCCCGATCGGGCCCCTGCGAGCAAGGCCCCCGCGACCCCGGCGCCGCCCTGCCCGCCACGAAGCGACGGGCCGGAGCTCGTGATCCATTTCGGGATGCACAAGACGGGCTCGTCATCAATCCAGCACAGCCTCGCCAGACACGCCGACCGGCTCGCGCAGCACACCTATCTCGGCTTCGGGCGGATCAATGGCAGTCCGGAGATGGACCGGCTGTTTCGCGGCGCCGCCGCGCCCGGGGGGCGCGACCCGGCCTTCCGGGCGGCGCTCGACGGGCTTGAGGGGCGCACCGGCGTGATATCTGCCGAGGTCATCTCGGTCTTCGGTCCGCGGGCCATGGACCGGCTCTTCGACGCCCTCGCACGCCACGGCGTGCGCGCCCGCTTCATCGGCTATGTCCGCGAGCCGATCGGGTTCTACACCTCGATGCTGCAACAGACCCTCAAGACCCAGCGCATCGATTTCGACGACCCCGAAAGCTGGTTCCAGGGCGCCGCGCGCGGCGGGGCCTACTACCACTGGATCGACCGGCTGATCGAGCGCGCCGGGGCGGGGAATGTGCGCGCCTTCGCCTTCGAGCCGCGGCACTTTCCCGGCGGCAGCGTGGTCGCGCATTTTCTCGGCGAGCTCGGCCTCGACCCGGCGGCGGCGCCCGAAGCGGCGTCCAACGAGTCGCTTTCGGCCACCGCGATCAAGGCGCTGCACGCCTATCGCAGCCGCCTCGCCCCGCGCGATCGCGACGAGCGTTTCGAGGTGCCGCTGGGGCCTTTCCTGCGACGGCTGCGCGCGATCGAGGGGCCGCGGCTGCGCCTCGCCGAGCCGGTGGCCGCGCGGATCCGCGCACGCCATCCCGACTTCGACGACTGGGCCCGGGAGCGGCTGCTCCGCCCCGATGCATCGGATCCTGCGCCACCTGCCGGCGCCTGCGGAGCCGAAACCATCGCACATGCGGACGATCTCGCGCGTTTCTCGCCCGAGGAGATCGAACGTCTCGCCTGCCTGGCCGATATGCCCGTCCCCGACGCGGGCGACGCCGATGCCGTGGCACGGATCGTCGCGCAGATCCGCAGCGGCAGGCTCGCCGCGCCCGCCGTGCAGCGCGGCCCGCGCAATCGCACCCGGCTCCATGTCCATTTCGGCATGCACAAGACCGGATCGAGCTCCATCCAGCAGACGCTCGCGGAGAATGCCGACCGGCTCGGCGGAAGCCGTTTCCTCGAACTCGGCCGCCCGAATGCATCCGCGCTCCTGCGCCGCGCGATCCTGCCGCATGCGCCCACCGCCCAGCGCCCGCGCCGCCAGCGCCGCGCGCAGCAGGCCGAGGCCGCGCGCGCCGCGCTGCGCCAGGCGACGGCGCTCGAACGGCTCGAAGCGGGGCTCAACACGGCCTGCGAGGCCCCGCAGGCGATCCTGTCGGCCGAGGCCATCGCGCATTTCGACGCGCAAGCCTGCACCGCGCTCCTGCACGAGCTGCGCCGCTTTCCGCTCGAACCGGTCTTCATCGGCTACATCCGCGATCCGGCCAGCTTCGCGGCCTCGGCCTTCCAGCAGCGGCTCAAGCGCGCGCTTACAGCTCCCTTCGACCCGGACCCGACGGCCCTGTTGCGCGCCGACTATCACGGCATCGTCCCGCGCCTCGACGCGCTCGTCGGCGAGAGCCGGGTGCGGGTCTTCCCGTTTCGGCACGGCGACTTTCCCGAGGGCGATGTCGTCCGGCATTTCCTCGACGAGACCGGAATCGACGCCGCGCCGCTTGCGCTGCAGCGCAGTAATGACGGCCTGCCCGCCGTCGCCGTCAAGGCGCTCTATTGCTATCGCAAGCTGCGCGCGCCGAGGGACGCCGATCACGCCACGCCGCAGACGGCACCGGCGTTCCTCTCCGCCCTCAGGGGCCTCGACGGGCCGGGGTTCCGGCTGCATCCGGATCTTGAAGCCGCGATCGAGGACGCGCATCGAGAGGTGCTCGACTGGTCGCAAGCGCGGCTCGGCACCCGGCTCGCCGCGCCGGAACGCGCGCAAGCAACCGGTATTCGCATCGAAGCGGACCTGATGCACTTCGACGATGCCGAGCAGGCGCGCCTGGCCCGGCTTGCCGCCGAACAGGGCTGCCCCGCGCCGCGGACGCCCGAGCAGATTGCCGATCTGCTGCATCAACTGCGCGTCGCGGCGCATCGCGGCCGCCTGGCCGAGCCCACCCCGTCACAGGGCCCTGCTGCCGCTGAACGCGCAGGCTGACGGGCATCGGACATGAAAGGACCCGCCGCGACGGGCGGGTCCGGCGGGGCACAACAGGGCCCGGGCGTGGTCAGGCCGCGGTCTTGCGGTCCGTGCCTTGGCGCACCGCGGTACCTTCGACCTGCTGATGCGCGGGCGCGCCGTCGCCGCGGCTGATCTCGATGGTGCGCGGCTTGAGCGCCTCGGGCACTTCGCGCACGAGATCGACATGCAGCATCCCGTCGACATGGCGCGCGCCGCTCACGCGGACATGATCGGCCAGATGGAAGCGGCGCTCGAAAGCCCGCTGCGCGATGCCACGGTGCAGATAGGTACGCTCCGCCTCCTCCTCGGCCTTGCGGGCCGTGACGAGCAGCTGGCTCTGCTTGACCTCGACATTGAGCTCATCCGCCGAGAAGCCGGCCACGGCGAGCGAGATGCGGTACTCGTTCTCGTCGACCTTCTCGATATTGTAGGGCGGGTAGCCCGACTCCGGCGCCTCGTTGGTCAGCAGCCGGTCCATCAGATCGGCCATCTGATCGAAGCCGACGGTGGCGCGATAGAGCGGTGCGGGATCGAAGCTGCGCATGGTGTCATCCTCCTCGTTTGAGCGATGCAGTCATGAAAGGCCCTCCGCGATGGACGGGCCGAACTGCCGGGCCGCGGGGGCCACCGGCGGCAAAGATATGGGCAGCGCCGCGCCGCGCTTCAAGAGGGATCAGGGGCGCGCAAGGCGGGTTTCGCCGCCCCTGGCCGCGGCACGCGGCGCCGCGAGATCGGCCGCGCGCGCGCGCGCGAGTTCGCCTTCCAGCGTGTCGATCTGTGCGCCGATGACGATACCGAGCGCGACATCGCGGCGGTCGAGCCGCGCCTTGGCCGAAACCACCGAGACGATGCGCGGCTCGCCCCCGTCGAAGGCGAAGACCGGCGCGCCCGACGCCCCGAAATCCACCGCGCAGGAGAGCACCATCACGCCGGCGCGCTGCTGCATCACGGCGCAGCTTTCGTCGAAGACCGGCACCTCGGCCCGCGCACGCCCGTAGGAGACGACCCCGACCGCATCGCCGCGCCGCGCGGTCCGCGCCGTCGCGAAGGGGCGCAGCGCCGAGCCCTGCATCGGGCGATCGAGCTCGACCAGCGCGAGGTCGTTGGCCATCCGCGTCATCTTCGGCGCGGCCTCGTTGTCGTAGCGCGGATGCACCACCATGCGGCGCACCCCGCGCTCCGCGAGCGCCGCCCCCGCACGGCGGCCGGCACTGAAGGTGATCGCGGCCATCTCGAGCTGCGCGCCGCTGTCGGCATCGAAAAGGCAATGCGCCGCGGTGAGAACCAGATCCGGCGCGATGAGCGATCCGGTGCAGAAATTGTCGCCGCCAAGATCGAGCCGCCCCACCGCCGCCCAGCCCGGCTCCGGCGCCTGCGGCAGGCCACTCTGCGCCGCTGCCCCGATCGGCGGCAGCAGCACGAGGAACAGGCACAGGCACAGGCGTCGCATGCGGACCCTCCGGCGAAACACCGTCATGAAACACCGGATTGGACGAAAAAGCTAGTACCGATCGGCAAGCGCGGGCGGTGTCGGCCCGCCTGTGGCCCAGTCGAGTAACTCGACGGTGTGAACGACGGGTATGCCGGTGCCCCCCCCGATCTGCATCATGCAGCCGATATTGCCGGCGGCGACGACATCGGGCTGCTTCGCCTCGAGGGTGCGGATCTTGCGCTGCTTGAGCCGGCCGGCGAGTTCGGGCTGCATCAGGTTGTAGGTGCCCGCCGAGCCGCAGCACAGATGCGCGTCAACCGGCTCCACGACCTCGAAGCCCGCGCGCGCGAGCAGCGTTTTCGGCTCGGCCCTGACCTGCTGGCCGTGCTGGAGCGAACAGGCGGCGTGATAGGCCACGCGCAGGCCCTTCGCATCGCCCTCGGGCAGATCGAGCGTCGCGAGGAGTTCGCTCACATCCATGGTGATCGCCGAGACCGCCGCGGCCTGCCCGGCCAGCGATTCGGTGCGCAGCATGTGGCCGTAATCCTTCACGGTGGTGCCGCAGCCCGAGGTGTTGATCACCACCGCGTCGAGCCCCTCGCCCTCCATCTCGCGATGCCAGGCGCGGATATTAGCCCCGGCGCTCGCATGGCTCTCTTCGGTGCGGCCCATGTGATGCGTGAGCGCCCCGCAGCAACCCTGCCCCTCGGCGACCACCACCTCGCAGCCCAGCCGCGTGAGCAGCCGGATCGTCGCGTCGTTGATGTCGGTGTTGAGCGCGCGCTGCGCACAGCCCGTCATCAGCGCGACGCGGCGCACGCGGCGGCCCTTCGCGGGGAAGACCTGCGGGCGGTCATTCGGGCTCGGGGTGGGGATGCGCGCCGGCGCCATCTCCAGCATCGCGCGCAGCCGCGCATCGGGCATCAGCCGCCTGAACGGCTTGCCGAGCTTCGCCGCCACCAGCGCGGCGCGGAACCGTCCCGGATGCGGCAGCACCCGTGCGAGCACCCAGCGCAGCGCGCGGTCGGCCAGCGGGCGGCGATAGGTTCGCTCGATGTGCTCACGCGCGTGATCGACGAGATGCATGTAATGCACCCCGGACGGGCAGGTCGTCATGCAGGCGAGGCAGGACAGGCAGCGGTCGATATGGCGCACCGTCTTCTCGTCGGCCGGCCGGTCATTCTCGAGCATGTCCTTCATCAGGTAGATGCGCCCGCGCGGGCTGTCGAGCTCGTCGCCAAGAAGCTGATAGGTCGGACAGGTCGCGGTGCAGAAGCCGCAATGCACGCAGGCGCGCAGCACCTCGTTGGAGCGCGCCGTCTGCGGATCCATGAGCTGTTCTTCGGTGAAATTCGTCTGCATCCTGCCTCAGCCCATCAAGCCGGGGTTGAGCACCCCGCGCGGATCGAATTTCGCCCGCAGCCCCGCCGCGATCGCGGCGAGCGGTGCCGGCTCGGGGTGAAAGGTGCCGAGCTCGGCATGCGTCGCCGCATCCGCGCGCACCAGCGTCGCGTGGCCGGCGAAATCGCCCAGCCGCGCGCGCAGATCGGTGCCCGCCGGCACCAGAAGCCAGACGAGCCCCCCGCCCCAGTCGAAAAGCGTCTCCTCGGCCCCGGCACGCGCGGCGATCGCGGGCCCGTCCGTCGGCTTGACCGAGACGCGCCAGACATCGCCCGGGCGGTCCGCGAAATCCGTCACGTCGCGGATCGCGCGCCAGATCGCGCGGCTGCGCTCCGGGTCGTCCTCAGCCGTGGCATCGCCGAACCGCGCGAGCGCCGTGCGCAGCCGCCCGGCGCGGTAGGCGACCGAGTCCGTGAACCCCTCGATGCGCAGGACCGTGCGACCCGCGCCATGCGCCGCTCCGGAGACTTCGAAGGGCGTGCCGAGCGCCGCCGACAGCGCCGCCACGGCCTGCGCATCGGAAAGCCCCTCGAGGATCAGCGTCGCCTCGGTTTCGGGCGCGGGCAGAACCTTGAAGGACAGCTCCGTGAGAACGCCGAGCGTGCCGCGGCTGCCCGCCATCAGCTTGACGAGGTCGTAGCCCGTGACGTTCTTCATCACGCGGCCGCCATTCGAGATCGCGGCGCCGGTGCCGTCCACGAAGCGCACGCCGATCAGGCTGTCGCGGCAGGCCCCGGCCTGGATGCGGCGCGGGCCGGAGACATTGGCCGCCACCACCCCGCCGATGGTCGGCGCGCCCTCGGTGCCCAGAAGCGCACGGTGATCCATCGGCTCGAAGGGCAGGCGCTGACCCTCCTCCACGAGCGCGGCCTCGACATCTGCCAGCGGCGTGCCCGCCCGCGCCACGAGTGTCAGCGCGCCGGGCTCGTGCAGCGTCACCCCCGCGATCCCGGCCACCGACAGCGCCGGGCCCGGCGCGCCCGCGCCGCGCGTGCCGCCGCCGAGGATGCGCAGCCCGCCGCGCGCGTCGCGGATCGCCTCCGCGAGCTCGCCCTCATCCGCAGGGGTCAGCACCGCCGCGCTCATCCGGCCGCGCGACGCGCTTGCGACTGTGCCAGCGGGAACACCTTGGCCGGGTTGAGAAGCCAGCGCGGATCGAACACGTCCTTGACGCGCATCTGCGCCTCCATGTCGGCGGCGCTGAACTGATCGACCATCAGGTCGCGCTTTTCCACCCCGACGCCGTGCTCGCCGGTCAGGCATCCCCCCGCCGCCACGCAGGCGCGCAGGATCTCCGCGCCCAGCGCCTCGGCGCGTTCGAGCTCGCCCGGCGTGTTGGCGTCGAACAGGATCAGCGGGTGCATGTTGCCGTCGCCCGCATGGAACACATTGGCCACGCGCAGGCCGTATTCCTGCGACAACGCGCCGATCCGCCCGAGCACCTGCGGCAGTGCCGAAACCGGGATCGTGCCGTCGAGGCAGATGTAATCGCCGAGCCGGCCCATCGCGCCGAAGGCCGATTTGCGCCCCTTCCAGATCGCCGCACTCTCCTCGGGCGAGGCGCTCTCGCGCACTTCCTGCGGGCTGTGACCTCGCGCGACCTGCTTGATCAGGCCGAGCTGCATGTCGATCTCGGCCTCCGAGCCCTCGACCTCGACGATCAGAAGCGCCGCGCAATCGGGATAGCCCGCATGGGCGAAATCCTCGCAGGCGCGGATGCAGGGGCCGTCCATGAACTCGATCGCCACGGGCAGCACCCCGGCGCGGATGATGTCGGCCACACAGGCACCGGCGACCTCGCTCGAGTCGAAGGCCATCAGCACAGGGCGCGCGCCCTCGGGGGCGGGCAGGATGCGCAGCACCGCCTCGGTCACCACGCCGAGCTGCCCCTCCGAGCCGCAAATCACGCCCAGCAGATCGAGCCCCGGCGCGTCGAGATGCGCGCCGCCGATCTCGGTGACGGTGCCGTCCATCAGCACCACGGTCGCGCCGAGCAGATTGTTCGTCGTCACCCCGTATTTGAGGCAATGCGCCCCGCCCGCATTCATCGCGATATTGCCCGCGATGGCACAGGCGAGCTGCGAGGACGGGTCGGGCGCATAGAAGAAGCCGCCTTCGGCAACGGCGTCGCTGAGCGAGAGATTGGTGCGCCCGGCCTGCACGCGGATGGTGCGATTGTCGTAATCCGTCTCGAGCACGGCATTCATCCGCGCCACCCCGAGCACGACGGAATCCTGCGTCGGCATCGACCCGCCCGCAAGGCTCGTCCCCGCCCCGCGCGGCACGACGGGCACGCCCTCGCGGTTGCACAGGCGCAGCACCGCCGCGACCTCCTGCGTGCTCGCCGGCAGCACCACGGCGAGCGGCGGGCAGCGATAGGCCGTCAGCGCGTCACATTCATAGGCGCGGGTCTCGACGGGGTCGTCGATCACGGCATCTGCGGGAAGCACCTCGCGCAACCGGGCCGCGATCTGCGCGCGCCGCGAGAGTACCGACGGGTTCGGGGCGGGCATTTCCATGGGCGATCCTCCTGCGCAGGAGCGTAGCGATACGCTGCGCTCTGGCAAGCCCGGCGGGCGCTCAAAGATCGATGATGGCGTCGGGGTCGGCGGGCTCCGCGTCGGGATCGCCGTCGGGCTCGGCCTCGGGATCGGGTTCGGCCTCCGGCTCGAGGGGCTCCTTGCGGCGCAGGATGATATCGCCGTTGGGAAGCATCTCGGGTGCGTGATAGGCACCGAGATCGTCGATCTGATCGGCGAGGTCGCGCAGCTGCGGCTCGAGCTGATCGAGCAGACCGCGCAGCATGAGCCGCGCCCCCTCCTCCATCAGGCCGAAGCCCTCATCGAGCTCGAATTCGAACGAGAAGCCTTCGTCGCGCGGCTCCGGCGGTGCGTCCGCCGCAGCCGGGGTCACAGCGAATGCGCAGGCAGCGATCATCGAGATGAGCGGTTTCATCCCCACGAGATAAGCGCTGAATCGCCGGGCACAAGACGCCTCGTCATGCAACGCGCGCGCCGCTGACTTCGCGCCAGGCGTCGTTGACGGCGCGCAGCCGCGCCTCGGCGAGCTTGACGGCCTCGGGCGGCACACCGCGCGCCATCATGCGGTCAGGATGCGAATCGCGCACTGCCGCGCGCCAGGCGGCGCGGATCTCGTCGAGCGGCGTGTCCGGCGTCACGCCGAGCACCTCGTAGGGGTCGGGCGGCGCATCCTCGACGAAGCGCGCGCGCAGCGTGCGAAAGCAGCGCGGCTCGATTCCGAAGATCTCCGCGACGCGCTCGAGAAAGGCGGCCTCGTCCGGGTGATAGGCGCCATCCGAAAGCGCGACGTGAAACAGCCCCTCCATCAGGTCCACAAGAACCGGGTCCTGTGGCGGGAACATCGCCGCGATGCGCCGCGCATAGGACTCGAACCCCGCCACGTCCTGCCGGGCGAGGTTGAACACCCGCGCGGCGTTCTTCTCCTCACCCTCGGGGATGGTGAAGACCTCGCGAAAGGCGGTGATCTCGTCGGGTTTGACCTGCCCGTCGGCCTTGGCCATCTTGGCGGCGAGCGCGATCACCGCAATGGTGAAGGCCACCGAGCGCTCCGGCGGGTTGCGGTCGCGGTCGAACAGCGCCGCGAGCGGGCCGCCGCTCGGCATTGCCTTCAGGGCGCGCTGTATCCGGGTCCACACCGTCATGCCCCATCCTAGCGCGTTTGCGCCGCGCTGTCAGGCGGCGCCCAGCATCTTCTGCATGACCACGAGATCGAGCCAACGGCCGGATTTGCGCCCGACCTCGGGCAGCCGCGCAACCTCGCGGTAGCCGATGGCGGCGTGAAAGGCGATCCCATCGGGATTACCGCCGCTCACGCCCGCGATCATGGAATGCGCCCCGCCGGCGCGGGCATGATCCTCGATCGCGGCCATCAGCGCGCGCCCGGCGCCGCGCCCGCGCATCCCCGGCTCGAGAAGCAGCGAGTGCTCCATGGTGTGCGCATAGCCCGGCCCGGCGCGAAACTGCCCGTAGAGCGCGAAGCCGCGCACCGCCGCATCCGCCTCGATCACGAACGCCCCGTGCCCGGCCGCGGCCTTCTCGGCGAGCAGCGCGCGCAGCCCCGCCTCGGTCTTTTCGGCGGTGGTGAAGGTGGCGAGCGTGTCGCGGATATAGTGGTTCCAGATCGCGGCGATGGCGGCGCAATCGGCGCCGCGCGCAGGGCGCGGCGTCATGCCAGCACGCGCGGGCCGAGCGGGGTTTCCAGATGGGCGCGAAGCTGCGCCACCGGCCCCTCGCGCACCACCACCCGCGCATCCGTGACGATGGGATCGAGCGCGCGGCGCAGTTCGACGGCGCGCGGGTGCACGAGTTCGAGCATATCGAGCCGGCAGCCCGCATCGGGCAGCGTGTCCGCGGGATGGGCCGGTCCCTGCCAGTCGATGAGTGCGGGAAAGGCGCCGTCGAAAGGTTGGCGGCCGTCATTCGGCACCGTGATGCGCCAGCGCAGATCCCCGCGCGCAAGCGCCGTCGCTCGCCCCAGCCCCTGCGGCGCGCGCGCCAGCGCGCTCTCGAGATCCGCCCCGCGGGCCACCCAGTGCGTCAGCCGCGCCGGACCCGCCACCGCGTCGAGCCCGAACCAGCGCGGATGCCCGGGCGCGGGCGCGGCCGGATCCGGCGCAATCACCTCGAGATAGAGCCCGTCGCCAAGCTGCAGCAACCGGTTATGCGTGCCCATCGCGGCATGCGCGCCTCCGGCGGCGAGCGTCACGCCGAGCCGCGCCTCGATATCCGCCACCCCGCCCTCGAGGCTCTCGGACGTCACCACGAGATGATCGAGCTCGAAATCCATCGTCACGCTCAGGCCGGCTCGCGCGCCGCGCGCACGAGGTGCAGGATCTCGCGCGCGGCGTCGGGGATGTTGGTGCCGGGACCGAAGATCGCCTTCACGCCGGCCTTGGTGAGAAAGTCGTGATCCTGCTGGGGAATCACGCCGCCGCAGATCACGAGAATGTCGCCCGCGCCGGCCGCCTCGAGCGCCCTGACGAGCCGCGGCGCGAGGGTGCGGTGCCCGGCGGCCTGGCTCGAGATGCCGATGATGTGCACGTCGTTGTCGATGGCGTCTTGCGCGGCTTCCTCGGGGGTCTGAAACAGCGGGCCGACATCGACATCGAAGCCGATATCGGCGAACGCCGTGGCGATCACCTTGGCGCCGCGGTCATGCCCGTCCTGGCCCATCTTGACGACGAGCATCCGCGGGCGCCGGCCCTCCTCCTCGGCGAAGGCCTCGACATCGCGCTGGATCGCCTCGAAACCCGCATCGCCGTCATAGGCCGCGCCGTAAACGCCCGCGAGGGTCTTCACCTCGGCGCTGTGGCGGCCGAACACCTCCTCCATCGCCGTCGAGATCTCGCCCACGGTGGCGCGCGCGCGCGCCGCATCGACGGCCGCCTCCAGAAGGTTGCCGCCCTCGCGGGCGCGCCGCGTCAGCTCGGCGAGCGCGTCGTTGCAGGCGGCCTCGTCGCGCTCGGCGCGGATGCGTGCAACGGCCTCGACCTGGCCGGCGCGGACCTTGTCGTTGTCGATGTCGAGCAGGTCGATCGGGTCTTCCTTGTCCTTGCGGTACTTGTTGACCCCGACAATGACCTCCTCGCCGCGGTCGATCATCGCCTGGCGCCGCGCGGCGGTCTCCTCGATGCGCAGCTTGGGCATGCCGGACTCGACCGCCTTCGTCATCCCGCCCAGCGCCTCGACCTCCTCCATCAGCGCCCAGGCCTTCTCGGCGAGTTCATTGGTCAGGCTCTCGACGTAATAGGAGCCCGCCAGCGGATCGACGACGCCGGTCACCCCGGTCTCCTCCTGCAGGATGAGCTGGGTGTTGCGCGCGATCCGCGCGGAGAAATCGGTGGGCAGCGCCATCGCCTCGTCGAGCGCGTTGGTGTGCAGCGACTG
>SLQD01000230.1 GCA_007131685.1 Paracoccaceae bacterium | reverse complement strand
TGTTTTCGGTGCGCTACCGGCACGCCTCCGCGCTCACCTTGACCGGGGTCAAGGGCACGCAGGCGGTTCTGATCGCGGTCGCCGTGGTTCTGGCGCTGCAGGCGCTCTTCACCTATGCGCCGTTCATGCAGGTCCTGTTCGAGACCACGGCCCTGTCGCTCTGGCAGCTCGTGCAATGTGCACTGATCGGGGTGCTGCTGCTCTTCGTGCTGGAGTTCGACAAGCGCGCGGCGCGATACTGGAAGGAGAAGCGCGCATGAGGATCCTCGTCTTCAATGCCGGCAGCTCGACGCTCAAGCTCGGCGTCTTCGATGCCGCGGAGGGCGCGAGCGAGCGGCTCTCGGCGTGCTTCGAGCGCTTCGGTGAGGGCGGCTGCGTGCTGCGCTTCGACGGGCCCGACGGCCCGGGACGCGAGGCAGCGGACGCCACCGATGTCGAGAGCGCCATCGCGGCGGTGCCCGATCTGCTGGCGCGCCACGGGCTCGACGGGATCGACGCGGTCGGCCACCGCATCGCCCATGGCGGCGCGCGCTTCGACGCCCCCGCCCTGCTCGATGCGCGCACCATGGCCACGATCGAGGCGCTCACCCCGCTCGCGCCGCTGCACAACCCGGCCAACCTGCACGCCGTGCGGCTGGCGCAGCAGCTCTGGCCGGAGCTGCCGCAGATCGGCGTGTTCGATACCGCCTTTCACCTGACCAACCCGCCCCGCGCGACGACCTATGCGCTCCCGCGCGACTGGCGCGAGGCGGGGGTGCGCCGCTACGGCTTTCACGGCACCTCGCACGCCTATGTCGCCGAGCGCGCGGCCGAAGCCGTCGGCGCGCCGCTCAATGCCCTGCGGATGGTGAGCTTTCACCTGGGCAACGGGGCGAGCGTGTGCGCGATCCAGCGCGGCGAGAGCATCGACAGCTCGATGGGGCTGACGCCGCTCGAGGGGCTGGTGATGGGCACGCGCTCGGGCGATGTCGATCCGGGAATCTACGGCTTCCTGAACCGCGAGATGGGGCTTGGCATCGACGCGGTCGAGCGCGCGCTCAACGCCGAGAGCGGGCTGCGCGGGCTCACCGGGCTGACCGACATGCGCGATGTGAGCGCGCGCGCCGATGACGGCGACACCGATTGCGCGCTCGCGCTCGACATCTACGCCTATCGCGCGCGCAAGTATCTCGGCGCCTATGCCGCCGCGATGGGCGGGCTCGACGTGGTGGTGTTCACCGGCGGCGTGGGCGAGAACGACGCGGCGATGCGCGCGCGCATCTGCAAGGGGATGGGCTTCATGGGGCTGCGCATCGATGCGGCGCGCAACGCGGCCGTGGATCTCGGCGGGCGCACCGCGCCGCAGGTGCAGGCCGATGGCTCGCCGGTGCGCATCGTCGTCACCGCCACCGCCGAGGAGCTCATGATCGCGCGGCAAACCGCCGCCGCGCTCGCCTGACAGGCGCGGCGCAACCCGATGGGATGCCACGCCTTGTCGTGTCTGGTGCCGCGCCGCGCGATGGGCTATGGCTGGGACATGACGTGGCAGGATGTCGCAAGGCGCGCCCCGGATATCGGCCGGATCGCTGCAATCTATGCGGGCGCGACTGTGGCCGGATGGGTCGCCGCGCGGCTCAACGTGCCGCTTCCCTGGATGATCGGCGCGATCCTGTTTTCCATCGCCACGAGCCTGACGATCGCGCGCGTGCGGGTGCCGGCGGTCACGCGACCGATCGGGCAGGTCGTGATCGCGGCCTCGGTGGGGCTGGCCTTCACGCCCACGGCGCTCGCGGCGCTCGGCGACATGCTCTGGCTGATGGTGGGCGCCGCCGTGGCGACGATCGCGCTCGGACTCATGGTGGCGTGGGTGCTGGTGCGGCTCGGCGGGGTGGACGCGATCACCGCGAGCCTCGCCTCGGTGCCGATGGGGCCGGTCGAATCGGCCAATCTGGCGCGCACATACGGGGTGGATGCCGGCCCCGTCGTGTTCTCGCAGACGATCCGGATTCTCGCGCTGGTGCTGCTGGTGCCGCCGGTGCTGATCGCGCTCGAGCCCGCCGTCACCGACCCCACCGCGGCGCTGCGCGACACGCCCTGGAGCGCGGGCGGGGCGGTGCTCTTGATCCTTTGCGCGCTTGTGGGGGTGTCGGTGATCCGCGCGGTGCGGCTGTCGAATCCGTTCTTTCTGGGCGCCGTGGGCGGTTCGGCGGTGGCGGCGGCGCTGTCGCTTCCGATCACGGCGGTGCCCTACCCGGTGCTGGCGGCGGCGCAGGTGCTGCTCGGGGTGTGGCTCGGCGCGGTGTTCGACCGCGATTTCTTCCGCCGGGCCGGGCGTTTCGTGCCCGCGGCGATGCTTGCGACGGCGCTCATGATCGCGGCGTGCCTGGTGCTGGGGCTGGCGCTGCTGCTGGTCAGCGATGTGAGCTGGGGGACCATGGTGCTCGCCACCGCGCCGGGCAGCGTTACCGAGATGGCGCTGACCGCCAAGGTCCTGCAGGAGGGCGTCGCGGTGGTGACCGCCTTCCATGTCACCCGCATCTTCATCATCCTGCCGACCGCGCCCCTGCTCATGCGCGGCGTCGACCGCGTGACGCAATGGTTCGGCGCGACCCGCTAGAATTGGCGGAACCGCGCCATTGGCGCCGCATCCCGCTTTCGTGAATCGCCCGGCTGCGCTACGGTGGGTTGCATAAGAGCAGGTCGACAAGAAACGGATGGACGAGATGGGCAGAGCGGCGATTCTGGCGGGGGTGTTCGTGTTGGCGCTCCCGGCTTGCGGCGGGGCAGGCGGAATCATGGACAACTCCCCGAGGCCGGCCGAGCGCGGCAGCGCAAGCGCGGCGGAAAACCGCGCCTTCCAGGGCTGGGTCAATGATTTCCGGCCGCGCGCCGTCTCGGAGGGCATCCGCGAGGACACCTTCGACCGCGCGTTTCGCGATGTCAGCTTCAACACCGAGGTCGTCGAGCGCGACCGCAACCAGGGCGAATTCACCCGCGCGATCTGGGACTACCTCGACAGCGCCGTCTCCGGGACGCGCGTGGAGAACGGCCGCGAGGCGCTCGGCGCGCATCGCGGCGTGCTGCGCCAGATCGAGGAACGCTACGGGGTCGCGCCCGAGATCGTCGTCGCGGTCTGGGGGGTCGAGAGCTCCTACGGCAACTTCCGGGGCGACACCGCGATCGTCGAGGCGCTCGCCACCCTTGCGCATGATGGTCGCCGCGGCGCCTTCTTCGAGGAGCAGCTCATCGGCGCGCTGCGCATCATCCAGGACGGCGATGTCGCCCCCGAGGACATGACCGGCTCCTGGGCCGGCGCCATGGGCCACACCCAGTTCATCCCGACGAGCTACCTGTCCTACGCTGTGGATTTTCACGACACCGGCGAACGCGACATCTGGTCCGACGACCCCACCGACGCGCTCGCCTCGACGGCGAATTACCTCGCCCGGCATGGCTGGAACCGCGGCCAGCCCTGGGGAGTGGAGATCGATCTGCCCCGGGGGCTCGAGGAGATGCGGGGCAAGCGCTCCATCGCCGAGTGGCGCGCCGACGGGGTGACGCTGGCCGGGGGCGGAACGCTGCCCGATCACGGCGCGGCGCAGCTCTTCCTGCCCGCCGGGGTTTCGGGGCCGGCCTTCCTGACCTTCGAGAATTTCGAGGTCATCAAGCGCTACAACCCCGCCGACGCCTACGCGATGGCGATCGGACATCTGGCCGACCGCATCGACGGCAATGGCGGCTTCAACGGCGCCTGGCCGCGCGATGACCGCCCGCTCACCAATGACGAGCGCCGCGAGCTGCAGGAACGGCTCACCGCGCGCGGCTTCGATACCCGTGGCATCGATGGCCGCGTGGGGCCCAACACCATCGCCGCTGTGCGCGCCTTCCAGAGCGCCGAGGGGCTGCCCGCGGACGGCTATGTCTCGCAGGAGCTGCTGGAGCGGATTCGCTAGGCGGGCCGGCAGGCGCCTTCGGCCTCCCCGGATGCATCCGCGGGGCCGTGTAGGGGCGGGCTCGGGATCATCGCCGTCGGGCCCGCAGCATCGGCGCCGCGCGGATGGTCCGGGCGCGACGTCGGCGACGGTGCCCGGGCGCAGCGCATCCATGGGGCCGGCGTTTCAGGCCCGCGATGCCCGAGCGGTGTCCCCGGCCGCCACCCGGGGCCGCGCAGAGTCCTCCAGGATCTCGAGGACCTTGCGCAGGAAGAGGTCCGGATCGAAGAAGACGGCATCGTGTCCCTGCCCCGGCAACGGCTGCTCCCGCGCGTCCGGCAGCGCAGCGAGGAGCGCGTCGGTGACGTAATGTGCCCGCACGCTCTCGCTGCCGACCTGCAGGGTCACCGGCGCGCCAAGCCCGGCAAACCGGCGCGCGTCGAACGCGTGACGCGCCACGGCGCGTATGTCGTGCAGCGTCGCCGGGGCATCGGCGACGAATTGCGGCCAGAGGGAGGTCCCCCGGATCCCCTCCAGCTCCTGCGGCGACAGCGACAGGACCTCGCGCATGAAGCGGGCGACGAAGCGATCCCAGTCGCCGGCCGCGGCACAGTCCTCGAGGCGCGCGCGCACCGACTCCGAGACGATCTGCGTTGCCGGCGGCTCGTAAAGCACCAGCCGGGCGATACGCTCCGGCGCCGCGCGCGCCGCGTTGAGCGCCACATGAGCCCCATGGGAATGGCCGAGCAGGACAGCCGGCGCCTCGATCCGGTCGAGCAGCGCCGCCACATCCGCGGCCTCGTCCTCGATGCTGTGGCCCTCGGTCGCATCGGTTTCGCCGCGCCCGCGGCGGGCGACGGCATGGACGGTGGCGTGGCGCGCGAGGGCGTCGGCGACGAACTGCCAGTTCGAGCGGTGATCGGCGAAGCTGCCATGAACCAGAACGAGGGGCCGGCCGCGGCCGGAGCGCTGCCAGGACAGCGTCACCCCGGCCGGGGTGGTCAGCCGCTCCATTGCGGCGGTGGCGGCGGCGTCACGATGCGTTTCGATGACCATGATTTCCTCTCCCGTTGCCATCGGCCGGCGGTGATTAAATATGTATGCCGACCTGCATATTTTGTAGACCGGTTGTCATATTCGAGTCAATGACGCAGGGAAGGTACGAGAGGTGATCGATGGCGGCGACGACACGCGAGCGGATGATCGGGACGGCGGCCCGCCTCCTGCAGCACCGGGGCTATCACGGGATGTCGCTCAACGACGTTCTCGCCGAGGCCAACGCACCGCGCGGCTCACTCTACTTCCATTTCCCCGGCGGCAAGGACCAGCTCGTCGCGGAGGCGACCCGCGAGAGCCTCGAGGCCGGGACCGAGGCGCTGCGCACCAGCCTAGCCGACGCCCCGCGCCCGGGCGCGGGCGTGCGGGCCTTCCTCGAGCAGGCGGCGCAGTGGATGGAAGGGTCGGGATTCGGCTTCGGCTGTCCGGTCGCACCGCTCATTCTCGATGATGCGAATGCCGATGCGCAGATCGGGGGGCTCTGCAGCGAAGCGTTCGAGCGCTGGACCGGCCTGATCCGCGACGCTCTGGTCGATGCCGGGGTGCAGCAGGCACGCGCCGAGACGCTCGCTATGATGGTCGTGGCCACGGAGGAGGGAACATTCCTTCTCGCGCGCGCCTATCGCGATGCCGCACCGATCCGCGCGGCGGCGCGCGAACTCGAGGCGTTGCTCGACCAGGCGCTGCCCGGGCGGCCGGACCGGTAGCGCGTTCAGCCGGCGCGCAGATGGGCGCCGAAGCGCGCGAGAACGCGTTCATAGACGTCGCGCTTGAAGTCGACGATCCCGTCGAGCAGCGTCTGCGCGTCGACCCAGCACCAGGCGGAGAATTCCGGGTGCGCGGTGGCGATGTCGATCTCGTCGTCGGCGCCCAGAAACCGCATGAGGAACCAGCGCTGCTTCTGCCCGCGATAGCCGCCGCCCCAGATGCGCCCGGCCAGCTCGTCGGGCAGATCGTAACGCAGCCAGCCCGGCGTGGCATCGAGCAACTCCACCCGGTCGGATCCGACACCGATCTCCTCCTCGAGTTCGCGCAGCGCCGCCTCCTGCGGGCTCTCACCGGGATCGACGCCCCCTTGCGGCATCTGCCAGGCCGGAACCGGGGCATCGATGCGCTGGCCGGCGAAGATCAGCCCGTCCGCGTTGATCAGCGTCACCCCGACGCAGGGTCGATAGGCGAGCCCGTCGCGGCCGGGGGCCTGCGCATCACCGGGCATTGCGCGAGATCGCGCCGATCCCCTTGAGGATGTCGATCGCATAGGCGAGCTGATAGTCCTCCTCGCGAAGCCGCGCCATTTCCTCGGCGGCGCGCTCCTCCTCCTCGAGCAGGCGCTGCTGATCCTCGCTGAGTGCCTCGCCGTCGAGCCGGCCGCGCAGATCGGCCTCCGAGCGCAGCTGCGGCACCTCGGCGTCCTCGTCATTCGTCTCGACGCGGCGCGGCTGCTCGACCACGATATCCGGAGAGACACCCAGTGCCTGGATCGATCGGCCCGAGGGGGTGTAGTAGAGCGAGGTCGTCAGCCGCATCGCCCCGTCGCCGCGCAGCGGCATCACGGTCTGCACCGAGCCCTTGCCGAAGCTCTTGGTTCCCACCACGGTCGCGCGGCGATGATCCTTGAGCGCGCCGGCGACGATCTCCGAGGCCGAGGCCGAGCCGGTATTGATCAGCACCACCATCGGCAGCCCCTCGAGCACATCGCCCGGCTCCGCGTTGAAGCGCTCGTTGTCGTCGGTGTCGCGGCTGCGCGTCGAGACGATCTCGCCGCCGTCGAGGAACACATCCGTCACGCGGATCGCCTGCTCGAGCAGTCCGCCCGGATTGTTGCGCAGATCGAGCACGACCCCTTCCATCTGATCGAGCCCGCCGGCCTCCTCGATCGCCTCGTCGAGCTTTTCCATGAGGTTGGGGTAGGTCTGGTCGTTGAAGGTCGTCAGGCGCAGCACGAGGTTGTTGCCCTCGATCCGGCTGCGCACCGCCTCCACGGTGATGCGGTCGCGGATGATCGAGACATCGAACGGATCGGCCTCGCCCTCGCGGATCACGGTGACGACGATCTCTGACCCTTCGGGCCCGCGCATCTGGTCCACCGCCTCGTCGAGGGTCAGGCCCGAAACCGACTCTCCGTCGATATGGGTGATGAGATCGCCCGCCTCGATGCCGGCGTCATCGGCCGGGGTGCCGTCCATCGGGGCGACGACCTTGACGAAGCCGTCCTCCATCGTGACCTCGATGCCGAGCCCGCCGAATTCTCCGCGGGTCTGAACCTGCATGTTCTCGAAGGCATCGGGGCCCATGTAGCCCGAATGCGGATCGAGCGAGCTGAGCATGCCGTTGATGGCCGCCTCGATCAGATCGCCGGACTCGACCTCGTCGACATACTGCGAGCGCACCCGCTCGAACACGTCGCCGAAGAGATCGAGCTGCTCGTAGACCGATCCGTTGCGGTCATTGTCCTCGGCGAGCACCGGCCCGACGACCTGCGTCGTAAGGAGCGCCCCGGCGGCGACCCCTGCGCATGCTGCCATCACGAATTTCTGCATCGCGTCGTCCTATTCCTGTCTCGGTGCGCCCCGCGCAGGGTTGCGCGCCTGCCTACCTGCTCCCGATATAGGCCGCCGCGCGGCCCATCCCAGTGTCCCGGCCCGTGCCCGTTGCGGCACGGCCAGTGAAGCCGAACCGCCTGCCCCGTCAGACGCCCGGCTGCGAGACCCTACATGAGATCGCGCATCGCGGCCAACAACGCAAGCGGTGCAGCGCGGCCGCGCGCGATCACAATCGTGTCGTCAGGGCACTGCCGCGGGGACGAGAAGGCTGCGCCCGGTCATCTCCTCGGGCTGTGGCAGGCCCATCAGTTCGAGCACCGTCGGCGCGAGATCGGCGAGCCGGCCATCGCGCAGCGCCGCCCCCTCCGGCCCGCCCGCGAGCACGACGGGCACCGGATTGGTGGTGTGGGCGGTATGGGGACCGCCGGTCTCGGGATCGACCATGGTCTCGCAATTGCCGTGATCGGCGGTCACGAGCATCGCCCCGCCGGTCCCCTCGAGCGCGTCGAGCGCGCGGCCGAGCCCGGCATCCACCGCCTCGCAGGCCCGGATCGCCGCGTCGAGATCTCCGGTGTGACCGACCATGTCGGGATTGGCGAAATTGACCACGATCAGGTCATGGCCCGCCCCGATGGCCTGCACGAGGCTGTCCGTGACCTCGCGCGCGGCCATCTCGGGCTGCAGGTCATAGGTGGCGACCCCGGGGCTTTGCGGCATGTGCCGCTCCTCTCCGGGTGCCGCGGTCTCGACGCCGCCATTGAGAAAGAAGGTCACATGCGGGTATTTCTCCGTCTCGGCGAGCCGGAACTGGCGCAGCCCGTGCGCCGCGACCCAGGCGCCAAGCGTGTTGACGAGATCGCGGGGCGGGAAAACCGCCGCCATGTAGGCGTTATGGGCCTCGGAATACTCGACCATGCCCAGCAGCGCCGCCCAGCGCGGGCGCGCGATCTCGAACTCGGCGAAATCGGGATCGGCCAGCGCCGCGAGGATCTCGCGGGCGCGGTCGGCGCGGAAATTGAGGCAGAACAGCCCGTCGCCGTCGCGCATCCCGGCATGGCCGCCGATCACGGCGGGGCTGATGAATTCGTCGGTCTCGCCACGGGCCTCGGCATCGGCGATGGCGGAGGCCGGGTCGGGCGCGGTCTCGCCGCGGCCCGCGAGCATCGCCGCGGCGGCGCGTTTGACGCGATCCCAGCGCCGGTCACGATCCATCGCCCAGTAACGCCCCGTCACCGTCGCGACATGCGCGCCCTCGGGCAGCCCGGCCAAGAGCCGGTCGATGAACCCGGCCGCCGAGTCCGGGGGCACGTCGCGCCCGTCGGTGATGGCATGGATCGCCACGGGCACCCCCGCCGCCGCGATGCGCCGCGCCGCCGCCAGCATGTGCCCGAGATGGGCGTGCACGCCGCCATCGGAGACCAGCCCCATCAGATGCGCGCTGCCGCCGCTCGCCTGCAGTCGGGCGATGAAATCGACGAGCGCGGGGGCGGTGTCGAAACTGCCATCCTCGATGGCCAGATCGATCTGCCCGAGATCCATCGCCACGACCCGCCCCGCGCCGATATTGGTATGGCCGACCTCGGAATTGCCCATCTGCCCGCGCGGCAGCCCGGCATCGGAGCCATGGGTGACGAGCCGGGCATGCGGACATCCGGCCATGAGCCAGTCGAAATTCGGCGTCTGCGCCAGGGCGACGGCGTTGCCCTCGGTGGCGTCGCGCAGGCCCCAGCCATCGAGAATGCACAGGATCACCGGCTTTGCGGCCATGGTCGCGCTCCCTCGTTGCGATGCGGGACTCCTACGGGTCCGCGGGCGCCGCCGCAACCGCGCCGCTCAATCGCGGTGATAGGGCGTGCCGGCGAGGATCGCCGCGGCGCGGTAGAGTTGCTCGGCGAGCATCACGCGCGCGAGCATGTGCGGCCAGACCATCGGGCCGAGTGACAGCACGCTGTCGGCCCGCTCCACGAGCCCGTCATCGTGCCCGTCGGCCCCGCCGATCGCGAAGGCCGCGCGCCCGGCCCCGCCATCGCGCCAGCCCGCCAGCAGCGCCGCGAAATCGCGCGAGGTCAGCGCCCGGCCGCGCTCGTCGAGCACGCAAAGCCGCGCCCCGTCGGGCAGCGCCCGCGCGAGCCGCGCGCCGGCGTCGCCCCTGCGCTCATCGACCTCGACGATATCCGCCGGGCCGAGGCCGACCGAGCGCCCCGTGCGCGCGAGCCGTGCAAGATAGTCGTCCACCAGGGCCTGCTCCGGCCCCTTGCGCATCCGTCCGACCGCGCACAGCGTGATGCGCATTCAAGCCGTGTCGGGCGCGGGATCGCCGGGTGCGGCCTGCCACATCTTCTCGATCTGGTAGAACTCGCGCACTTCGGGGCGGAAGACATGCACCACCACATCGCCCGCATCCACGAGCACCCAGTCGCCCGCATCCTTGCCGTTGACGCGCGCGATCACGCGAAGCGACTGCTTGAGCCGGTCGGCGAGCTTCTCGGCGATCGCGATGACCTGACGCGCCGATCGGCCGGAGCACACGACCATGTAATCGGCCATGACCGAGCGGCCGCGCATGTCGAGGGTGACGATATCCTCGGCCTTGTCGTCTTCCAGCGATGAAAGGATAATGTCGAGAAGGGCGGACTCGTCCTCCGCCCGGGTCTGCGCGGTCATGCCCGCGCCTGCGGTTGCGGCCCGGATCCCGGCCGCCTGCTGCGTGTATGACAGAACATCGTCCTCCTTGCTCGCGCGCCGATCCGCCACCGGCGCCATGCCTTCCAAGATAGCGACTCGATCGCGCAATCTCAATCTCTGGCGTCGCGCTGCAGATGCGGCGGCGGGCCGGCGCCTTTTCGCGGCGGCCGGACCGGCGCGGCGGATATTGCGTCGCGCCGGCAAGCCGAATAGATACGCGGTGTGATGCGGTTTTTCGACATCGACGACCGGGCCCGCCTGCCATGGCGGTTTCACGGCCTGACCCGCCCGCTGCGGGCGGCCGGGTGAGCGCCACACCGGCCGCGACATCGAACAGCCCAACAATCATCCGAGGCCAGGCGCCATGACCGCACCGAAAACGCTCTACGACAAGATCTGGGACGCCCATCTGGTGGAGGAGGCCGGGGACGGCACCTCGCTGCTCTATATCGACCGCCACCTCGTGCACGAGGTCACCAGCCCGCAGGCCTTCGAGGGGCTGCGCGAGGCGGGCCGCGCGGTGCGCGCGCCGGGGCGCACCATCGCGGTACCCGATCACAACGTGCCCACCGATCCGGACCGCGCCGCGAAGCTCGACAACAACGAGGAATCGCGCATCCAGCTCGAGGCGCTGGATCGCAACGCGCGCGATTTCGGCGTCCACTACTACCCGGTGGACGATATCCGCCAGGGCATCGTGCACATCATCGGCCCCGAGCAG
>SLQD01000049.1 GCA_007131685.1 Paracoccaceae bacterium | reverse complement strand
TCACGCATGATGAGCGGCTCGACATGGAGGCGGCGAGCGCGGCGCTGCGCGCGGCGGGCTATCCGGCGCGCACCGGCGAGCTGCGCCTCGCGATCGAAGGGATGTCCTGCGCGTCCTGTGTCGGCCATGTCGAGCGGGCGCTGCGCGCGGTGCCGGGGGTTCTCGAGGCGTCGGTCAATCTCGCGAGCGAGTCCGCGCAGGTGCGCCATGTCGAGGGCGCGGTTGCGCCTGATGCGCTGGCGCGCGCCGTGACGGATGCGGGCTACACGGCCCGCATCGAGAGCGGCCCGCCGGACCCGGCCGCCCGCAAGAGCGAGCAAGCCGCCCATGTCGCCCGGCAGGCCGCCATCGCCGGGGCGCTGACACTGCCCGTCTTTGTCATGGAAATGGGCGGGCATCTGATCCCCGCCTTCCATCACTGGCTCCATGCCACGATCGGCCAGACCGCGAACTGGACGATCCAGTTCGTGCTGACCACGCTGGTGATGATCTGGCCGGGGCGGCAGTTCTATCTCAAGGGGTTCCCGCTGCTCGCGCGGGGCACGCCCGACATGAATTCGCTCGTGGCGCTCGGAACGGCGGCGGCCTGGGCCTACTCGGTGGTCGCGCTTTACGCGCCGGGGCTGCTGCCCGAGGGAACGCGCGCGGTCTATTTCGAGGCGGCGGCGGTGATCTGCACGCTGATCCTCGTGGGGCGCTGGCTCGAGGCGCGGGCCAAGGGGCGCACCGGCGCGGCGATCCGCAAGCTCATGGGCCTGCAGGCGAAGACCGCGCGCGTCGAACGCGATGGCGCGGTGGCCGAGCGTCCGGTCGAGCAGATCGTCGAAGGCGATGTCGTCCATGTGCGCCCCGGAGAGAAGATCGCGGTCGATGGCGAGGTGCTTTCGGGCGGCTCCTGGGTCGATGAAAGCATGGTCACGGGCGAGCCGGTGCCGGCGCGCAAGGGCGCGGGCGACACCGTGATCGGCGGCACGATCAACGACAACGGCGCGCTGACCTTTCGCGCCACGCGCGTCGGCGCCGACACGATGCTGGCTCAGATCATCCGCATGGTCGAGGCGGCGCAGGGTGCCAAGCTGCCGATCCAGGCGCTGGTGGACCGGGTCGTGGCGGTGTTCGTGCCCGTGGTAATGGCGGTCGCGGCGGTGACGATCGCTCTTTGGCTGGCGATCGGGCCGTCGCCCGCGCTGACCATGGCGCTGGTGGCCGGCGTGTCGGTACTCATCATCGCCTGCCCCTGCGCGATGGGGCTGGCGACGCCGACCTCGATCATGGTTGGCACCGGGCGCGCCGCCGAGATGGGCGTGCTGTTTCGCAAGGGCGACGCGCTGCAGGCGCTCGAAGGGGTGCGCGTAGCGGCGTTCGACAAGACAGGCACGCTGACCGAGGGGCGCCCCGAACTCACCGACTTCGTCCCCGCCGGGGGGCATGACGCCGATGCGGTGCTGCGCCTCGTGGCGGCGGTAGAGGCGGATTCCGAACACCCCATCGCCGGCGCAATCCTGCGTTCGGCGCGCGCCAAGGGGCTCGAGCTGCCGCAGGCCGAGGGATTCGAGGCCGTTTCCGGGCACGGGCTGCGCGCCACCGCCGAGGGGCACGAACTGCTCGTCGGTGCAGCGCGGCTGATGCGGGCGCGGGATGTGACGATCCCCGAGGACCTGGCGGCGCGGGCCGATGCGCTGGCCGGGCGCGGGCGCACGCCGCTCTTCGCGGCGATCGACGGCGAGGTGGCCGCGCTTCTGGCCGTGTCCGATCCGCTCAAGCCGACGACGCGCGCGGCGATCGCGGCGCTGCATGCCGAGGGGCTCGAGGTGGCGATGATCACGGGCGATGCCGAGGGCACCGCGCGCGCCATCGCCGACGAGCTCGGCATCGACCGGGTCGTTGCCGAGGTGCTGCCCGAGGGCAAGGTCGATGCGCTGCGCGAGCTGCGCGACGCCGCCGGCGGGCGCATCGCCTTCGTCGGCGATGGCATCAACGACGCCCCCGCGCTCGCCGAGGCCGATGTGGGCATCGCGATCGGCTCGGGCACGGATGTCGCCATCGAGGCGGCGGATGTGGTCCTGATGTCGGGGGATCTGGCGGGCGCGGTCAATGCCGTGCATGCCTCGCGCGCGACGATGCGCAACATCCGGCAGAACCTTTTCTGGGCGTTCGCCTATAACAGTGCGCTGATCCCAGTGGCGGCGGGGATTCTTTACCCGGCCTTCGGTGTGCTGCTGTCGCCGATGCTCGCCGCCGGGGCGATGGCGCTGTCGAGTGTGTGTGTGCTCACCAATGCGCTGCGGCTGCGCGGGCTCGCACCGGTGATGGCCGAGCGCGATGCGGCGCCGGCGGCCGGCGATCCCGTGCCCGCTGCGGCCGAGTAGGAGGTCGGGATGAATATCGGAACCGTCGCGGATCGCTCGGGCCTGCCGGCCAAGACGATCCGCTACTACGAGGAGATCGGCCTCATCCGTCCGGCCCGCGACACCAACGGATACCGCGCCTTCTGCGAGCGGGATCTGCACAAGCTTGCCTTCATCGGCCGCGCCCGCGCGCTCGGATTCTCGATCGAGGACTGTCGCGGCCTGCTCGCGCTCTACGAGGACGAGGGCCGCGCCAGCGCCGATGTCCGACGGATCGCCGCGCAGCATCTCGACCGCATCGACGCCAAGATCGCCGAGCTGCGCGCGATGCGCGCGACGCTGGCGACGCTCGTCGAGGCCTGCGCGGGCGATGAGCGGCCGGACTGCCCGATCCTCTCCGATCTGGCCGAGCCCGGCGACGCG
>SLQD01000184.1 GCA_007131685.1 Paracoccaceae bacterium | reverse complement strand
TGGCGGCGTCCTGCCCGAAAGGGAGATCGTCCGCGTGCTGCGCGATGCCGCGGCCGCGCATGAATTCGCCCCCGGCAGCGACGCGGCCGCATCGCACGCGGCCGTGGCCGCGCTGATCAACGCGATCCTCGACGGCGGCAACTCGGTGCGCCGGCGCTGCGGGCGCCCGCCTCCCGCCACCGCCGTCGCACACCGCGCCGGACCGGCATTTCAGCGCTCTACCGGGCTGCGCCCCGCGCCGGCCGCGTTCGCGCTGCGCACCGAGACCTGATACCCCTTCGCTGAAACCGCGAGCAGCGCAACGAGGACGAGTATTCCCAGAAGATAGGCCATGGACCGGGCTCCTTTCCGATGATGACGAGTGTCAACGCAAGAAACAGCGATGCGTTCCTGAATTCCTGCTCGGCCGGTGGCGGTGCGGTCTCGGGCAGGGCGCACCATGCTCGGCGGGAGACAGGCCCGGGCGCCCCGTGCTCCATCCGCCGCCCCGGCGCATCACAGAAGGCGCATTGCGGGACCGGCCGACCGCATCACGATCCGCGCCACGATGCCGCCGGTGCCGGCAGGATCGCGCCGCAGCGGCCCTGCCGCGCCGCGTGCGCGGTGCTCGAGGGTGATGCAAGCCGGCTCAGGTCAAGCGGGCCCAGGCGTCCGTGATGGCCTTGCGCATCGAGGCCGCGGACTCCTCGGCGCCGTTGCGCACATCGTCCCAGGCTGAATTCGAGCTTTCCCGGACCTTGTGAAGATGCTTCTGCGCCTCGTCATGCTTCTCGCGCAGCCGCATTATCTCGGCATCGTACTGGGCCTGCGCGTCGGCGCTGGCCTTTCGCGCCGTGGCCTCCATCTTGTCGATATCCGCCTTCCACTCGTCGAGACTGGCCTTGAGCTGCTTTTCGAGGATGCTCTTTTCGGTCATGCGGACCTCCGATGGTTGCATCTGCGTGAAGACGCGATGATTTGAACGTGAGACGAAGTCTCCCCGTGCCGCAGCGGCATCATGCTGACACAAATCAGTTGTCGGGGATTTTTTCGATGCGTGCCTCGCGGTGACGCCAGCGCAACGCCCGATGTCGCGTTTGCCCCATCGATATGCGGCAGCATCACCCTGTCGCATGTGCGGCGGCGTCTCGCGCGGCCTGTCGAGCGCCGGATCACAGGGCAAGTTTTCGAGGTGCCCCGGCCTGACCGGGATAGAGGCGAAAGGCGTGGTGGAGGCGCGATCTCCCGCGACTGACCCGGCTCTTGATCGTGCCGAGGCTGCACCCGCAGGCATTGGCGGCTTCCTGCTGCGAGAAACCGTAGGCGCCCATCAGGACGATCGGCTGGCGATGCAGTTCGGGCAGCATGTCGATGGCGTTCATCAGCGCCTTCAACTCGATCGCATGTTCCTGATTGGGCTCTACGAAGAGCCGCGCCGCGTGCTTGCCGTCGATATCGGCGACCTCGCGCCTCGATCTGCGAAGGTCCGAATAGAAGGTGTTGCGCAGAATGGTGAAGAGCCAGGCGCGCAACTCCGTGTCGAGCCTGAATTTCTCGCGATTGGCCCAGGCCTTGAGAAAGGTCACCTGCACGAGGTCCTCGGCCTGGTGCTCATTTCCGGTCAGCTTTGTCGCGAAGCGGCGCAGCGCCACATCGTGAAGCGGCAGCAGGTTGTGAAACGGATGATCGTCAGTCGTCATTGGAATGCCACTGCCCCGGTGTGTGGGGGGGAGCATGACGTCCCCCGAAGGCGCGCTTTCGGATCCTGATCGCCCCGTCGCGCGTGTGATCTGCGCGGCGGCCCGGTCCTGCAGGGGGCGGACACCGTGCCGCTGCAGGCAGCGCACCAGCCCCGGGCGCGATATGTCCGGATCCACGAAGGTGCGCAGCACGCAAAGCAGATCGTCGATCGGAAGGCGCAGGGCCTTGCTCAAGACCACCGCGACACCCTCCTGCAGCGGCGTGAGGGGCCCGCGAAACCGGTGCAGCGCCTGGCTGCGGTCGTCGGGAATGCCCCGGCGGCGCCACATCTGAACTGCCTGCTCGCTGATCCCGCAGCGCTCGGCGACCACCCTGGCCGGCTCGATCCAGACATGCTCAGCCATTGCAGGTCCGTCCGGCGATGCGAAAGCATGCCCGTGGCGAACGGCTGGCATGCCCGCGCCCCGTCGCGAACCGCGCTCGGGACCGATCCCGCCATGAGCGAGGCCCCTCGGGCCGGCAGCGTGATCGGGCGACTGCGAAGGCCCGAGATCCTTCTGTGCAGCCTTCCCGGATATCGGGCGCGCGCCCGGATCCCCGGCGGGGAAGGTCGTCATTGGAACGCTCCTGCTATTTCGATGGCTGACATGCGGGGATGTCGCAGGGTCCGTCGGGCCGATGCCTGTGCGGGGGTCCGCCGCGCGATCCCACTGCGTTACGGGAGCCAATCGATTGTCCCCATGCCGTCATCCTGCGCGGTCGGAAATGCGCGTACAAACTGTTTGGCGAGCGCCTTGCGCTGGCCGATCCGCCGGGCGCGCCGGGTTTCGCAGAATTCCTCGTACATCTCCTCGAGTGTCCTGATGAAAAGCTCGGCTTGCGTCGGTTCGTGCATTGAAACGCTCCATATCGTGCCGTGGCCCAGCAGCATGTCGGTCAAGCGGCATCGCGCCGACGATGACGGCGATGGGCAGGGCTGCGGGCCGCCAGGCGATGATCGGCCGCCAGTCCGGGCAGGAGCCGGCCGGCGCCGCTTGCACGCGATGGCCCGCGCAAGCGGGTCGGAAGAGCGTGTGCCATGTGTCATCGGGGGCGTCGCAGGTGCGGCGTTCAACGCAGGCCCACCAGGCTGAGCAACGCGATGACGAGAACGACCGCGCCGACGATGTAGATGATCCGGTGCATGGGTGAGATGTAGATGATCCGGTGCATGGGTGACTCGCGGAGATTGTTGAAGTGCCGGGGCTGAAGAATGCGCCCGGGCCCGTATGCGCAGAGCTTCTGGCGGCGCGCGTGGCGCGCCGTTCATCACGCAGTGGCTGGGAGGTCCGGGGGACAGCCGGGCACGTCGCCCCGGAGCGGATCGTGGCGCGTGACACCACGTTCGCAACGCGGGCGCTTGAAGAACGGCCCGACTGCCCGGTTACCCAGTTCACTCATCAAGCGACAACATGTCGTGCAAGGACGCTACCTGTCAGTCGACCGCACCGGTAGCGCCGGAATCTACTCAGACGCATGCCGTGCGGCGATACCGGGCATCGAGGGCCAGCGCCCGCAGCGGGCGACCGGCCCCTCGCACGCCGAGGCGGGAGCCTCCCTGGCCCCGTGCAGTGCCGACGCCAGGTCCTTCACCTTCAGGCAACGGTATCCGCGAACGAGCTGCACGGACCGGTCCCGGTTCGCGGACAGGCGGGAACGGGACGGTCCGGGGGGCGTTACATTTCAGGTCGGGGCGCGGAGCCACGCCGCAAGGGAATGGAAAACGCATGGTGGCAGAGCGCCGGATCAGGACCGACACGATCCTTCTGACGGCGGGGCTTCTGCTGGTCGTATATCTTCTCGGGGATGTGCTCCTGCTGGTGTTTGCCGCGGTGTTGATTGCGGTCGGGCTCGACGGGCTCGCGCGGGCAGCGGCGCGGCGGCTGCCGGTCTCGCGCGGCTGGGCGCTCGGGGGCGTCACGCTCGGCATCGTGGCGCTTCTGGCCGGTGTCCTGGGCCTTTCGGCGACGCAGCTCGTTCAGCAGCTGATCGGGGTGAGCGAGACGGTGATCGCGTTCGTGGAGCGGCTTCACGGCGCGCTCATCGAACTGGGCGCGCTGCAGGCCGTCGGCGAGATCGACAACGAGAGCATCGCCGGCGCGGCGGGCGGCATGGCCGAGGAGGTGATGATCTGGGGGATGGCGGCGTTCGGCGCGCTTGCGGGGCTGGCCATCGTCTTCGTGCTCACGATCTTCCTGTCGGCGAGCCCGGCGCTCTACCGCGCGGGCGCGGTGCGGCTCGTGCCGCCGGCCGGGCGGATCATGGCGGAGGAGACGCTCTCCGCGATCGCCCATGCGCTGCGCTGGTGGTTTCTCGGGCAGCTCGTCTCGATGGCGCTGCTCGGGGCGACGGTCGGGCTCGGGCTCCTCGCCCTCGGCGTCGAGCTGTGGCTCGGGCTCGCGGTGCTGACCGCGCTGCTCACGCTCGTGCCCTTCATCGGCCCTCTCGTCGCGACGGTGCCGATCGTGGCGGTGGGGTTTTCCGAGGGCGTGCAGACCGGGCTGATCGTGCTTGCGGGGTATCTGGTGATCCAGGCCATCGAGGGAAATTTCGTCACCCCGATGATCCAGAAGAAGGCCGTCAACCTCGCACCGGCGCTGCTGATCGCCGTGCAGGTCTTCCTGAGCCTCGTTTTCGGAATCGTGGGGCTGATCCTCGCCGCGCCGCTCACGATCGTGGGGATGGTCGCCGTGGAGAAGCTCTGGATGGAGCACACGCTGCAGGAGGCGGCGACATAGGCCGCCGGATCGCGCATGCGTCGCGCACGCCGCGGGCGGCGAGAACGAGCGAGGTGACGGTGCCAGCAGCTGAAATCTACTCGCCCGAGCCGAACATGCTGGAACGCAAGGTTGCCGCCTATCTGACGCCGCGCGGCGCGGCAGCCGGCGCGGTCGGCCATCCGTCGCATGAGCGCATGGAGCGGATCAGCCGCGTCACGCGGTGGGTCATCGGGCTGTCGGCGCTGGCGGGTATCGTCTCGGGCGGCCTGATCGGGGGCGCCGAGGTCTGGATGCGCCAGGGGCTCTTCGATGGCATGGAGGATGTCGGCTGGCGCGCGGCGCTGCCGTACTGGGCGGCCTTCTACGCCTTCGCGGGCGTGGTCAGCGCGGTGGAGATCGTCCTGCTCTACGCGCTCGCGCTGACCGGGATCGCGCGCGTGACGCAACATGCCGGCCTGCCCCTGTCGCGGGGCGGCGGGCGCGGGCTGCTCGCCCACAGCCTCGCGCGCGCCGCGCTGGAATTTCCCAATCCGCAGGTGGAGATCTACGGGATCGACCCCTATGCGCATGTGGCGAACTGGCGGCTCATGGCGCTCAACATCGCCTACAAGCTCAAGGTCGGGGTCAGCAGCTTCATCCTGCGGGTCTTCCTGCGCCGGGTCGCGGCACGCATGGCGATACGCGGCATGGTCCCGCTCTTTGCCGGGCCGCTCTATGCCGTCTGGAACGCCTATATCACCTGGCGCATCATGACCGAGGCGCGCATGCGCACCTTCGGGCCGTTCGCGGTGGACAACCTGATGGCGGCGCAGTTCCGGGATGCGGGCGATCCGGGTGAGGCGGAAAAGGACGTGCTGATGCATGCCGCAGGCGAGATGATGAGCCGGGGGCGTGATGCCCATCCCAACCATATCTACCTGATGACGCGGCTGCGCGAGGCCCTCGATCACGGCGCGGATATCGCGCTGGACTGGACCGCCATGCGCCGGCACCTGCGCGCGCTGGATGCCGCCAGCCAGGCCCGCCTGCTCGATCTGCTGACGGTGTCCTGCGTGATCGGGGGGCGCATCCACCGCGAGCAGACCGAACTCCTGCGCAGCGCCTGCGCGGAGTGCGGCACGGTCCTGCTCGAAGACCGGGTAAAGGAGCTGCGCAAGGCGCTGAAGCGCGGCCTGAAGGTGACGGGCGAGGAGCTGTCGGCCACGCGCCGCAGCGCCGAGCCGGGCGTGGAGCAAGACGACAACCCGTAGGTCTGACAGGCGGGCCCGCTGCCCGGTCACTCACGTCGCGCGTCCGCGAGGCAGCATGCCGTGGGCAGATGCTTCGCGATCTGCCGATTGCGCCGCTCGCACCGATAGCGCCGGAATCTCCTCGGACGCATGCCGTGTGACGCTGGCGCGTCGGGGGTGTTGGCACCGGGCGAACACTGATACGGTGGAGGCGCGCGGCAGTGTCGTCGCGCGCAGGGATGCATCGCGCGCGCTTCGATGGGCTGCGTGAGACATCCGGCGGGAGCGGAAGATGTCGCCAGAGCCGGCTCAGACGACCGGCCGCGCCGTCCCGATCATCGCCATCGGGGCATCGGCGGGCGGGCTGGAGGCGTGCAGCGCCCTTCTGAAGGCGCTGCCGGGCGACATGCAGGCGGCCTTCATCCTGGTGCTGCATCTCGACCCGTCGCATGACAGCATGATGGTCGATCTTCTGGCGCGCGACACCGGCTTGACGGTCGTGCTGGCCGAGGACGGAATGGCGCTGCGCCCCGCGCATATCCATGTCATTCCGCCGGGTGTGTTCCTGACCGTCGCGCGCGGGGTGCTGCACACCGCCGCGCCCGAAAGCGGCAAGGCGGTGCGGCTGCCCTTCGATGCGCTGTTGCAGTCGCTGGCGGCGGAGGTGGCGTCGCCGCTCGCCTGCATCGTGCTGTCGGGCACCGGCACGGACGGCAGCGGCGGCCTCGGCGCGATACGCCGCGCGGGCGGGCTGATCATCGCGCAGGATCCGCAGGAGGCGGGCTATTCCGGCATGCCCGACAGCGCCATCGCGACGGGCCTCGTGGATCGCGTATTGCGGGTCGCGCAGATGCCCGCGGCACTCGCCGGGCGCGCGGGCGCCCCGGCGCGGCCCGACCCCGCGGATGATACCGGCGCGACCGGGGCGAGGCCGGATGCGCAGCCGGATGCGCAGCCGGGCGGCGACTACGACGCCGTCATCGCGCTCGTCGCGCAGACCGCGCCGCAGGATGTCACGCTCTACAAGACCGGCACGATCCAGCGCCGCATCGCCCGGCGCATGGCGCTCGCCGGGTGCCGGCCGGAGGAGACGGACCGGTATCTGGCCATGCTGCGTGCCGACGGGGCGGAGCTCGCGCGGCTCGCGCAGGATCTGCTGATCCATGTCACCGGTTTCTTCCGCGACCCGGCCGTGTTCGAGCATCTGCGCGCCATCGCCCTGCCGGAGCTGATCGCGGAGCTGCCCGCCGACCGGCCGTTGCGGGTCTGGGTCGCCGGGTGCAGCACCGGGGAGGAGGCCTACAGCCTCGCGATGATCTGCATCGAGGCGATGGAGGAGGCGGGCTCGCAGGCCGGCCTGCAGATCTTCGCCTCCGACATCGACCCCGACGCGGTCGCCGCCGCGCGCGACGGCTTCTACCCCGCCGACATCGCAGGCACTGTCTCCGAGGAACGCCTTGCGCGGTTCTTCGAGGCCGAGGCCGGCGGCTGGCGGGTGCGCCCCGAGCTGCGCGACATGATCGTGTTCACCGTGGCGGATCTGCTCTCCGACCCGCCCTTCTCGCGGATCGACCTGATCGCTTGCCGCAACGTGCTGATCTATCTCGGGCCGGAGGCCCAGCGGCGGGTGATCGGGCTGTGCGTGTTTGCGCTGCGCCGTGGCGGTCTGCTGCTGCTGGGTGCCGCGGAGACGCCCGGCCCGCCCGATGGCCGCTTCGAGCCTGCGCACAAGGAGGCCCGGCTCTGGCGCTGTGTCGGGCAGAGCCGCCCCGGCGATCTGCACGTCACTGCCGGAACGCGCCCCGCCAGGCCCGCCGAGGCGCCGCCCGAGCCGGACCGCCGGGCGACGCTGGCGGAGCTGTGCCGGCGCGTCGTTCTCGACAGCTACGCCCCCGCCGCGGTCCTGATGACCCGCCGGCTGGAATGTCTCTACCTGCTCGGGGAGACCGAGCGCTATCTCGGCGTGACCGAGGGCCATCCCGATCCCGGCGTTGCCGGCATGCTGCCGAAGGCGCTGCAGGCACGGTTTCGCGCGGCGGCCGCCTCCTGCGACGCGGCCAACCCCTTCGTCGTCGTGCCGGGCGGGCACTCGACGAGCGAGGGGCGCTTCAATATCGAGCTGCGCGCCGTGTCTGCGGGCGGGGAGGAGCTGCTGCTGGCCTGCTTCGTCGCCGCACCGCAGCTCGCGGCGCCGCCCCGGCCCGCGACGGCGGATGCCACGGACGACGCCGCGCGCGTCGCCGAGCTCGAGGCCGAGCTCGCCGCGACCCGCGCCGATCTGCGCGATGCCCGGCGCGATCTCGAGGACGAGGTCGAGGCGCATGCCGCCGATACCGCCGAGTCGCTCTCGATCAACGAGGAGTTTCAGTCCACCAACGAGGAGCTGCTGGCCTCCAAGGAGGAGCTGCAGGCGCTCAACGAGGAGCTGACCGCGCTGAACGCGCAGCTGCAGGAAACCCTAGAGCGCCACCGCACCACGGCGAACGACCTGCAGAACGTGCTCTACAGCACCGAGGTGGCGACCATCTTCCTCGACCGCGACCTCAATATCCGCTTCTTCACCCCCACGGCCCGCGCCGTGTTCAGCGTGATCGCGACGGATATCGGCCGCCCGCTCTCGGATCTCGCGGCCCTCGCGGCGGATGCGCATCTCGCCGAAGACGCGCGCGCGGTGCTGACATCGTCGGACCCCGTCGAGCGCGAGATCGCGGGGCCTGAAGGGGTCTGGTATCTGCGCCGGGTGCAGCCCTACCGCGCCGATGGCGGGCGCGTCGAAGGCGTGGTGATCACCTTCGCCGACATCACCGAGCAAAAGCGCACGCATGCCGCGCTCATTGCCGCAAAGCGCGAAGCGGACCGCGCCACCGTCGCCAAGTCGCGCTTTCTCGCCGCCGCGAGCCACGATCTGCGCCAGCCGCTGCAGTCGCTCGCGCTGCTGCACGAGCTGATGACCCGCGACAGGCGCAGCGCCGAAGGGCTGCGCCTCGCGGCGCTGATGGACCGCACCCTCAACTCGATGACGGAGATGCTCGACTCGCTGCTCGACGCGACCCGTATCGACTCGGGCATCGTGCGCCCCGACATGCGCCCCGTCGCGGTCGCACCGCTCCTGCGGCGGCTGGGCGACGAGTTCGCCCCGCTTTGCGAGGAGGAGGGGCTCCGGCTGCGCGTGGTGCCGTCGAGCGCGTGGGTGCGCACGGACCCGCAGCTGCTGCAGCAGATCCTGCGCAACCTGCTCTCCAACGCGCTGCGCTATACGCCGCGCGGCGGCATCGTGATCGGCTGCCGCAGATCGGGCGACGATCTGATCATCCAGGTGAGCGACACCGGCATCGGCGTGGCCGAGCGCGACCGCAAGGCGATCTTCGAGGCCTATCACCAGCTCGAGGGATCCGGCGTGCCGGCCGGGCGCGGACTCGGGCTCGGCCTGTCGATCGTGCAGGGGCTCGCGAAGCTTCTCGATCACCCGGTCGCATTGCGCTCGACACCGGGCAGGGGCTCGACCTTCAGCGTCACGCTCGCCGCGGTCGCGCCCCGGGCCTGCCCCCCGGACGACCCCGCCCCCGGGCCGGCGGTCGCAAGGCGGCGGACCGGGATCATCCTGCTCGTCGAGGACGAGGCCGATCTGCGCCGCCTGCTGAGCGAGCTGCTCGAGGGCGAGGGGCACCGCGTCATTGCCCATGCGGGCGCGCGGGAGGCGCTGGCCTGGGCCGGCGATGCCGCAGCGCCGCCCGACCTCCTGCTGACGGATTTCGAGCTGCATGGCGGCGCCTCGGGGCTGTCGCTGGCGCAGGATCTGTCGGGCGTGCTGGGCCGCGAGGTCCCGGCGATCATCCTGACCGGCGACATCACCGCGGCGACGATGCGCGACATCGCGGACACCCCCTTCGATCAGATCGCCAAGCCCGTGCAGCCCGAGGCCCTGCTGGCAAGAATCTCCGTTCTCCTGCAGTCCGCCCACGCGGCACGGGGCCACGGCGATCCGGCCGCGCCGGGGCGCAGGACGCTGCATGTGGTGGATGACGACGCGATGGTCCGGCAGGCCACGCGCCGGCTGTTCGAGGCCGAGGGCTGGGATGTGCGCGCCCATCCATCCGCCGAGGTCTTCCTCGCCGCGCCGCGCCCGGGCCCGGGGGCGTGCCTGCTCGTCGATGCGCTGTTGCCCGGCATGAGCGGCGTGGAGCTGCTCGAAGCGCTGCGCGCGGAGCGATCGGCGCTGCCCGCCGTCATGCTGACGGGGCACGGCGACATCGCCATGGCCGTGAGCGCGATGAAGGCGGGGGCCGCGGACCTGATCGAGAAGCCGGCGGGCGCGGCGGAGCTGCTCGCCAGCGTCGGCCACGCCGTCGAACGATCGACCGATGCGCGCGCCCGCGACAGCGCAAGCCGCACCGCACAGGCGGCCTTCACCGCGCTGACCCCGCGCGAGCGCGACGTGCTCGCGCGGGTGCTCGAAGGCGCGCCGAACAAGCTCATCGCGGCCCGGCTCGGGATCAACCAGCGCACCGTCGAGAACCACCGCGCCGCGGTAATGCGCAAGACCGGCGCAGCATCCCTACCGGAGCTGGTCCGGCTGGCTCTCGCGGCGGGGCATAGCGTGGAGGCGTAGGCCAACGCGTTTATGCTGCAGTGCAGCAACAACTCGCTCATTGTGCCGCGGCAGCATTGTCGGCCGGATTTCAGCCCCATCTTGACGTGTGGAGGGTCGCGCACGGTGTTCGCGGCGGCCCGCTTGCGGCGATCGAATGCCGTCGCAGGTGGCCGGTTTGACGCCAAAGTCTCGCTGTCAACGCACCCTATTCCGAGGAAAACCCGATGAAATCCAGATTTGCAGCGGCGATGCGCCGCGCGAGCCGCCTGACGCGTGCGGGCAAGCCCCGCGCCGCGCCGCGGTCCATTCAGCGCGCGATCGGCAGTGCGATGACCGGTGGCGCTGCCGCGTCGATGTCGAACATGGCGCGGATGTTCCCCTGTCATGCGCAGCGGGGAAGGACTCGAGCGCACCGCCGCGAACCGGCTCGCCCCGGCGGCCGCGACCGGCGCCCCATGCGCCGCATCATCTTTCACGGGGATGCCGACAGCACGGTGCACACCTCGAATGCGACGCTGATCGTGCGCGCGGCGACGGGTCCGCGCGAATCCGCGCGCGTCACCCCCGTATCGGAACAGGGGCGCGATCATGTCCGGAGCGACGACATCCTCGCCAACGGCACGGTCGATCTCGAGCTCTGGCAGATCGCGGGGGCGGGTCATGCCTGGCCCGGAGGAAAATCGGGCGGCAGCCAT
>SLQD01000120.1 GCA_007131685.1 Paracoccaceae bacterium | reverse complement strand
GCCCGGCGCTCGACGCGGATGCGGTCACGGCCGTGGCGGTCTGCGCGGTGTCGGCGCTCGCCCAGGTCACCGCGGGCGACCGGGCCGCCTCGGCGCGGGCGATACCGCAGCTTGTGGCCGCTTCCTCCATCGCCGCGCGCGCGGCGCATTTCGGGGCATTCGTTGCGGGCTTCGCCGCGCTCGCATGCGCGATCGGGGTGCTGCGGGCCATTACCATCTTCATCCTCGCCTGGATGCTGACGGCCGGCGAGTCCTGGCGCGTGGCAGTGCCCGTGGCGGCCGCGACGGCGATTGCCGCGCATCTGCTTTTCACGGCGCTCCTCTCGCTCGGCTGGCCGCAACCGGTGCACGACCTGCTCCGCGTGCTCTCCTGACCACGTCCCGCGCCGGGGCTCAGCACCTGGTGCGCCAGCTATCGGCGCAGTTCTCGCGCGCCTCGCGTGCATACGGTGTCGGGCCGACGGGCACGCGGATCCCGGCCTGCTGGTGGCGCTCGGTCGAGGTCTTGGCGGTATCGTCCGGCTCGCCCCGCCGCAGGGTGAGCACGTCGCGCTTCGACACCTCCGGCGCGACCACTCCGAGCGAGAGCATGCAGCGCTCGTTGAAGCTGTAGCCGCTGAACATCGACAGCCCGACCATCCGGTCGCCCTGCATCACCATGTCGGCGTTGGACGCGGCATAGTTGGCCAGCGGAAAGCCGATCCACTTGTACGGCGTGGCGTCCTCGAAGCCCGATGCGATCACCTTGAGCACGTCCTCGCGGTTCCACTCGAAGGTGATCTTCCTGCGGTCGGGCCCGTCGGCCATCTTCGCGAGCGCCTCCTTGCCGATGAACTCCGACTTCCAGCCGATATAGAAGCCGTAGCCGAGCTCGAACGGATTGACGCAATAGTCGGCGATGTCGTCGCTCACGAAGCTGCCGCCGATCGACCCTGACGCTTCGTAGCTGTCCGAGCGCGGATCATGCGTCAGCCGCACGCGCCATTTGCCGATCGCCGCCTGGAACCGTGTCGAGTTCGCCGTCGGCGCGCGACCGACCAGGATGAACCTGTCGTCGCGCTCGCGAAGGATGATCATGTCGCCGATGACGTGGCCGGCCGGTGTGGCGGGCACGAAGTGCTTGGCGCGATCAAGGCCGAAATCGGCGAAAGTTGTTGATGCCGACATGATCGAGAAACGCCGCGGCATCGGGCCACTCGACGATGAGTTCGCCCATGTGGTGCGCCCGAGCGAACGGCACCGCGGTGTTGCGCCAGGCGCGCTGTTCGTCGCGCCAGTTGCTGAATTCCGGCGCCACGACCGGATAGACATAGATGCCGGTCTTCGCGTCGCGCAGGAGCGGCACCGCACCCCCCGCCGCCTCGTTCGCCAATGTCAGACAGTTCCCGCTCATCGACACTCCCCCATCCGGAGCGAATGGCGCGCCGCAGACACGTCCGGATCGAGGATAAGCTCCAGCCCGCAGGCGGCACGACGGATGACCGGTCCCGATCACGTCACTGCGCGCCGCCATGCACGCCGCACGCAACCGAGTGATCGCCCGAGACCCCGCGTCCGGACGGTGCCGGGCGGTCCCGTTGCGCCGGCGAGGGCGCGACGGCCGGGACCCCTGGATGCACGCCGAAAAACAGTTTGCGCCCCAAACGGCCGAAATGTAGGCTCGCGTGGCGCGACGGTGTCCGGCGCGGCCGAGGGGAGAACGCCGCAGCCCGAGATGGCTTGGGACTGCCGGGCGCGCAGGCGACAGATGAGCGACACCGGGAGGAGAACGATGCCGAAAACGACCCTCATGAGCAGCTGCGCGGCGCTGGCCGTCGCGGTTTCGGCCGCCGGGGCGGCCATGGCGCAGGATGCCCCCGTGACACTGCGAATGTCGCACTGGGTGCCGGAGACGCACCCGATCCAGCAATACGGGATGACCGAATGGGCGCAGTCGATCAACGAGGCCTCGGGTGGGACCATCTCGATCGACTTCTACCCCGCCCAGCAGCTCGGGCAGGCGGGCGACCATTACGACATGGCGCGTGACGGGATCGCCGACATCACCTTCGTGAATGCGGGCTATCAGCCCGGCCGCTTCCCGATCGTCGGCGCGGGCGAGCTGCCGTTCCTGTTCAGCAACGCGACCGGCGGCTCGGCGGCGCTCGACGCCTGGTATCGCCCCCATGCCGAAGAGGAGATGAGCGATGTGCATTTCTGCCTCGTGCACCTGCACGCGCCGGGGACGTTTCATGCGCGCTCGCCGATCCGCGTGCCCGACGATATCGACGGGATGAACGTGCGCCCCGCCCACGCCACCATGGCCAACTTCATCAGCGAACTCGGCGGGCAGAACTCGCAGGTCTCCGCGCCCGAGGCGCGCGACGCGCTCTCGCGCGGTGTGGCCGATGCGATCACCTTCCCGTGGAACTCGATCCTGCTGTTCGGCATTGACGAGGCGGTGAGCTATCACACGGACATGCCGCTTTACGCGACGACCTTCGCGTGGGTGATGAACCAGGGCAGCTATGACCGGCTGTCGGAGGATCAGCGCGCCGTGATCGACGATCACTGCAGCACCGAATGGGCCGAGCGCGTCGCCACGGGCTGGGCCGAGGTCGAGGAGAGCGGCCGCGAGGAGATCATGGGCATGGACGGCCACGAGGTCATCGAGCTGCGCGACGACGAGGTCGCGCTCTGGCAGGAGGCCGCGATGCCGCTGATCGATATCTGGGCCGATGCCGTCGCCGAGCGCGGGCTCGTCGAGGATCCGATGGCGCTGCTGGATGATCTGATGG
>SLQD01000018.1 GCA_007131685.1 Paracoccaceae bacterium | reverse complement strand
TTCAAACGAATGAATGAGCCGCGATGCGATAACGAGGTACGTTTTGCCCATTCTGGATGTTGAGCTATCCAGAATGGTGCAAACGCCTGTTTCGCCGAAAGGCCGCGCACCGGCAGCCGCCGGCGCGCGCTGCCGCCTGCCGGCGCGGTTCAGGGGCTGTGCCAGGCGATCTTGTGGAGCAGCTCGTCGCAGGCGGCCCGCGTGCTGCGAAAGCGCTCGGCCATCGAGAAGGTCCGATGCATGTGCTCGCGCGCGCGGGCGAGGTCCTGCGCGGTCGCGCCCGTCGCGCGCGCCCGCGCGAGGCTCTCATCGACATCGACGTCCGCCGCTTGCGGATTGGCGCTGTCCGTGGCGTGGCCGTCGCAATGCGCCGCGGCGAGTTCGGCACTGGCGGCGATCCGCGCCTGACGCTCCATCGAACTCGTCGGAGGCGGCACGCAGGCCGACAGCCCGAGCGCCGCGACGAACAGCAAGGGGGCAGGGCCAGCCCGGCGGCCGCGGTCGAAAAGTCCCATCATTCCCCTCGCAGGCCTCCCGTCGCGATGCTTGCCGCGGGCATGCCGGCGGGTCAATGGCCCCGCGGGGGGCAGATCGCTGAGCGTCAACATCGCGAAGGGCCGCCCGCCCGGCTGCCCCGGTTTTCGCTTTCGCTCGGGGCGTGCGGATGTTCTAACGGTGCAGGACGACTCGAGGGAGAAGAGCATGGCGGGATCGGTCAACAAGGTCATCCTGGTGGGCAATCTCGGCCGTGATCCCGAGGTGCGCACCTTCCAGAACGGCGGCAAGGTCTGCAACCTCGCCGTCGCGACCTCGGAGCGCTGGCGCGACAAGAACACCGGCGAGAACCGCGAGAAGACCGAATGGCACCGCGTCGCGATCTTCTCCGAGCCGCTGGTGCGCATCTCGGAGCAGTATCTGCGCAAGGGCTCGAAGGTCTATCTCGAGGGCCAGCTCGAGACCCGCAAATGGCAGGACCAGTCCGGGGCGGACCGCTACACCACCGAGATCGTGCTGCGCCCTTACCGCGGCGAGCTCACATTGCTCGACGGCCGCAGCGAGGGCGGCGGCCCGCCGCAGCAGGGCGGCCCGAGCGAACCCGCTCGCTCGGGGGAGAGCTTCGGCGGATCCGATCTCGACGACGAGATCCCGTTCTAGCGCATGCCGCGGTCATTCGCAGTCCCGCGGCCCGCGCTGATCTTCTCATGCCGCGTGCCGGAGTAGCGCGGGACCGCTCCGCGCGCTTGCGCAACATTCCATAGCGCCCGAGTCCCGCGAAGCCCGGCACGGGGGTGGCCTCCCGTGCCAGCAGTGTGGCGGGGGTGGCCAGGGGGCAGCTCCCCCCGTGCCCCCCGTGTCTGTCGAACGCCGACGGGCCGGGTGCAGGTGCAGGGCTGCGGTGCCGCGCGTCAGACCGGGCCTGCCAGCTTGAGCAGGTGCTCCGCGTCGAGATGGCGCTCGAGGTGATCGGCGAGTGCGTCGAGGGTCGCCTCGATCGTCGCATCGTAGGCGCTGCCCTGCGCCGGGTGGCCGAGATCGCGCAGGAAGGCCGCGCGAAAGGCATCCTCGGTGAACAGCCCGTGAAGATAGGTGCCCATCACGCGGCCATCGGGGCGTATCGCGCCCTCGGGGCTGTCGTCGATGCGGGCGAAGGGGCGGTCGCGGTCCGGGCCCGCGCTGCGGCCCATATGGATCTCGTAACCCGCGATCGGTGCGCCCGTCGAGCTGTGCGTGCCGCTGGTGCGGCGCAGTGACTTTGCGGGCGCCATGACGGTCTCGATATCGAGCAGGCCGAGACCCTTGCTCGCGCCCGGCGGGCCGTCATGGCCGTCGGGATCGTGGATCATCCGCCCGAGCATCTGGTAACCGCCGCACAGCCCGAGCACCCGCCCGCCGCGGCGCAGATGGGCCGCGATGTCGATGTCCCAGCCCTGCGCGCGCAGGAAATCGAGATCCCCCCGCGTCGACTTTGTCCCCGGCACGATGACGAGATCGGCATCGCCCGGCAGCGCCGCGCCGGCGGCGAGCATGGTCATCGACACCCCCGGCTCGAGCGCCAGCGGGTCGAGATCGTCGAAATTCGCGATCCGCGACAGTTGCAGGCAGACGATGTGAAGCTGCCCCGCATCCGGCAGACGCTGCGCCTCCGTGCGCGCCGGGATCTCGGCGGCGTCCTCGGCGGGCAGCCTGCGCGCCGCCTCGAACCACGGTACCACGCCGAGCCCGCGCCAGCCGCTGCGCGCCGCGATCAGCGCGTCGCCCGCCTCGAACAGCGCCGCGTCACCGCGAAAGCGGTTGACGATGTAGCCGCGGATCATCGCCGCATCCTCCGGCGCGAGCACCGCCTGCGTGCCGATGATCTGGGCGATCACCCCGCCGCGGTCGATATCGCCCACCAGAACGACGGGCACCCCGGCGGCGCGCGCGAAGCCCATATTGGCGATGTCGCCGGCGCGCAGATTGACCTCGGCGGGGCTGCCCGCCCCCTCGACCAGCACGAGATCGGCGCTCGCGGCGAGTCGGTCGAAACTCTGGCGCACCGGCGCCATGAGCCGGGGCCTGACGTCGCGGTAGCCGCCCGCCTCCGAGCGGCCCCAGCGCTTCCCCTGCACGACGATCTGCGCGCCGGTCTCGGTCTCGGGCTTGAGCAGCACCGGGTTCATGTCGGTGTGCGGCGCGACCCCGCAGGCGCGCGCCTGCAGCGCCTGGGCGCGGCCGATCTCGCCGCCATCCTCGGTCACGGCGGCGTTGTTGGACATGTTCTGCGGCTTGAAGGGCCGCACC
>SLQD01000255.1 GCA_007131685.1 Paracoccaceae bacterium | reverse complement strand
TCGACGCGATGGCGCGCCCGGGGCGCATCACCCGGCTTTCGGGTGCGGCGCCGCCCGCGCCCGCCTCGCCCGCCGCCGGGGCGCTGCTGCTCACGCTGTGCGATACCACGACGCCGCTCTGTCTTGCCGGCGACCACGACACCGACGCACTGGGTGACTGGGTGCGGTTTCACACCGGCGCGCCGCGCGCCGCGCGCGCCGAGGCCGCCTTCGCGCTCGGGACATGGGACGCGCTCGCCCCGCTCGACGCCTACCCCACCGGCACGCCGGACTATCCCGACCGCGCGGCCACGCTGATCGTCGAGATGCCGGCCCTCGCCGCGGCGGGCGCGCGGCTTAGCGGGCCCGGCATCGACGGGGCGGCGCATCTGTCGCTGCCCGAGGGCATCGCGGCGCGGCCTGGCGCCTTCCCGCTCGGGCTCGACTTGTTCCTGACCTGCGGGGCCGATTGCGCCGGCCTGCCGCGCACGACGCGTGTGGAGGACGGCTGATGTATGTAGCGGTCAAGGGCGGCGAGCGGGCGATCGACAACGCCCATGCCTGGCTCGCCGAGGCGCGGCGCGGCGATACCGCGGTGGCGGAGCTGTCGCTTGCGCAGATCCGCGAGCAGCTTGCGCTGGCCGTCGACCGGGTGATGGCGGAGGGCTCTCTCTATGACCGCGACCTCGCCGCACTCGCCATCAAGCAGGCGCGCGGCGACCTGATCGAGGCGGTGTTCCTGATCCGCGCCTACCGCACCACCCTGCCCCGCTTCGGGGCGACGCGTCCGGTCGAGACCGCCGCAATGGCCTGCGACCGGCGCATCTCGGCCATTTTCAAGGACGCGCCGGGCGGGCAGGTGCTGGGGCCGACCTTCGACTATACGCACCGGCTTCTCGATTTCGCCCTCGCCGCCGAGGGTGAAGCCCCCGAGGCCCCGCGCGCGCCGGCATCCGATACGCCGACCCCGCATGTCGCCACGCATCTCGGCCGCGACGGGCTGCTCGGGGACGAGCCCGCGGGGGACGGCGCCCCGCCCGACCTGACGCGCGAGCCGCTGGCCTTCCCGGCCGAGCGCGCGCTGCGGCTGCAGGCGCTGGCGCGCGCGGATGAGGGCTTCACGCTGGGCCTCGCCTACTCCACCCAGCGCGGCCATGGCAGCACCCATGCCTTCGTCGGCGAGCTGCGCATCGGGCGCGTCGGCGTCGAGATGGACATCCCCGAGCTCGGCTTCGCCGTCGGGATCGGCGAGGTCGAGCTGACCGAATGCGAGACGGTCAACCAGTTCGCCGGCTCGAAGACCGAGCCCGCGCAATTCACCCGCGGCTACGGGCTGGTGTTCGGGCAGTCCGAGCGCAAGGCGATCTCGATGGCGCTCGTGGATCGCGCGCTGCGCACCGAAGAGCTCGGCGAGGAGCCCAGCGGCGCGCCGGCGCAGGATGCCGAGTTCGTGCTCGCGCATGGCGACAACATCCAGGCGACGGGGTTTCTCGAGCACATCAAGCTGCCCCATTACGTCGATTTCCAGGCCGAGCTCGAGCTGGTGCGCCGCATGCGCGCCGAAGCGGCGGAGGCGGCGCAATGAGCGGCTACAACTTCGCCTATCTCGACGAGGCCACCAAGCGCATGATCCGCCGCGCGATCCTCAAGGCGGTGGCGATCCCCGGCTACCAGGTCCCCTTCGCCAGCCGCGAGATGCCGATGCCTTACGGCTGGGGCACCGGGGGCGTGCAGCTCACCGCGGCCTGCCTGACACCGGGCGACACGCTCAAGGTCATCGACCAGGGCGCGGATGACACCACCAACGCGGTCTCGATCCGGCGCTTCTTCGCGCGCACGGCGGGCGTGGCCACCACCGAATCCACCGCCGCGGCCAGCATCATCCAGACCCGGCACCGCATCCCCGAAACCCCGCTCACCGATGGGCAGATCCTCGTCTACCAGGTGCCGATCCCGGAGCCGCTGCGCTTTCTCGAGCCGCGCGAGACCGAGACGCGGCGGATGCACGCGCTCGGCGAATACGGGCTGATGCATGTGCGCCTTTACGAGGACATCGCCCGCCACGGCGCCATCACCCGCGCCTATGCCTATCCCGTCCGCGTCGAGGGCGGCTACGTGATGGACCCGTCGCCGATCCCGAAATTCGACAACCCCAAGCTGGGTGACTGCGCCGCGCTGCAGCTCTTCGGCGCCGGGCGCGAGCAGCGCATCCATGCCCTGCCGCCGCATACGCGCGTCGAAAGCCTCGATTTCGAGGATCACCCGTTCGATCCCTCCAAGCCCGACCACCCCTGCGCGCTCTGCGCCGCCACCGACGCCTATCTCGACGAGGTGATCGTGGATGATGCGGGCGGGCGGATCTTCGTGTGCTCGGACACGGATTACTGCCGCGGCCGCCGCGCGGCGGGGCATGTCGGCGCGTCGGGCGCGCCCTTCGCGGAGGATGCGCGATGAGCGAGACGCCGCTTTTGCAGGTCCGCGGGCTGACCAGGCGCTTCGGGGCGCGGCTCGGCTGCGGGGATGTGGGCTTCGATCTGTGGCCCGGCGAGGTGCTCGGGGTGGTGGGCGAGTCCGGTTCGGGCAAGACGACGCTGCTGCGCTGCCTGTCGGGCGGGCTTGCCGCCGATGCGGGCGCGGTGTGGTTCGACACGAGCGCCGGGGGGCCGCGCGACGTGCTCGCGATGCCGGAGCCCGAGCGGCGGATGCTGGCGCGCACCGACTGGGCCTTCGTGCACCAGAACCCGCGTGACGGGCTGCGCATGGGGGTGAGCGCGGGCGGCAATGTCGGCGAGCGGCTGATGGCG
>SLQD01000234.1 GCA_007131685.1 Paracoccaceae bacterium | reverse complement strand
TAACCGACGTGATCTGCGCGGGGATCTTCACCGATCAGTGCGTCTCCTCGACGGTGCGCAGCCTCGCAGATGAGAGTTTCAATGTCTGGGTGGTGGAGGATTGCTGCGCGGCGGCGACCGAGGAACTGCACGAACACGAGCTGCGGGTGATCAACATGATCTACTGCCATGTCGTCGGGCTCGAAGACCTGATCGCGGACCCGGCGGTCTGGCGGTAGCTCAGAAGGTCGGCGGGGTGTTGACCCAGAAGATGCGCGCGCGGGTGGCACCGGCGTTGCGGTAGCCATGCGCGAGCTCGGAGTCGAAATGGAAGGTGTCGCCGGCGTGCAGCCGGTGCACCTCGCCCCCGAGCAGGAGCTCGATCTCGCCCTCGAGCACGATTCCGACCTCCTCGCCGCGATGGCTGATCTGGCCGTCGCTGGCGCCGCCGGGCTCCATGATGTGGATGTTGCATTGAAGCTGGTGCTCCGGCGCGTAGGCGATGACGCGCTCGAGGGTGACGCCGGTGCCCCGGCGCAGAGGGTCGAGGGTGATGAGCGGGCGTTCGCCGGCGCGCGCGACGGCGGCGGGATCGCCGCCGCCATTCTCGAACAGTCTTGCGAGGTTGATCCCCAGAACCGCGGCGACCCGGTGCAGCACCGGCAGCGACGGGGCGACCTTGTCGTTCTCGACCTTGGAGAGATGTCCCTCCGAGACACCGGCCCCTTCGGCGACATCGCGCAGGGTGAGATTGCGGTTGCGCCGCGTGTCGCGCAGTTTCCTTCCCAGCATGCCGGTTACTCGCACAGTTCCGGTGACGGCGTCGGCAATACCTACCGCCGAAGGCAGCGCTGCGGAACTCTGCGCGGGCTTTCGCTGCAGATTATGATGAAATAATGGGCAAATGCCTAATTGGTGATCGAAATGGCCGACACGGCCCGGATCGTGATGCAAGAAAGTTGCATACGGATCAATCTGCTTGCACAAACGGGGAGTCGCCCGCGTCCCCGTGGCGCGGGGCGACGCGCTGCGCCCGGAACCGGCCACAGACCGGCGGCGGCGCGGCGCGCAACAGGGGGATCAGCGACCGGCGGCCGGGAGTGGCCGGGGCCGTGGGCCGGGTCGCGCAAGCAAAGGAGCATCTGCATGGCATACCCATTCATCTCGGCGCGGGCGGGGGGCTCGCTGCGGGCCGCGCTCATCGCCGCACCGCTCGCCGGGGCCGCGGCGCTGGCGCAGGCGCCGGCGGCGCTGGCACAGGACGGATCCGTGCTGCGGATCGTTCCGCATGCCGATCTGAGCAATATCGACCCGATCTGGACCACCGCCTACATCACCCGCAACCACGGCTATCTCGTCTGGGACACGCTTTTCGCGCTCGACGAGGATCTCGAGGTGCAGCCGCAGATGGCCGAGGGGCACGAGGTCAGCGATGACGGCCTCGTCTACACCATCACGCTGCGCGAGGGGCTGACCTTCCACAACGGCGAGCCCGTCACCGCCGAGGACGCCGTCGCCTCGCTGGAGCGCTGGGCGCGCCGCGACGGCATGGGCCAGAAGCTGATGAGCGTCGCCGAGGGCTTCGAGGTCGTCGACGATCTGACCTTCACGCTCACGCTGGCCGAGCCTTACGGCCTGGTGATGGAATCGCTGGGCAAGATCTCCTCGAACGTGCCCTTCATCATGCCCGCCGAGCTCGCCGCGACCGATCCGGCCGAGCAGGTGCCCGAGATCATCGGCTCCGGCCCGTTCCGCTTCGTCGAGGAGGAATGGCAGCCCGGCAACCTCGTCGTCTATGAGCGTTTCGAGGATTACGTGCCGCGCGACGAGCCCGCGAGCTACGCCGCCGGCGGCAAGCTGGCCAATGTCGACCGCGTCGAATGGCGCTACATCGCCGATCCGGCCACCGCGACGCAGGCGCTGCTCGCCGGCGAGGTCGACCTCTACGAGCAGCCCGCCGTGGACCTGCTGCCGCAGCTTCTCGACGACCCCTCCATCACCGTGGAGACGGTCGATCCGCTCGGGACGCAGGGGCTGATGCGGTTCAACTTCCTCTACCCGCCCTTCGACAACAAGTATATCCGCCAGGCGGCGCTGTGGGCGGTGCAGCAGCCCGACTACATGTTCACCATCATGGGCGACGAGGAATATTTCGAGCCCTTCTGCGGCGCCTTCTTCATGTGCGGCGGCCCCTTCGAGACCAGCGTGGGCAGCGAACCGCTCGAGACCCAGGACCTCGACCGCGCGCGTGAACTTCTCGAGGAGGGCGGCTATGACGGCACCCCCGTCGTGATCCTCGATCCCACCGACGTGCCCGTGGCGCACGGCCAGGCGCTGGTGACGGCGCAGGCGCTGCGCGACATCGGCATGGAAGTCGAGCTGCGCTCGATGGACTGGGCGACGATGACCTCGCAGCGCGCCTCGCGCGAGGCGCCGGAAGACGGCGGCTGGAACATGTTCCCGACCTGGTGGCTCGCCGTCGATCAGCTCAACCCGATCTCCAACATCTCGGTGGCGGCGTCGGGGGATGATGCCTGGTTCGGCTGGCCCGAGGACGAGCGCATCGAGCAGCTGCGCGACGACTTCGCGCGCGAGACCGACCCGGAGGCGCAGATGGCGATCGTCGAGGAGCTGCAGGAGTACCTCTACGAGTTCGTCCCCTACATCCCCACGGGGCAATACTATCAGCCCACGGCCTACCGGGACAATGTCAGCGGCGTGCTCGAGGCGCCGGTGCCGTTCTTCTGGAACATCGAGGTCGACTGATCCGCGCGCGGATGGCGTGGACCCGCATCGGTTGAGGGAGTGAT
>SLQD01000081.1 GCA_007131685.1 Paracoccaceae bacterium | reverse complement strand
TGATGTCCATGCCCATGTCGGAGCAGGCCCGCGCAAGGCCCCAGGCCACGGCGTCGTGGCGGTTGGTGCCCGCGCGCGGCTGCCACAGCGCGCCGAGCACCGGGTAGCGCGGCCCGTCGATGTTGATGATCGGCACCAGTTCCTTCACGCGGCGCGGGCCGACGAATTCGGTCTCGACGCCCTGCAACGCGTTGGCGTGGGCGGTGCGCTGGTAGCCGCGCTTCTCGTGCTCGGTCTGCGCCAGCATCAGGCAGCCGCGCGGCGAGAACATGGTGTTGTAGTTGATCTCCTGCGACAGTGTCTCATAGAGCGCGCGCGATTTCTCGTAGATCGCGGCGGAGGGATCCTGCAGGTAGTTGGAGCGGATGATCGTCGTGTTGCGCCCGGTATTGCCGCCGCCGAGCCAGCCCTTCTCGAGGATCGCGACATTGGTGATGCCGTGATTGCGCCCCAGGTAATAGGCCGTCGCCAGCCCGTGCCCGCCGCCGCCGATGATGACCACGTCGTAGCGGTCGCGCGGCGTCGCATCGGCCCAGGCGCGCTGCCAGCCGGCGTGATGGCGCATCGCCTCCCGGATCAGGGCGAAGACCGAATAGCGTTGTTTCGGCATGGCGATTCTCCGGCGCGTCGCTGCGGCTCGTGCCCCGATTTCTGGACCGGCGCGGCGCCCGTGCCCCCGACGCCAGCGGCAGAATGCGGCGAAATTGCGACATCAACGGCCCCCGCCCCGCGACCGCACGCCGCGCCGGGGCCGTGTTGCGCCGATGTGACTTTTTCCCGGAGGCCGGAGAGGATATGAGAGCGGCATGACAAGCGCGGAGGCGAGATGACGTTCTGGATCGCGGCCGGTGTGATGGCGCTCATGGTGCTGGGCGTGATCGTGGCGAGCTTCCTGCGCGCGGGCGCCGGCGGCGCGGACGAGGCCGCCGCGGAGCACGACATGCAGGTCTATCGCGACCAGTTGCGCGAGGTGGAGCGCGACCGGGCGCGCGGCATCATCGCCGAGGCCGAGGCCGGCCGTCTGCGCACCGAGGTCGCGCGGAGGCTCCTTGCGGCCGACCGTGACGCGCGTGCGGGCGGCGCGGCCGCTCAGACCCCGCGCCAGACCCCGCGCGCCGCGGTCTGGGCAGGCGCCGGGCTGAGCGCGGCGGCGGTCGGCGTGGCTTTCTGGACCTATGCGAGCATCGGCGCGCCCGGCTATCCGGACCGGCCGCTGGCCCAGCGCATCGCCGCCGCCGAGGAGCGTCATGCCAACCGGCCCTCGCAGGCCGAGATCGAGGCCGAGGCCTCCGCCGCCGGGGCCGATGGCGGCCTGCAGGACGGCGCGCCGCAGGCCGATCCCGAGCATGAGGAGCTCGTCGAGCAGCTTCGCGCGGCGCTCGAGAACCGCCCCGACGATCTGCAAGGGCACCAGCTCCTGGCGCGCAACGAGGCCGCGCTCGGCAATTTCGGCGCCGCGCATCGGGCGCAGGCGCGCGTCGTCGAGCTCAGGGGCGATGACGCCACCGCCGAGGATTACGCCGATCTCGCCGATCTGAAGATCATGGCGGCGGGCGGGTATGTCTCGCCGGAGGCCGAGGCGGCGCTCGAGGGCGCGCTGCGCCGCGATCAGGGCAACCAGCGCGCGCGCTACTATGTGGGGCTGATGTATGCCCAGAACGACCGCCCCGACCGCGCCTTCCGGATCTGGCGTGTCCTGCTCGAGCAGAGCGAGCCCGACGCGCCCTGGGTCCAGCCGCTGCGCCAGGAGCTGCCGCGGCTCGCGCAGATGGCCGGGGAGCGTTACGAGCTGCCGCCCGAGGGTCAGCGCCCGGCGCGTGCGCAGATGCAGGACATGGACGCGCTCGAGGAGATGAGCCCCGAGGAGCGCGTGGAGATGATCGAGGGCATGGTCGAGTCGCTCGCGCAGCGCCTCGCCAGCGAGGGAGGCGAGGCCCGGGACTGGGCGCAGCTCATCACCGCCTACGGCGAACTCGGCGAGCAGGAGCGCGCCGCCGCGATCTGGCAGGAGGCGCAGCAGGTCTTCGAGGCGAGCCCGGAGGATCTCGAGATGATCCGCCAGGCCGCGATCGGCGCCGGGGTGATCGAGTGAGCGCCATCTTCGACGAGATCGCGCCGTTCGCCGCGGCCCTGCCCCCGGCCGGACCGCTGATGGGGCTCGACCCGGGCACGAAGGGCATCGGTATCGCCTTCTCCGACGGGCGCCGCGCCATCGCCACGCCGGACCGCACCCTGCGTCGGCGCAAGTTCTCGGCCGATGCCGCCGTTCTGCTGGAGGCTGTTGCATCGCGCGGGGCGGCCGGGATCGTGCTCGGCCTGCCGCGCAACATGGATGGCAGCGAGGGGCCGCGCGCGCAGTCGAGCCGGGCCTTCGCGCGCAATCTCTCCGGGCTGATGGCGCTGCCGATCCTGATGTGGGACGAGCGGCTGAGCACCGTCGCCGCCGAGCGCGCGCTGCTGGAGGCGGATGCGTCACGAAAGCGTCGCGGCGAGGTGATCGATTCGGTCGCGGCCGGGTTAATCCTTCAGGGCGCGCTGGACCGGCTGGCGCATCTGAAGCGGGAGACGGCGGGATGAGCCAGGATACGTGGCGGCGCGACGAGCCCGAGTCCCCCTGCATCAAGATCTGCGTCGTGCACCCGCAGGCGCGGCTGTGCACCGGCTGCTACCGCACCCTCGACGAGATCGCCGGCTGGGGGCAGATGAGCCCCGAGGCGCGGCGCGAGATCATGGCCGAGCTGCCCGCGCGCGGACCGCTCGTGACGTCGCGCCGCGGCGGGCGCGCCGGGCGGAC
>SLQD01000151.1 GCA_007131685.1 Paracoccaceae bacterium | reverse complement strand
TCGGTCGCCGCCGCGCAGCAATCCTCCACCACCCAGACATTGAAACTCTCATCTGCGAGGCTGCGCACCGTCGAGGAGACGCACTGATCGGTGAAGATCCCCGCGCAGATCACGTCGGTTATGCCCATGTTGTGCAGCGTGAGCCGCAGATTCGTGCCGGTGAGCGCGCTGTCGGTGGTCTTGATCACGGTGATCTCGTCGCCCTGCGGCGCGAGTTCGGGCACGATCTGCGAATCCTCGCGGTCCTTCGGCAGCAGCAGGTAATTGAAGCCCGGCTTCTTCTGGCTGAGCGAGCGGTCGCGCCCGTCCTCCTTGCGGCAGGCGATGCGCGCATGGATCACCTCGACGCCGCGCGCCCGGCAATCGGCGATCAGCTTCGCGGTGTTGGGGATCACCGTTCCGCGCATCCGGTCATAGAAGGGCTGCCAGCGGCGCGTCTCCTCGGGCGTTTCCTTGGGCTCCATGTAGGTGTTCTGGATATCGATCACGAGCAGCGCCGTGCTGGCGGCGTCGAGCCGGATATCGTCGGGCTCCTCGGCGGTGGCGTAGTAGAAGGAGCGATAGGCGGTCTTCCAGGACATGGGCGTCTCCGTTCCGGCGAATGGCCCCCGAGCTTAGGAGCGCCGGCGCCCGAAGGTCCAGCACGGATGCCCACCCCGGCGCGCGGCTCTGGTCACCGCGGCGCGCATGGGCTATCTGCGGCGCGAGAGAGAGGGCACTGACCATGAGCTACGAGACGCCGGGGCCGGCGGAGCAGGATTACGTCGATGCGATCTCGCCGGTCGAGGAGATCCTCGAGGATGCGCGCAACGGCCGCATGTTCATCCTCGTCGATCACGAGGACCGCGAGAACGAGGGCGATCTGGTCATCCCCGCGCAGATGGCCACGCCCGAGGCGATCAATTTCATGGCAACGCACGGGCGCGGGCTGATCTGCCTCGCACTGCCGGGCGAGCGCATCGACGCGCTCGGTCTCGAACTCATGTCCACCAAGAACTCCTCGCGCCACGAGACGGCCTTCACCGTCTCTATCGAGGCCCGCGAGGGGGTCACCACGGGGATCTCGGCGCATGACCGCGCGCTCACCGTGGCCACGGCCATCGACCCGAACAAGGGCCGCGCCGACATCGCCACGCCGGGCCATGTTTTCCCGCTGCGCGCGCGCACCGGCGGCGTGCTGGTGCGCGCGGGCCATACCGAGGCGGCCGTCGATGTCGCCCGGCTCGCGGGGCTGAACCCGTCCGGCGTGATCTGCGAGATCATGAAGGAGGACGGCACCATGGCGCGCCTGCCCGATCTGGTGGCCTTCGCGCAAAGGCACGGCATCCGGATCGGGACCATCTCGGATCTCATCGGCTACCGGCGCCGGCACGACAATCTCGTCAAGGAGACGGCGGTGCGCCCCGTGCAGTCGCTCTATGGCGGCGACTGGCTGATGCGGGTGTTTCGCGACGAGACCCACGGCGCCGAGCATATCGCGCTGACGAAGGGCGCGCTGTCGGGCGACGGGCCGGTGCTCGTGCGCATGCATGCGCTCAACCCGCTCGAGGATGTGCTCGGGCTGGGCGCGCACGGCCCCGAGCTGCCCGCGGCGATGCGGCTGATCGCCGAGGAGGGGCGCGGGGTGGTGGTGCTGTTGCGCGACACGATGCTGATGGAGCTCGACGAGGGCGCCGGAACCGCCTCGCCGGGCAAGCTGCGCCAGTACGGGCTCGGCGCGCAGATCCTCGCCGCGCTCGGGCTGCACGAGCTCGAGCTCGTCACCAACTCGCCGCCGCCCAAGGTGATCGGCCTCGAGGCCTACGGCCTGTCGATCACCGGAACGCGCACCATCCCCAAGGACTGACCATGGCCGAGCAGGAACAGCATCACCAACTCGCGCTGCCGCGCTTCGAGCGGCCGGTATCGCTGCTCTTCGTGGTGGCGCCCTATTACAGGGACATCGCCTATGACCTGATCGCGGGCGCGACGGCAGCGGTCGAGCGGGCCGGTGCCAGCCGGGAGATCGCCGAGGTGCCCGGCGCGCTCGAGATCCCGACCGCGGTTCGGCTGGCGCATCGGCAGGCCGATTTCGACGGCTATGTCGCGCTCGGCTGCGTGATCCGCGGCGAGACGACGCATTACGAGACGGTGTGCAACGACAGCTCGCGCGGGCTGATGCTGCTGGGGCTCGACGGCGCCTGCATCGGCAACGCGATCCTGACCGTCGAGAACCGCGAGCAGGCGGTGGTGCGCGCCGACCCCGCGCGCGGCGACAAGGGCGGCGGCGCGGCCGCGGCGGCGCTGCATCTGATCGCGCTGTCGCGCGGCTGGGCGGATCGCACCCGCGGCATCGGCTTTCGCGCCGAGGGCGGGCAAACCCGATGAGCCCCGCGCGCCCGAGCCGCTCCGACCGCGCCGCCGCGCGCTTCTACGCCGTGCAAGCGCTGTTCCAGATGGAGGCATCGGGCCAGACCGTGGAGGCGGTGAGGCGCGAATTCGAGGACTGGCGCATCGGCGCCGTCGTCGATGGCGAGGAGATGGTCGAGGCGGATCTCGACCTGTTCGGCCGGCTCGTCGAGGATGCCGTGAACTGGCAGGCGCGCATCGACAAGCTCACCGACCACGCCCTCGACAAGGCCTGGCCGCTGGGGCGCATCGATCCGACGCTGCGCGCCCTTTTCCGGGCCGCGGGGGCCGAGCTGATGCATCGCGACACGCCGCCGCGCGTGGTGATCAACGAATTCGTGGAGATCGCCAAGGCGTTCTTTCCCGAGGGCCGCGAGGCGCAGCTCGTCAATGCCGTGCTCGATCACATGGCGCATGATTCGCGCCCCGAGGCGTTCTGATACGACGCCCCGCGCCCATGCGCCCGGCCCTCAGCGCAGGCCCAGCCCGAGCCGCATCATCGCGCGGCGCACCGGTGCCGTGCCATGCAGCATCCCCAGCGCCGCGGCGCGCGCGTCGCGCAGCGGGCGCGGCATCAGCATCGCGGCGCGGTTGAGCATGTCCACCCCGCCCACGCGCACCGGCACTTCGACCGCGCGCCGGCGCGCATAGGCATCGAGCATCGCCGCGTCCCCCAGCCCGTCGGGCCGCGCGCGCGCCAGCTCGAGCAGGATCGCGAGATCCTTGAGGCTCATGTTGAGCCCCTGCGCGCCGATGGGCGGGACCACATGCGCCGCCTCCGCCATCAGCGCGACGCGCTGCGCGGTGAAGGCGCGGGCGAGCTGCGACACGATCGGCCAGACCGTGAGGTGCGAGGCGCGGGTCAGCGGGCCGAGCACGCCGCAGGAGCGCGCCGTCATCGCCGCATCGAAGGCCGCATCGTCGAGCCCCTGCAGCCGCCGGATCTCGGGCCCGCGCTCCATCCAGACGACCGCGGAGGCCGGCACGCCGTTCTGATCGGGCAGCGGCACGAGCGTGAAGGGCCCGCCCGACAGGTGGATCTCGGTGGAGATGTTGCGATGCGCGGCCGGATGCGTGACGGCGAAGGCCAGCGCCTTCTGCCCGTAGCGCGCGGTGCGCACACCGATGCCGGCCGCATCGCGCACCGGCGAGTTGCGCCCATCCGCCCCGATGAGGAGCCGCGCCGTGACCCGACCGCCATCCGTGAGCCGCACCAGCGCCGCGTCGTCGCGCGTGGTCACCCCGGCAAAGCCGGTGCCGGGCCGGAACACCACGCCCGGAAGCTCCGCCAGTCGCGCGACGAGCTCGCGCCGCAGGAGCCAGTTGGGCAGATTCCAGCCGAAGGGCTGATCGGAGATCTCGGCGGCATCGAAGTCGTGTGTCGCGCGCGCGGCCGGCGGATCGCCGGCGGCATCGATCAGCCGCATCACCTGCAGCGCCGTAGCCTTGGGCGCGAGCCGCTCCCAGACCCCGGCGGCGCGCAAGAGTTCGACGGCCGGCTGCAGGAACGCGGTGCTGCGCAGATCGGCGCCGGCGCTGCCGGCATCCGTGACCGGCGCCGCCGGGTCGACGCAGATCACCCGAAAGCCCGCCGCACCGAAGGCCGCCGCCGCTGTCAGCCCGGCGACGCCGCCGCCCGAGATCACGATATCGGTGCGATCATGCTCCATGCGCGGCGTCCACGGGCCGCGGGGCGTTGCCCGCCGCGCTCATCCGGTGCTCATCACGACGATCGCCAGCATCGACAGCGCGGTACCGACGAGCGCGATCAGGGTGAGCGCGGGCAGGCCCCAGATCATCGTCACGATGACCGCAAGGCTGACCACCGCCACGAGAAGATACCAGATATTGTCCGCGTCGCCCTCGACCAGATCGCGCGCGATCCAGCCGATCACCGGGATCGCGAAGAAGGCGCGCTGCAATCGCGTCCGCTTGTCCATTCCGGCCCTCCGTCACTTCGCGCAGAGATAGGCGAGCCCGCCGGAGGGGGCAATGGCGCGCCTTGCCGCAGCGCTGCATCAGGCGATCAGCCGCAAGAGGAAAGCGCCCAGATCGTCGGTATGGTGGTCGATATGCGCCGCCGGGGCGGGCCTGGGCGCCACATGCACCGTGCGCATCCCCAGCGCGTGCGGCGCGCGCAGGTTGCGCGGATCGTCCTCGAACATCGCCGCTCGCGCCGGGGCGAGGCCATCGGCGGCAAACACCGTCTCGAAGGCCGCCGGCTCGGGCTTGGGACGAAAGCCGGCATGTTCGACGCCGTAGATCGCGTCGAACAGCCCCGAAAGGCCGCGCGCCGCGATCACCCGCTCGGCATAGGGCGCGCTGCCGTTGGTGTAGACGATGCGCCGGCCCGGCAGCGCCGCGATGCGCGCAGCGAGCCCCGGATCCGGGGTCAGCACGCTGAAATCGATGTCGTGGACCTCTTCGAGATAGGGCTCCGGCGTGATCCCGTGCACCGCCATCAGCCCCGCCAGCGTGGTGCCGTATTCGGCCCAGTAGCGCCGGCGCAGGCGCTGCGCCTCGGGCTCGGGGATGTCGAGGGCCTCCACGATGAAGGCCGTCATGCGCGCCGAGACCTGCTCGAACAGGCGGGTTTCGGGCGGGTAGAGGGTCTCGTCGAGATCGAAGACCCAGTCCGTGACACTGGAGAAATCCGCGCGGGGCATGACTGCGCAGATAGCCGGGCGCGCGGGGCGGGGCAAGGCGGCGCGGGTGCCCTTGCAACCGGGCGCGGTGCGGGTCAGGCTCGGGCGAGCCGCCGGAGTTCCCCATGCCCGATGCCCGACCGCCGCAGAGCGACGCGTATCACCTCATCCTCGAGGCGATCGACATGGGTGTCTACCGCCCCGGCGACCGGCTCGTGGAGTCGGAGCTCGCCGAGCGTTTCGGCGTCTCGCGAACCCCGATCCGCGAGGCGCTGCAGCGGCTGGAGACGCAATCGCTGCTGGTGCGCGACGGGCGCAGCCTGATCGTGGCCTCGCTCGATCACAACCAGCTCGCCGAGCTCTACGTGGTGCGCGCCGAGCTCGAGGGGCTGGCCGCGCGGCTCGCGGCGCGCCACGCCACCGAGGAGGAGGTGCGGGTGCTGCGCGCCATGGTGGAGGAGGACCGCGCCCTGCTCGACGATCCGGTGGCGATGAACCGCGCCAACCGGCGCTTTCACAAGCAGATCCACCTCGCCTCTCACAATCGCTTCCTGGTGCAACAGCTCGACCTCGTCTACCGCTCGATGGCGCTGCTGGCGACGACCTCGCTTGCCGCCGAGGGCCGGGGCGAGACGGCGCTCGCCGAGCATGGCGCGATCGTGGAGGCGATCGGCGCGGGCGACGCGGCGCAGGCCTATGACGCGCTCAGGCGCCATATCTCGCGCGCCTTCGAGACCCGGCTGCGCCAGGATGCCGGCGAGGCGGGGCGCGTTTGAGCCTCAGTGGCCGATATCGTGCAGCCCGTGATCGGTCTTGTCCCAGTAGAACGGGCGCGTGACGAGCTCCCACACCGCCTTGTAGGCGGCAATGGCGCCCAGCGGAAAATAGAGGTGCAGCATCGGCACCCACCGGAAGAGAAAGCGGTGCCGCGGCCCCGAGACGGCGATGAGCGCGATGCTCATGTTCACGAGCTCGGAGAGCACGAACAGCGCCGCGAGCCCGATGAGCAGGCCGCCGGGGACCACCTCCGCCAGCGGGTGCGGCAGCCCCAGCGCGATCAGCCAGAACGACCACAAGAGCGGCGCCAGCAGATACTGCGACACCGTCGCGAAGAACACGACCTGCAGCCCCAGCACCCGCCGCGGCCCGAGGGCGCGCAGCGTCGCCAGCGGGGTGCGCATATGCACGACATAGGTGATCATGAAGCCCTTGAGCCAGCGCGAGCGCTGCTTGATCCAGGCGACGGGGCGGCAGTTGGGCTCCTCCTGGGTGGTGGTCGAGATCACCTCGGTGCGGTAGCCGAAGCGGGCCAGCCGGATGCCGAGATCGGCGTCCTCGGTGACGTTGTGCGCATCCCAGCCGCCGACCTCCTCGATCACCTCGCGGCGCACGAACAGGGTCGTGCCGCCGAGCGGCAGGGCGAGTCCGAGCCGCTGCATTCCGCGCAGCAGGACGCGAAACCACGCCGCGTATTCGATCGTGAAGCAGCGCGAGATCCAGTTCGTCGCGGGATGGTAGAAATCGAGGATGCCCTGCACGCAGCCGAGTTCGGGCCCGCGGGCGTGGAAATGGCGCACGACGGCGTGGATCTGGTCGGGATCGGGGGCGTCCTCGGCGTCGTAGATGCCGACGATGCTGCCGCGCGCGAACAGCATCGCGTGATTGAGCGCGCGCGGCTTGGTCCGGATCGAGCCGTCCGGCACCCTGACGATCCGCATCCAGCCGGGCAGATCCGCACCCGCGAGGGCGTCATGCGTGGCGTGGTCGTCGGCCTCGATGACGAGCAGCACATCGAGAAGCGCGCGCGGATAGCGCAGGCGGCTCAGCCGTTCGACGAGCCGCGGCGCGATATCGGGTTCGCGGCACATCGGGACCAGGATCGTCACGGTCGGCAGGCGCGCCACCGTGACATCGGGGGACTCGCCCGCGTCGCGCGGGCTGCTCATCCACACGATCGCCGCCGCCGCGCGCAGCCCCACCATCAGCATCAGCGTCAGCACCGTCCAGCCGACGAGCAGGGACAGCAACGCAGAGGGCGCGAACACGACCCCCAGCAATGCGAGCGCGCCCAACGCCGCCACCGTTCCCGCCGCGGCGCGCGCGCTCCAGCGCCGGCAGCTCGCGGCGGCGGGCACCCGCGTCTCGGCGTGATGGGCCAGGTTGCGCCCGCGCGCGCGCAGCACCGCCTCCTCCACCCCCGATGACGCGATCACCGCCATGGTGACGGGGCCGAACAGCTCCATCAGGCGTGCGCGCCAGGCGGCGAAGCGGTCGGGATGCGCCGTGGCGATCAGGGTCGTGCCGCCGACCCGGCGCAGCGGCAGCAGACCCTCGCGCAGGCAGGTCTGCGGGCCGATGCGGTCAATCAGCGCCGGGTCCGGATCGACGTCCTCCGGCGCGAGCGGCGCGGCCCCGTAATGCGCGGCGAGGGCGCGGGTATAGTCCGCATCCGAGATCAGGCCTTCGCGCAGGAGGATGTCGCGCTGCGCGAGGTCGTGACGCAGCGCTTCCGCGCGCAGCTTCGTCAGCTGCCCCGCACCCAGCCGTGCGGCCCGCAGGACGGCGGCGTCGAGCGGGTCGGAGCCGGATGCCCCGCCCTGCCGCCCGGCCACGGCCGGCGGCGATTTCTCCTCGGAGCGCATCGTCCGGGTCGCCTCATCTGGGTCGGAGTCGACCCTCGCACCGGGAGCGTTAAATTTGTGTTAAGATCGGGCCGTGCCGGTGGCCGTCCGGCACGCGCGCATCCGGCCGACGAAGCGGTCGAACAGGTAGGTGCTGTCCTGCGGCCCCGGGCTCGCCTCGGGGTGATACTGCACCGAGAAGACCGGCGCGTCGCGCATCCGCAGCCCGCAATTGGACCCGTCGAACAGGCTGCGATGGGTTTCCATGACGCTCTCGGGCAGGCTCTGGCTGTCGACGGCGAAGCCGTGATTCATCGAGGTGATCTCGACCTTGCCGGTCTCGAGATCCTTGACGGGGTGATTGGCGCCGTGATGGCCGTGATTCATCTTGATGGTCCGCGCCCCGAGCGCGAGGCCCAGCATCTGGTGGCCGAGGCATATCCCGAAAAGCGGCAGCCCGCGCTCGAGCACACCGCGGATCATCGGCACGGCGTACTCCCCCGTCGCCGCCGGATCGCCGGGGCCGTTCGACAGGAAAACCCCCTCGGGCTCGTGCGCGAGCACTTCCTCGGCGGTGGCAGTGGCCGGCAGCACCGTCACCTCGCAGCCCGCCGAAGCGAGGCAGCGAAGGATGTTGCGCTTGGCACCGTAATCGATCGCGACGACGCGGTGGCCGGGGCCGGTGCGGCGGCGATGGCCCTGCGGCCATTCCCAGCACAGCTCATCCCAGCGATAGCTCTGCGCGCAGGTCACGTCCCGGGCGAGATCGCGCCCTTCGAGCCCGGCGAAACCGCGCGCCCTGTCCACCAGCGCGGCGATGTCGAAGCGCCCCTGCGGATCGTGCGCGAGCGCCACATGCGGCGCGCCCTGCCGCCGGATCGCGCGGGTCAGCCGCCGCGTATCGACCCCGCCGACGCCGATGCGGCCATGCCGCGCCAGCCAGCCGCCGAGATCCTCCGCTGCGCGCCAGTTCGACGGCGCAGTCGGATCCCAGCGCACGACCATCCCGGCGGCGAAGGGCGCGGCGGTCTCGTCATCCTCCGGGTTGGTGCCGGTATTGCCGATATGCGGGAAGGTGAAGGTGACGACCTGTCCGGCATAGGACGGGTCGGTCATGATTTCCTGGTAGCCCGTCATCGCGGTGTTGAAGACGAGCTCGGCCTCGGCCGCGCCGGTGGCGCCGAAGCCGCGCCCGTGAAAGACCGTGCCGTCGGCGAGAGCGAGGCAGGCTGTGGGCATGGCGGCGGACATCGGCGACTCCCCTGTGATCGCGGCGCAACCTACGGGCCGCGGGGGGAAGGGTCAAGCGAAAGCGCGGCGCGCGGAAATCCTTTCATAACAGCCACTTGAGATACCGCCTCCGGCGCGCCCAGCCCGTTGCGGCGGCGCCGCAGCGGTTGTATGCTCGCCGTGCAAGATAGGGGTGGGGCGATGGCGCTGCGCGATCGGATCAACGCGGCCCTGCGCGAGGGCATGCGCTCGAAGGAGAAGAGCCGGCTGGCGACGCTGCGGCTGATCAATGCCGCGATCAAGGATCGCGACATCGCCAGCCGCGGCGCCGAGGGTGACGGCCGCGTCGGCGATGACGAGGTCCGCGCGATTCTCGCGCGCATGATCAAGCAGCGCCGCGAGAGCGCGCGCGCCTACGAGGAGGGCGGCCGGCTCGAGCTCGCCGAGAACGAGCGCGCCGAGATCGGAGTGATCGAGGAGTTCCTGCCCCGCCAGCTCTCCGACGACGAGATCGACGCGGCCATCGATGCCGCCATCGCCGAGCTCGGCGCGGGCTCGATCCGCGACATGGGCCGGGTGATGGGCCGGCTCAAGGAGCGCCATTCCGGCCAGATGGATTTCGCGAAAGCCGGTCCGCGCGTGAAGGCGCGCCTGGGCAACTAGCGCGCGGTGTCGGGCGCGCCGCGCCCGCCCGGCTCCGGGCCCGCATCGCGCCCGGCGCGGCGGTGAACATCCCGGCAGCGATGCCGCGGCCCGCCGCATCGATCACGCGATCAGCGCCTCGAAGCGCGGCATCCAGCCCAGCCCCGCGCCGGTCGCGCCCGCCGGGTGGTACTCGGCGGAAACGGCGCCGTCATAGCCGGCCGCACGCAGCGCCGCGATCGCGGCGGCGAAGTCGGTCCCGCCGGTGCCCGGCTCACGGCGCCCGGGGACGTCGGCGAACTGCACATGCCCGATCGCGGTGCCGGCGCGGCGGATCGCGGCACTCAGGTCGGGCTCGGTGATGGCCATGTGGTAGAGATCGAACTGCAGCGCGAGGTTCGGGTGCTCTGCCCGGGACAACGCCGCGAGCCCGGCATCGAGCCCGGTCAGGAAGAAGCCCGGCACGTCGACCGCGTTCACCGGCTCGACCTTCACCCGCACACCGAGCGCCGCGAAGCGGTCGGCGGCATGGCGCAGATTGCGCGCCAGCGTCGCGGCGCAGTCGCGCGGATCGGCGCCGGGCGGCGGGCGCCCGGCGAGCACATTGACCTTCGGAACGCCAAGCGCGCCGGCCTGCGCCGCGCAGCGCGCGACCGCCGCAGCGAAATCGGGCTCGCGGCCGGGCAGCGCGGCGAGGCCGACCTCGTCGCCGCCGCCGCGCGGCACGTTGATCAGTTCGATGGCGATCCCCGCCGCGCGCGCCGCTGCGCGCAGGCCGGCGACGTCGTCATCGCCCGGGAACTGGACCTCGACGGCGGCAAAGCCGACCTCGGCCGCGGCGGCGACGCGCGCGGCGAGCGGCCGGTCGGTCCAGAGCATCGACAGGTTCGCGCAAAGATGCATGCTTGCCCTCTCGCGGTTGCTGTTGACACTCAGCCCGATGCGAACGCATGCTTCAAGTGTAAAAGGACGCCACCAAGAGCCGCCGCATGACCAAGCCAAGCGACCGCCTGCGCTCGCGCATCACCACCGACGGGATCGACCGCACGCCGCACCGCGCCTTCATGCGCGCGATGGGCCTCGACGACGACGCCATCGCGCGCCCGATGGTCGGCGTGGTCAGCCAGAAGGGCGAGACGACGCCGTGCAACATGTCGCACGGCCCGCAGGTGGAGGACGCCAAGACCGGCGTGCGCGCCTCCGGCGGCACCCCGCGCGAATTCACGACGATCTCGGTCTCCGACGGCATCGGCATGAACCACGAGGGGATGAAGTTCTCGCTGGTCAGCCGCGAGGTCATCGCCGACAGCATCGAGGCGGTGGTGCACGGCCATGCCTATGACGGGCTCGTCGGCTTCGGCGGTTGCGACAAGACGCTGCCCGGCGTGATCATGGGGATGGTGCGCTGCAACGTGCCGGCGGTGTTCGTCTATGGCGGCTCGGCGCTGCCGGGCCGGCATCGCGGCCGGGATGTCTCGGTGCTCGACTCCTACGAGGCGGTGGGCGCGGTGCAGGCGGGCACGATGGAGGAGGCCGAGCTGCGCGCGCTGGA
>SLQD01000070.1 GCA_007131685.1 Paracoccaceae bacterium | reverse complement strand
CCGCTGCGCCGGCTTTCGCTCGTGCATGGCGATGCGGTGCCCGGCAACATCATCTCGACCCGCGCCGGCCCGGTGCTGATCGACTGGCAGTCCCCGGCACGGGGCGATCCCTGCGGCGACCTCGCGCTGTTCCTGTCACCGGCGATGCAGGCACTCTATCGCGGCCGCCCGCTCTCGGCAGCGGAGCGCGCGCGTTTCCTCGGCGGCTACGGCGACGCGGCGACGCGGGCGCGCTATCGGGCGCTTGCGCCGCTGCTGCACTGGCGCATCGCGGCGCACTGCCTGTGGCGCGCGCAACGCGGCGCGCCGGGGTATCGGCGGGCATTCGAGTTCGAACGCGCGGCGCTGCCGCGCCCGAGCCGCGCTCAGCCGCCCGCGCCGCCCTGCCACTCGCGCAGACGCGCGACATAGCGCGCGAGCGTATCCACCTCCAGATTGACGTGATCGCCGAGCGCCGCGTCACCCCAGGTCGTCACGCTCTGGGTATGCGGGATCAGGTTGACCCCGAACTGCGCGCCCGCGACCTCGTTGACCGTCAGCGAGGTGCCGTCGAGTGCGACGGAGCCCTTGGGCGCGATGAAGCCCGCGAGATGCTCCGGAGCGCGGAAGGTCAGCCGCGTGCTGTCACCTTCGTGCTGCAGGCCGATGATCTCGGCGGTGCCATCCACATGGCCGGAGACGATATGCCCGCCGAGCTCGTCGCCCACCCGCAGCGCGCGCTCGAGATTGACCCGCGCGCCGGGCGCCCAGCGCGACAGGCTCGTGCGCGAGACCGTCTCGGCCGAGACATCCACGGCGAACCATCCACCCTCCTCCGTGCCGGTCCGGACCACGGTCAGGCAGACGCCGTCGCAGGCGATAGAGGCGCCGATATCGATCCCGGCGATGTCATAGGCCGTGGCGATGACGGCGCGCAGATCGCCGCGCTGCTCGATGCTGCGGATGCGGCCTATATCGGTGACGATGCCCGTGAACATGGAAGGCTCCCTTTACGGCGGGCGTAGCCCGCGCAGGACCGCAGCGCAAGGGCGATGCGCCGCCGAAGCGGGGCCTGCGCCACCGTGGCACGGGAGCCCCGGTCGGCGACGCGTTAACGAATTGTTCATGATTACCTTGGAGCAGCATTAAGACTCTGCTAACTCATATAAATCCGGTGCCCCGCCACGGCCCATTGAGCGCCGCGGCGCCGATCCGCGACAGGGAATGACCGAGGACAACCCACTGACCCCGCCGGCGGGACAACCACCATGACGCATCCACGCCCCTTTCGACGGAACTTCCTGCTGCTGCAGGGTCCGCACGGGCCGTTCTTCCATGCGCTTGCGGGCATGCTGCGCCAGGCCGGATGCCGTGTCTGGCGCGCCGGGTTCAATGCGGGCGACCGGGCCTTCTGGCCGGATGCCGAAAGTTACATCGCCCATACCGGCAGTGTCGCGGACTGGCCCGCGCATCTCGATGCGCTGATCCAGCGGCTCGAACTCACCGATATCGTGCTCTACGGCGATGCGCGCCCGGTGCACGCCGCCGCGGTGCGCGCGGCGCGCGCGGCGGGGCTGACGGTGCATGTCTTCGAGGAGGGCTATCTGCGCCCCTACTGGATCACATATGAGCGGGGCGGTTCGAACGGCAATTCGCGGCTGATGCAGCTATCTCTGGGGGAGATCCGCGCAGCGCTCGGCGCGCGACGCCCGCAAGTGCCGGACCCGCCGGCACGATGGGGTGACATGCGCCAGCATATCTTCTACGGCGCGCTCTATCACGCGATGGTGCTCGCCGGGCACCGACGCTACCGCAACATGGCGCCGCATCGCGGGGTCAGTGTCGCGGCGGAGCTGCGGCTCTATCTGCGCCGCCTCGCGGGAATGCCGCTGCATTCGCTGGAACGCGCCCGCGCCACGCGCCGGATCCGTCGCGGCGGCTTTCCCTATCACCTCGCGCTGCTGCAGCTCGAACATGATGCGAGCTTCCAAAACTACAGCCCGTTCTCGAGCATGACCGAGTTCCTCGAACTGTGCGTGCGCGACTTTGCGGCCGGGGCGCCGCACCATCATCACCTCGTCTTCAAGGCGCATCCGCTCGAAGATGGCCGCGTGCCGCTGCGCACCCATGTCCGGCGGATCGCGCGCGCGCACGGCGTCGCGGCGCGCGTGCATTTCGTGCGCGGCGGCAAGCTTGCCGCGCTACTAGATCAGGCCCGCAGCGCCGTGACCGTCAACTCCACCTCGGGGCAGCAGGCGCTGCTGCGCGGGTTGCCGATCCGGGTCTTCGGCGAGGCCGTCTATGCCAAGCCCGAATTCGTCTCCGACCAGCCGCTCGCCGCCTTCTTCGCCGCGCCGCGCCGCCCCGACCTGCAGGCGTATCGCGACTTTCGCCACTACCTGCTCGAAACCTCCCAGATCCCCGGCGGCTTCTACTCGGCGCAAGGCCGCCAGCGTGCGCTGCGCCGCGTCGTCGACCTTATGCTCGCGACGATGGACCCCTACGACATGCTGCGCGCCGGCCGCACCGCCCCGCGCGCCCATCTCGCCATCGCGATGTGAGGCACGGACGATGATGACCTTACCCGATCACATGAGGACACGCCCACTGCGTTGCGCAATTGCCACATGGCGGACAATGCGCTGGCGTTATTCCCAATTTAACGCTACTCTTAGTGCAAGGTCACCTCAGAATGTGACCGCTCGGACATTGAGGAGCAGGCAGTGAAGCAGATGGCGATGAGCAGCGCCAGGCTGGGTGCCGCGTTCGTCCTGGTAACGGCGGTTGCGGCCTGCGGGCTGCCGCGTTCCGGGCCGGATCGGACGGAATTGCTGGCGGGCGCGGT
>SLQD01000105.1 GCA_007131685.1 Paracoccaceae bacterium | reverse complement strand
TCGCGCGGATGATGATGATGCAGCTCGCCATCACCGGGCGCGAGCCGTTCCACACCGTCTATGTCCATGCCCTCGTGCGCGACGAGAAGGGCAAGAAGATGTCGAAGAGCCTGGGCAACGTGCTCGACCCGCTGGAGCTCATCGACGAGTACGGCGCCGATGCCGTGCGCTTCACGCTCACGGCGATGGCGGCGATGGGGCGCGACCTGAAGCTCTCGAAGGACCGCGTCGCGGGGTATCGCAACTTCACCACCAAGCTGTGGAACGCCGCGCGCTTTGCCGAGATGAACGGCGTGTGGGAGGGCCACGCGACGCGCACCGCCCCGCCCGAGGCGCGCGAGACGGTCAATCGCTGGATCATCGGCGAGACGGCGCGCATCCGCGAAGAGGTGGACGCGGCCCTCGAAGCGTACCGTTTCAACGACGCGGCGAACGGGCTCTATGCCTTCGTCTGGGGCAAGGTCTGCGACTGGTATATCGAGTTTTCCAAGCCGCTTCTCGATGGCGCGGCCGCCGGCGAGACGCGCGCGACAATGGCCTGGGTGCTCGATCAGTGCCTGATCCTGCTGCACCCCTTCATGCCCTTCGTCACCGAGGAGCTCTGGGGCCAGACCGGGCGGCGCGCCGAACTCCTGGTGCATGCCGACTGGCCCGAATATGGCAGCGATGCCCTGCTCGATACGCAGGCGGACCGCGAGATGAACTGGGTCATCGGCGTGATCGAGGAGATCCGCTCGGCGCGCACGCAGCTTCGCGTGCCGGCGGGCGAGCGGCTTTCGGTGCTGGCCGTCGAGCTCGACGATGCCGCCGAGAGCGCCTGGGCGCGCAACGCCGCGCTGATCGAGCGGCTGGCGCGGGTCGGTGCGCTGGAGCGGGCCGAGACGGTGCCGAAGGGGGCGCTCACCGTGGCCGCGGAGGGGGCGAGCCTCGCGCTGCCGCTCGAAGGGGTGATCGACATCGCCGCCGAGCGCGCCCGGCTCGAGAAATCGCACGCCAAGCTCGAAAAGGAGCTTGCCGCGCTGCGCGGCCGGCTCGACAATCCGAAATTCCGCGACAGCGCCCCCGAGGAGGTCGTGGAGGAGAGCCGCGAACGGCTCGCGCAGGGCGAGGCCGAGGCTGCCAAGCTCGGCGCCGCCATCGCGCGGCTGTCCGAGGGCTGACAAGGGAGGTGCCCATGACCGCCGGACCCCGCTACACCGAAACCGTCGCCGCCTTGCCCGCCACGGTACCCTTCACAGGGCCCGAGGCGCATCTGCGCGCGCAGGGCGGCACCTTCCGCGCCCGGCTCGGTGCCAATGAGAGCGCCTTCGGCCCCTCCCCCGCCGCCATCGCCGCGATGGAGCGCGCCGCGCGCGAGACATGGATGTATGGCGATTCGGAGAATTACGACCTGCGTCATGCGATCGCCGCCGGAATGGGGGTGGGCTTCGAGAATGTCATTGTCGGCGAGGGGATCGACGGGCTGTTCGGCTATCTCGTGCGCATGGTCGTCGCGCCCGGCGATCCGGTCGTGACCTCTGCGGGCGCCTACCCGACCTTCAACTACCATGTGAACGGCTTTGGCGGGGTACTCCACGAGGTGCCCTTCAAGGGCGATCACGAGGACCCCGACGCGCTCATCGAGACGGCCCGCGAAACCGGCGCCAAGCTCGTCTATATCTCCAATCCCGACAACCCGATGGGCAGCTGGCACGACGCCGCCACCATCGAGCGGATGATCGAGGCGGTGCCCGACGGCACCCTCTTGGTGCTCGACGAGGCCTATGTCGAATTCGCCCCCGAGGGCACGGTGCCGCGCATCGACCCGGCCGATCCGCGGGTGATGCGCTTTCGCACCTTCTCCAAGGCGCATGGCATGGCCGGCGCGCGCGTGGGCTACGGGGTCGGCGCGCCCGAACTCGTCAAGTCCTTCGACAAGATCCGCAACCATTTCGGCATGACCCGCATCGCGCAGGCCGGTGCGCTCGCCGCGCTCGAGGATGACGGCTGGCTGCTCGACGTGGTGCGCGAGGTGGCGCGCTCGCGCGGGCGCATCGGCGAGATCGCCGAGGCCAACGGGCTCACCGCGCTGCCCTCGGCCACGAATTTCGTGACCGTCGATTGCGGCGCGGATGGCGATTTCGCGCGTCGGGTGCTCGCGGAGCTGATGAAGCGGGAGATCTTCGTGCGCATGCCCGGCGTGGCGCCGCTCGACCGCTGCATCAGGCTGACGGCGGGCCGGCCGGCCGAGCTCGACGCGCTCGCGGCGGTGCTGCCCGAGGCGCTCGCGGCGGCGCGCGGATAACGGCGACGTGATTTCCCTTCCAGCAGCGGGAAGCTCCCAGGGTGCCTCTTCAACCCAGTGGGAGGATCACGATGCGCAGACAGACGATACTGGCCGGGACCGTGGGCCTGATGATCGGCGCGAGCGGCGCCTGGATCGGGACCGGGCTCGCGATGAGCGATAATGATCACGGCGATCATGGCAATGATGATCACGGGCACGACGATCACGGCATGTCGACGGAGGTGCCCGAGGACGCCGCGCCCTCAACCCGCGCCTTCATCGAGGCAAATGATCGCATGCATGACGGCATGATGATCGATTTCACCGGCGATGCCGATATCGACTTCGTGCGCGGCATGATCCCGCATCACGAGGGTGCCATCGCCATGGCGGAGATCGTGCTCGAATACGGCGAGGACGAGGGCATCGCCGATCTCGCCCGCGAGATCATCGACGCGCAGGAAGCCGAGATCGACTGGATGCAGGACTGGCTCGCCGAGCACGCCGACTGAGCGTCAGCCGGGCTCCGGGGCCGCCGCCGCCACGGCGCGCGCGGCGGCCTCGACCGCGCCGCCGCCATGCG
>SLQD01000036.1 GCA_007131685.1 Paracoccaceae bacterium | reverse complement strand
GCGACGCGCCGCGGCGCAGGGAATCGCCGAGGCGCTAATCGCCAGGAGCCCGGCTCGGGACTTCACCGCGCCCGATGCTTTGGCGAAAGCTGCCGGGCCATGGCGCCCGCCCGCCGCCGCCGGGCATGACCCGGGCATGCCCGGCTGCCAGGCGGCGACCGTCCCGGCGCGAAGGCCATGCCTTGGCGCCGCGGCCGGCCTGTTCTCAGGCGGCGCGGCAGTCCTGAACCCAGGTTCTGCGCAGGACCGGTGCGCCGGCGCTTTCGGTGAGGCGGATCACGCCGGCGCGCGCGCCCGGGGCGAGGCGGCCGCGATCGGCGAGCCCGGCGGCGGTGGCGAAGCCATGAGCGAGGTTGCCCCGCAGCGCGCCGAGCCGCAGCGCCCGGTCGCGCATCTGGAGCATGCCGCGGCGAAGTTCGTGCGCAACGATCAGCCGGGCATTCGCCAGTACGGTGTCACGCATGGGTGAACTCCATCGATCCCGCACCCGCGTCGCAGCCGCGCGTCACCGAGATCTGACCAATCGCGGCGAAACTGCGAAAGTGCTCGCGCGAGGAGGGAGCGGTGCTGCGCCATTACGAACGCTACGCGCTCTTTTTCGCGCCCGCGCAGGGCGGTGTGCTCGCCCGGCTCGGCGCGGCCTGGCTGGGGCGCGATGCCGGGACGGGCGCGCGCTTCGCCCCGCCCGAGGCGGCGGCCGATCTCCCGCGACCGCATGCCGAGATCACCGCGACGCCCCGCCGCTACGGGCTGCACGGCACGCTCAAGTCGCCCATGCGGCTCGCCCCGGGCTGCGGGGCCGAGGCGCTGGCCCGCGCGGCGCAGGCGCTCGCGGATTGCTATGCGCCGGTCTCGCCGGGGCGGCTGCGGGTGGCGCGGCTCGGGCATTTCCTCGCGCTCGTGTCCGAGGTCCAGCCGCACGCGCTTTCGGCTCTGGCCGCCGCCGTCGTCGAGGCGCTTGACGGGTTTCGCGCACCCCCTGCGGCGGATGAGCTTGCGCGCCGCCGCGCCGCGGGGCTGACGCGTGCGCAGGAGCACATGCTGCTGCGCTGGGGCTCCCCCCGTGTCATGGACGAGTTTCGCTTTCACATCACCCTGACGGGGCCGCTCGAAGCGGCCGAGATCGCGCCGGTGACGCGGGTGGCCGAGGCGCATTTCGCCCCCGCGCTCGCGCGCGCACCGGTCATGAGCAGTCTTGCGCTGTTCGGCGAGGACGGCGACGGGGTGTTCCTTCTCGTCCGGCGCCTGCCGCTGCGCGGGTGACGGCGCGCGCTCAGCCCGCGGCCGGCTTGCGGGCCACGCCCATGTAAAGGATCAGCGTCGCCGGCAGGCGGCCGAACACCGGATCGCCGCGCCGGTCGATCCCGCGCGGGCCGAGCCCGGTGAAGCGACCCGGCACCAGCCCCGCCCCCTGCAGCGCGCGCCGCATCTCGGCGGGGGTGATGAACAGCGCCGGGTCGTGCGTGCCGCGCGGCAGCAGCCCGAGCACGGACTCGGCCATCGTCACCGTCGCGAAGCGGGCGAGCCGGTTGCGGTTGATGGTGTCGAACAGCAGGAGCCCGCCGGGGCGCAGCACGCGCGCCGTCTCGGCAAGCACGCGGTGCAGATCGGCGACATGTTCGAACACGTCCACGCAGACCACCGCATCGAAGCCGGCATCGCCGTAGGGCAGCGCCTCGCCCCCCCCGACATCATAGTCGATCTCGCGGCCCTCGGCGGCGGCATGGGCGCGCGCGGCGGCGACAGCGCGCGCGGCCGGGTCGATGCCGGTGACGCGGGCGCCGCGGGCATCGAGCGCCTCGGCCATGAAGCCGCCCGCGCATCCCAGATCGAGCACCGCGCGCCCGGCCCAGTCGATCTGGCGGTCGAACCAGCCGAGCCGGCCCGGCACGAGATTGCGCAGCGCGCGCACCCAGCGCACCTCGTCCGACCACCATCGATCGGCGACGGCGTCGTAGATTTCCAGATCGTTGCGGGCGCGATCAGCGGCCATGCGGGTGGTCCAGAAGCTCGGTGGCGATGGCGGTGCCGCTCGTCCAGGCCGCCTCGACGCACGCGCCAAGGCACCAGTCGCCGCCGAGCCAGAGCCGGCCATGGTGCAGGAAGGGCCGCCCTAGCGGCGCCGTCACCCGCGCGTAGCGCCAGCGATGCGCCGCCGCGTGCAGCGCGTCCTGCGCCGCCAAGCCGAGCCGCTCGGCCAGAAGCGGCAGCATCCCTTCGGCGAGGGCGTCGCTATCCGCCTCCAGATGCGCTGCGCTCCAGCCCGGCGCGGCCTGCGCCACCCAGCTCGTCGCGGTATCGGGGCGCCCCGGCTTGGTGCTGTCCTGCGCGATCCAGGCGAGCGGGTGCGTCTCGCTCACCTGATCGGTGAAGGGGCGCGGCGCCGCGGCGGGGAAGGCGGCCATCAGCGTCAGGCAGGGCTCGAGCCGCACCGCGCCGAGCGCCGCGGCGAGCGGGTGATCGGCGCCGATGAGGGCCGCCGCCTGCGGCGCCGGGACCGTGAGCACCACCGCGCGCGCCGCGATCGTGTCCCGTGTCGTCTCGACCTGCCAGCCCGCCCCGTCGGGGTGCAGGCCCGTCACCTCGGTGCCCTGGCGCAGCTCGAGCCCTTCGGCGAGTGCGCGGGGCAGGCCCGACATGCCCGGCAACCCGACCCAGCGCGCGCGCCCCGATCCGTCCGGCCAGCGCGCCACGGCGCGGCCCGCCAACCCCTCGATGAGCTGCGCGAAGCCCGGATCGCGCGCGGTGAGATATTGCGCGCCGTGATCGAAGCGCAGCGGCCCGGCGGCGCAGTCGGCGCGGCGCGTCGCCATGCGCCCGCCGGGCGCGCGACCCTTGTCGAGCACCAGCGGCG
>SLQD01000171.1 GCA_007131685.1 Paracoccaceae bacterium | reverse complement strand
TCTGGCGGTTGTAGTCGATCACCCACCAGGTGTTGCGCAGCCCCTGCTTGAAGCCTTCCTGCAGGCACTCGTAGATATTGCCCTCGTCGAGCTCGGCATCGCCCACCAGCGCGACCATCCGCCCCTCGGGCCCCTGCGCGAAGCCGTGCGCGTGGAGGTAATCCTGCACCATCGCCGCGAAGGCCGGCATCGCAGCCCCCATCCCCACCGAGCCGGTGGAGAAATCGACATCATCCACGTCCTTGGTGCGCGAGGGATAGGACTGCGCCCCGCCCCAGCCGCGAAAGCGCTCGAGCTGATCGCGGCTCTGGTTGCCCATCAGATACTGCGCGGCATGGAAAACCGGCGAGGCATGCGGCTTGACGGCGACGCGGTCCTCGGGGCGAAGCGCGTGGAAATAGAGCGCCGTCATCAGCGTGACCATGGAGGCGCAGCTCGCCTGATGGCCGCCCACCTTCACGTCGCCCTCCGATTTCGGGCGCAGGGCATTGGCGTTGTGGATCGTCCATTGCGACAGCCACAGCAGCCGCCGCTCGATGGTTTCGAGATTGCGCAGTGTCGCGGTGTGCATGGCCGGCCTCCCTGCTGCCCATCCTCGCCGCCGGCCAGCGCCGGGGCAAGGGCCTATCCGGCCGGCGCGATCAGCCCGGCATCGTCATTGCGCACATTGCCCACCCGCGCGGCGACGCGGTGATGCGCGCGCGCCGTCAGCGCCAGCCGCGCGACATCGCCAAGCGCCGCGCCGGCGAGCCATCCCGCGACGGCCTCCGGGGCGAGGGTCACGGGCATGCGGTGATGGATGGCGGCGAGATCGCCCTCTGCGGGCTCGGTGAGCACCGCGCAGCTCGCCCCCTCGAAATCGGGCAGTGCGACGCGCGTCATCAGCCCCGCGAAGACGAGCCCGGGCGCGTTCCCCGCCGGATGGATGAAGAAGGGCTGCTTGGCGTCGCCGTCGCGCTTCCACTCGTAATACCCCCGCGCCAGCACGAGGCAGCGTCCATGGCGCCAGGCATCGCGAAAGGCGGGCTTGCGCGCGGCGTCCTCGGCGCGGGCGTTGAAGGTCGAAAAGCGCATCCCGGAAAGTGCGCCGCGATGCCAGTGCGGCACCAGCCCCCAGCGCGCGAAGGCGCCCTGCACCGCTGCGCCGTCCCGATACGCGATCGGAACCTCGCTTGTGGGCGGGACATTGTAGCGCGCCGGGATCGGGCGGTCGGCGGGGCGGATGGCGAGCCAGGCGTCGAAATCCTCCCAGCTCATCTCGCCGAGCGCGATCCGCCCGCACATCGCTCAGCGCCGCCCCTCGCGCAGCCACGCCGCCAGCGCCAGCGACGCCGCCAGCAACAGCCACGCCCAGCCGGGCAGGAGCGGCCCGCGCGACAGATCGGTGGTCAGATACGCATCGCGCGGCGTCAGCCCCAGCCAGCCGCGCCCCGCCGCCGCGCGCCCCTCGCGCACATCGCGGATGCTCGGCAGCCCGTCCTCGATGCGGAAGATGCCGCCGCGTGTCGCCTCGACATGCGGAGCGATCTTCTCGCCGGTGGCTATGGTTTCCTCGAACTCGCGCGGCGCCGACGGGCCCACCGCGACGACCGCCTCATGCGCGCCGTCATCGAGCCGGTAGAGCCCGATATCGTCCGCCTCCCACTCGGCCGTGAAGCGCCCCGGCCCGGACTCCTCGAGCGCGAGCTCGAACCGCGCGCCATCCGGGCCCTCGACGGTGACGGGGGCGGCGCTCTCCTCGAGGGTGCGGCGCGTGACGGTCACGCTGGCGCCATCGGCCGCCGCGGTGAGGGCCTCCTCCTCGAGCTCGGGCTCCTCCATCGTCCAGTGCGCGAGCCGGCGCAGCAGTTCGAGCTGCGGGCCGCCGCCCTCGTAACCGCGATGCCACAGCCAGGCGTGATCCGAGGCCAGCAGCGCCAGCCGCCCCTCCCCGACCCGGTCGAGAATCAGGAGCGGGCGCTCATCCACGCCCGTCATCACGACCTGCCCGCCCTGCGCCTCGAGCTCGATCTGGCGGAACCAGCGGCCCCATCCGGGGTCGTCGCCGTCGCCGCCATGCAGCTCGTCGAGCCCGGCCGTGACCGGATGGCGCTGGCCGAGATCGCTGATGCGCGGGGTGAAGCCCTGCTCGCGCACCTGCGCGGTGGGCCGGCCCGGAAAGATCTCGCCCAGCGGCGAACGGGCCACGCTGTCGGCCCCGGCAAGCTCCGGCCCCGCCGCCACGAGCACCGCGCCGCCGGCGGTGACGTAGTCGCGGATATTGGCGAAATAGGCCGAGGGCAGGATGCCGCGGCGCTGGTAGCGGTCGAGGATGATGAGATCGAACTCCTCGATCTTGTCCACGAAGAGCTCGCGCGTGGGAAAGGCGATCAGCGCGAGCTCGTCCACCGGCGCGCCGTCCTGCTTGCCCGGCGGACGCAGAATCGTGAAATGCACGAGGTCCACCGCGCTGTCGGAGCGCAGCAGGTTGCGCCAGGTGCGCTGGCCGGCATGCGGCTCGCCCGACACCAGCAGCACCGACAAGCGGTCGCGCACGCCGTTGATCCCGATGACGGCGCTGTTGTTGCGCGCCGTGAGCTCGCCCTCCTCCTCGGCGACATCGATGGTCACCACGTTGGTGCCGCCGCGCTCGAGGGTGACCGGCAAGGTGATCGTCTCGCCGGTGGGCACCTCCATTTCGCGCTGCGTCTCGCCATTGAGCGCCATGGTCAGCTCGGCCTGCCCGGCAACGTCGCCGGGCACCGCGCCCTGATCCTCGATGCGCAGCTCGATCTCGACGGGCTCGTCTAGGATGGCGTAACCCGGCGCGGTCTCGATCTCGAGGCGGCGGTCCCAGTCATCCTCGTGGCCGGTGAAGAGCGCGTGCAGCG
>SLQD01000095.1 GCA_007131685.1 Paracoccaceae bacterium | reverse complement strand
CGCGGCGAGGTTGTTGCCGCCGGCGAAGCCGTGATTGGTGGTCTCGGCGAAGAGCCGGATATCGGGAAACTCCGCCGCGATCGCCGCCGCCGAGCCGTCGGGCGAAGCATTGTCCACCACGATCACCTCGTGCGGTGTGCGCGTCTCGCGCGCCACCGAGCGCAGGCATTCGAGCGTCATCTCGCGGGTATTGTAGCTGATGATCAGGATCGACAGGCGCGGTGCGGTGGGCATGGCTTCTCCGGCGGGTTCCGGGGTGTTCGGGGGATCGCGCCCCGATGCCCGCGCCGGCCGCATCCGGCAAGCGCGGCGGGGCCGGCGGGGGCGGGGTCAGTCGGGCAGGATCAGGCCGACCTCCTCGAAGACGGCGTCGTCATCCTCGGCGGGCAGCGGATCACGGCGGCGGCCGCTGTTGCGCCGGGCGGTCATCGCGGCGGCGTCCATGGCGCCGCCCATGCGCAGATCCGGCTCGCCGATGGTGTCGATATCGACGGGCCGGCCGCTCGCATCGAAGAAATCCTCCGGCTCCAGCGCGACGCCATGAGCGTGCCAGTAATCGGTGAGGGTCTGCGCCACATCGGTATCGCCGAAGATGTACTGGTCGTAGATGTCGCGAGAGAGCTGCAGTGCGCCGTCGCGCTCCACCGGGGTCTCGACGCTCTCGATGGCGACGCGCCGGGGCGGGGTGTCGCTGCGCGCGGGGCGGCGATAGACGCGGATGCGTTCATCGGCCTCGGCGCGGCCGGTATCGACGGAGATCAGATACCAGGCGAGCTGCGTCGTATCGACCGGTGCGAAGACGAGCCTGCCGAGCGCTGTGCTGTCATGGCCGCGCAGCCGCACGCCGATGCGCCCGTCGGCGCCGATGTGAAAGTCGCTGCGATGTTCGGTGCCGAACAGATGCATCTCCATCGGTGCATCGGCGGCCCACCAGAGCGCGAAGGTGGTGCGCGTCGAGGTATCGGTCTGCACAAGCGAGTCGCCCTCCCCGCCGAGGCGGCGGATGCGGATATTGCCCTCGGTGGCGAATTCGCGCGGGGCGTAGCCCGAATGGGCGCGCGGCTCGGTGATGGCGGCGCCGGCGACGGTTGCGGTGGCCGTGCCCTCGCTGTTGGTGGCGGTGATCTCCACCGAGACGGTGCGCCCGACATGCGCGAGATCCGGGGTGAAGCTGTCGCCGCGGGCCTCGGGGACGGGGTCGCCGTCGAGCATCCAGCGATAGCTCAGCTCGGGCGCCGGCGTGCCGGTGAGCTCCGCGGCGCGCACCCGCACCGCGCTACCGGCGGTGAAATGCGATTCGAGCACCGGCGCGGCGCGGAATTCCGGCGCCGTCGGTTGCGTGGCCTCGCCCGTGGTGATCACCGCCGCCGCCCAGGGCTCGCCGGAGGGGCCCTGCTGGGGCGCCTCGCTCCAGTTGCGTGACCAGGCGCCGGGGCCCTCGCCGTTGTGATACCGGATCGCCACGGCGTGCCGGGCATGCGGGGCGAGCTCGGCTCCGTCGCCGTCGCCGATGACATGGCGCCCGTTCGCGTCGAGCGTCACATCCGCGATCTCGGTCCAACCCCGATCCCCCTCGAGATGGCGGTAGCGCAGATCCATGCGCGTCATCGCGCCGCCGCCATGGCCGACATAGGGCGAAACCGGCGTCACCGTGATGCGGGTGCCGTCGGCGGCGAGCTCGGGCGGCGCGGGGCGCTCGGGCGGCAGCGGCACGGGGGCGGGGCGCATCGCCGGGCGGATCTCGCGGAACCAGTCGTAATCGGTCTCGCCGGGTCTGTTGCCCGACACCTGGTAACCGGACTCGTCGCCGATATCCGGCCAGCCGGCGCGCACCAGCGCGTCCCAGCGATCGTTGAACCGCACCACCCCGTCGCCGTCGAAGATCTCCGCCGCGCCCTCGAACAGGTGCAGCGCGCTGACGCCGAGAAACTGCGAGAGATGACCGATCCGGCGATAGGTCTCGGTGAGCGGGTATTTCCCCAGCGCGATCCGCGTATCGGGCGGCGAGACCCCGTCCTGGCGCGACGGCCGCGCGGCGATCCAGTCGCCGAAGCCCTGCATGCCGTCGGTGGCGCCGTCCTCGGTGTCATCGTCGAAGGCGTCGATCACGGCCTGGTCGATAACCCCGTAGGAGGAGGTGTCCTGCCAGCGCCAGCGATTGGCGAGCGCGCCGGCGATCCAGCCGCTGTCGGGCAGCATCAGCGCGGCGAGCGCCGTCGGCGCGCGCCGGCCGATATCCCAGCGCTGGCTCTCGCTGGTATTGTCGGGATCCGCTGCATCGGCCTGGTAGGCGCCGACGCACTGGTCGATGCCGAGCTGGATCATCCCGATCATGATCTCGCGCTTGGTGTCCGGATCGGCATCGGTGGTCAGCGCCTGAAGGCAGCGCCCGATCTCGCGGCCGAGCTCGCGCCGATACGGCCCCTGCAGCACATCGGGGACGATGTTGCGCGCGCCATTGCCCCAGACGCGCCAGCTCTGCCAGGTCTTGAGCGCGGCCTGCGCGCGCGCGGGCCAGTCCACATCCTCCGCCGGCAGCGCCTCGGTCGCGATGCGCGGCACCTGCGCCCAGTCGAGGCGCCCGGCGCGCCAGCTTGCCGGCACATCCTTGTCGTCGCCTCCCAGCGGCGGGCGGAAGGCCCCCTCCGGCGGCGGCGCGGCGACCACGGTGAGGCTGACGAAGCGGTGGATCGTGGTGCGGGCGCTGTCGGGCGGGGTGTCGCGGCTGACCGCCTTGACCAGGGTCTGGCCGGGGGTGAAGGCGTGATCGCGCCCGGTATGGCCGGGGTCGATATTGGCCGCGTCGTCATAGCCGGCATTGACCCGCGAGGCCGCGCCGATCCCGGTGAAGCTGTCGAAGCCGTTGCCTGTCGCGCCGGG
>SLQD01000133.1 GCA_007131685.1 Paracoccaceae bacterium | reverse complement strand
CGACCTCGCCGATCTGCAGCGCCGCCTTGCCGGGATCATCGTCGCCTATCGGCGCGATCGCTCGCCGGTCTATGCGCGCGATCTCGGCGCCGACGGGGCGATGACCGTGCTGCTGAAGGATGCGATGCAGCCCAATCTCGTGCAGACCCTCGAGAACACCCCCGCCTTCGTGCATGGCGGCCCCTTCGCCAATATCGCGCATGGCTGCAATTCCGTCATCGCGACGCGCACCGCCCTCAAGGCGGCCGATTACGTCGTCACGGAAGCGGGCTTCGGCGCAGATCTGGGCGCGGAGAAGTTCATGAACATCAAGTGCCGCAAGGCGGGCCTCGCGCCCGATTGCGTGGTGCTGGTGGCGACGGTGCGCGCGATGAAGATGAATGGCGGCGTCGCCAAGGCCGATCTCGGGGCCGAGAATGTCGAGGCGGTGCAGAAGGGCTGCGCGAATCTCGGCCGCCACATCAGCAATATCAAGACCTTCGGCGTGCCGGTCGTCGTGGCGATCAACCATTTCGCGGGCGACACCGAGGCCGAGATCGCGGCGGTGACGGAGTATGTCGCCGTGCAGGGGTCGGAGGCGATCCTGTGCCGGCACTGGGCCGAGGGCTCGGCGGGGGCCGAGGCGCTGGCGCATCGGGTTGCCGAGATCGCGGATGCGCGCGTCTCGCAGTTCGCGCCGCTCTATCCCGACGATCGCCCGCTCTTCGAGAAGATCGAGACCATCGCCCGGCGCATCTACCGCGCCAATGACGTGCTCGCCGACAAGCGGGTGCGCGATCAGCTCCATGCCTGGGAGGCGGAGGGCTTCGGCGAGCTGCCGATCTGCATGGCCAAGACGCAATACAGCTTCTCGACCGATCCGAATCTGCGCGGTGCGCCGATCAATCACGACGTGCCCGTGCGCGAGGTGAGGCTGTCGGCGGGGGCGGGGTTCGTCGTGGTGATCTGCGGCGAGATCATGACCATGCCGGGCCTGCCGCGCCACCCCTCCGCCGAGGCGATCCGGCTCAACGCCGATGGTGATGTGGAGGGATTGTTCTGAGCGGTTGCGGCGCGCAGCCGAAGCGGGCATCACACCGGGACGGGCATGGAGGATGCGATGAGCGCGGCGATCATCGACGGCAAGGCCTTCGCGGCGCGCCTGCGCGCGCGCATCGGCGAGGAAGTGGCAGCGTTTCGCGCAGCCGAGGGCGTGACACCCGGCCTTGCCGTGGTGCTGGTGGGCGAGGACCCCGCGAGCCAGGTCTATGTGCGCAACAAGGGCAAGGCCTGCGCGGCTGCGGGAATTGAAGGTTTCGAACATCGGCTCGATGCGGACACCTCCGAGGAGGCGCTGCTCGCGCTGGTCGCGCGGCTCAATTCCGATCCCGCAGTTCACGGGATTCTCGTGCAATTGCCGCTGCCGCCGCAGATCGACCCGGGGCGCGTGCTGGAGGCGATCGCCCCGGAGAAGGACGTGGACGGCTTTCACATTTCCAATGTCGGGCGCTTGAATACCGGGCAGCCCGGGCTGGTGCCCTGCACGCCGCTCGGCTGCCTGATGCTTCTGCGCGACCGGCTCGGCGACCTGTCCGGGGCGGAGGCCGTGGTGGTGGGGCGGTCCAATATCGTCGGCAAGCCGATGGCGCAGCTTCTGTTGCGTGACAACGCCACCGTGACGATCGCGCATTCGCGCAGCCGCGATCTCGCCGCGATCTGCCGGCGCGCCGAGATTCTCGTCGCTGCGGTCGGGCGGCCCGGCATGATCACCGGCGACTGGCTGCGCCCGGGGGCGACGGTAATGGATGTGGGCATCAATCGCGTCACCGAGCCGGAAACCGGCACGACCCGGCTCGAGGGCGACGTGGAGTTCGAAAGCGCGGCGGCGGTCGCGGGGGCGATCACGCCGGTGCCGGGCGGGGTGGGGCCGATGACGATCGCCTGTCTGCTTGCGAATACGCTGAGCGCGGCCTGCCGGGCGCAGGGGCGCGCGGTGCCGGCGGGGCTGACGGCCTGACGCAGCGCGGCGAAGCCGCGCGCTGCGTTGCAGCGAATTGACAAGGTCACATTGTTGCCCTTAATCCTGAGCGGTGGAAACAAAATTGCAGCGCCGATTCAGGAGGCCCCCGTGACCGACGCCCCGACCCGTGACACGCCCTGGCTGTTTCGCACCTATGCCGGGCATTCGACGGCCACCGCATCGAACGCACTCTACCGCGCCAATCTCGCCAAGGGACAGACCGGGCTGTCGGTGGCCTTCGACCTTCCGACGCAGACGGGGTATGACAGCGATCACGAGTTGGCGCGCGGCGAGGTCGGCAAGGTCGGCGTTCCGGTCGCGCATCTGGGCGACATGCGCGCGCTCTTCGAGGGCATCCCGCTCGATCGGATGAATACCTCGATGACGATCAACGCCACCGCGCCCTGGCTGCTGGCGCTCTATGTCGCGCTCGCCGAGGAGCAGGGGGCGGATATCGGCAAGCTCACCGGCACGGTGCAGAACGACATCATCAAGGAGTATCTCTCGCGCGGCACCTATGTCTGCCCGCCCGAGCCGAGCCTGCGCATGATCACGGATGTCGCGGCCTGGACGCGCACCGAGATGCCCAAATGGAACCCGATGAACGTGTGTTCCTATCACCTGCAGGAGGCGGGCGCGACGCCGGAGCAGGAACTCGCCTTCGCGCTGGCGACGGCGACGGCGGTGCTCGACGATCTGCGCGGCAAGGTCGCGGCGGAGGACTTCCCGGCAATGGTCGGCCGGATCAGCTTCTTCGTGAATGCCGGCATCCGCTTCGTGACGGAAATGTGCAAGATGCGCGCCTTCACCGAGCTGTGGGACGAGATCTGCCGCGAGCGCTACGGGGTCGAGGAGGCGCGATATCGCCGCTTTCGCTACGGCGTGCAGGTCAATTCGCTCGGCCTGACCGAGCAGCAGCCGGAGAACAACGTCTATCGCATCCTGCTCGAGATGCTCGCGGTGACGCTGTCGAAGAATGCGCGCGCGCGCGCAGTGCAGCTTCCGGCCTGGAACGAGGCGCTCGGCCTGCCGCGGCCCTGGGACCAGCAATGGTCGCTCAGGATGCAGCAGATCCTGGCCTACGAGACCGATCTGCTGGAATACGGCGATCTGTTCGAGGGCAATCCGGTCGTGGCCGCAAAGGTTGAAAAACTGAAAGCCGATGCGCGCGCCGAGCTTGCCGCGATCGACGCGATGGGCGGCGCCGTCGGCGCGATCGAATACATGAAGGGTCGCCTCGTGGAGGCGAACGCCGCGCGTCTCGCCGGGATCGAGAGCGGGGTGACGACCGTGGTGGGTGTCAATGCCTTCACCGGCACCGAACCCTCGCCGCTGACCACCGGGGAGGGCTCCATCATGGTCGTGGATGCCGCGGCCGAGGCCGATCAGCTCGCCCGGCTCGAGGCCTGGCGCGGCGCGCGCGACGCGGATGCGGTCGCGGCGGCGCTCGAGGAATTGCGTGCAGCGGCCCGCTCGGGCGCCAACATCATGCCGCCCTCGATCCGCGCCGCGAAGGCCGGGGTGACGACGGGGGAGTGGGGCGAGGTGGTGCGGCAGGCCTTCGGCCGGTATCGCGCGCCGACCGGCGTGGCAGCGGCGCCCTCGAACCGCACCGAGGGGCTCGAGGAGATCCGCGCCGCGGTCGAGGCGGTCTCGGATCGGCTGGGGCGGCGACTCAAGCTCCTGGTGGGCAAGCCGGGGCTCGACGGCCATTCCAACGGCGCCGAGCAGATCGCGGCGCGGGCGCGCGATTGCGGCATGGCGTTCAGCTATGCGGGGATCCGGCTGACGCCGGAGGAGATCGTCGCCGCCGTGCAGGCGGAGCGGGCGCATGTGGTCGGGCTGTCGATCCTGTCGGGTTCGCACATGCCGCTCATGGAGGATCTGATGGCGCGGCTGCAGGCGGCGGGGCTGGGCGCGGTTCCCGTCATCGTGGGCGGTATCATCCCGCAGGACGATGCCGAGCGGCTGCGCGCGCTCGGGGTGGCGGCGGTCTATACGCCGAAGGATTTCGAGATGAACCGCATCATGATGGATATCGTGGCGCTCGCCGATCCGGCGCCGGTGGCGGCGCAGTAACCCGCCGGGCGATGCGCGTATGTCGCACTGCGCCGCCCTTCGCCAAGGGGGCTTGACACGAATGTTTGACTTCGAGTCAAGTTTTTATTAACTTTCCTTCACGAGCAGTACATCCGGGCAGCCGGGCCAGACGGCCGGCCCCGGACCAAACAACCGCACGATCGGCAAGCGATCGGAACACGACGCTCGGGGACGCCGGATGAGGTCCGCGCGCCTTCGGGTCATGGGGCAGGAAGCAGGGGAGAACCGCGATGGCGGACACCTATACGGCCGACATTTATCAGGCCAATCTCGGCATCAACATCGGCAGCGGCACGCCGAATGACAGTTCGGCGCAGAACGCTGCCGGCAGCACCATGCGCGACATGGAGATCGAGGTGCCCGGCGGCACCGCGACGATCGGTGACAGCATCATCTTTGGCGGGCAGGAACTCGAGGTCATCGGCACCGGCACCGCCGAGACCTATGACCAGTTCCTCAACGAGGCGATGGGCGACGCCGTCGATGTGGTGATCGCCGTCGACCAGAACGGCAACCAGGTGCTCATCTTTCCCGAGGGCGCGCCGCAGGAGCTGCTCAACAACCCGGTGGCGAGCTACTCGCTGCGCATCCGCGATACCGATTCCGTGGGCTACGACTTCGACAATCGCGAGCCGGTCTGCTTTGCCGAGGGCACGCTGATCCGGACCCCGGCGGGGGATGTGCCCATCGAGATGCTGCATGCCGGCGATGTCGTTCTCGACAACATGGGCAACGAGCATGCGATCCGCTGGATCGGGTCGACGCGGCTGCGGCTGACGGGAGCGAATGCGCGCTTTCGCCCGGTGCGCATCCCCGCCGGCAGCCTTGGCGCCGGCAAGCCGAGCGCCGATCTGCGCGTCTCGCCGCAGCACCGGGTGCATCTTTCGGACGGGCGCGTGAAGCTGCTCTTTGCGCTTGATGCGGCGATGGCCCCTGCCAAGCACCTCGTCTCGGGGTTGATCGATTACGATTTCGACGCCGAGGAAGTGACCTATTACCATATCCTGTGCGACGCGCATGTGGTGCTGGTGGCGAACGGGCTCGAAAGCGAGAGCCTGCTGCTCGGCGAGATGGCGCGTTCGAGCTTCGATGTGCGCGCCTGGAACGAGGTCCGGGCGCTGTTTCCCGAGCTCGACGAGCCCGCCCGCGCCGCCGCGCTGAGCCGTCCGGCGGCCCCTCTTCTCAAGGCGCACGAGGCGGCGATGTGGCGCGAGTCGGTCAGCGCCTGAGCCGCCGGGCGCGCGGCGGATCCGGGGGCGCGCGGCCGGAAGGCGGCGCGCCCCTCGCGCATTGCGGGGTCATTCTGCCGCGGGTTCGAGCCGTGTGATACCGACCGCGCCGCCGCGCGCGAGCTCCGGATCGAGCGACATCGGGATGTATTCGCCGCGCCGCCAGCGCGCGGCATAGTCGTCGTAGTGGCGGCTGAGCGGGTTGCCGGACTGGCCGGTGGCGGTGATGAAGACCGAACTGTCCGGGTCGTTGAAGTCGATCACGCTGCGAAAGCCGGCGCCGTGCACATTGCGGAACGGGTCGGGATCGCGCCCGGAGGTGGCGCCGCGCATAAGCGTGTGATCGCCGCCCGAGGTCGAGTGGCGGATATTGACGATCGGCGCGAGCAGCGCCGCCTCGCCGAGCGTGCCATGCGCGTGCACCGCCTCATGCGCGTCGCCCCAGCGCCAGCTTTCCGGGTTCGGGCCATGCGTCTCCTCGAGCCGGATCAGCGCGGCGTCGAGGGCCTGGCGCGCCTGTTCGGCGCAGGTTTCCTCGGCGCTCGACTGGATCACGTCGCACCATGCGGCGGCGCCGTCGATGTCGCGGAAGACGCGCTCGAGAAAGACCGGCTCGACATGGCGGAATTCGCGCGCCATCGGGCCGAGCCGGTCGCGCAGCAGTCGCTGCTGCAGCTCGCGCAGCCAGCTCGCATAGATCAGCGGCTCGGGCAGGTGCTCGTTCATCTCGCCGTTCCAGTCGGCGAGAAGATCGAGCGCGCGCTGGCGCCTGCGCTCGCGGCTGCCCTCCTCGGCGGCCTCGCCCGTGTGCCAAAGCTCCGCCGCGATCAGCGGCAGCAGCGTGCGCGCGGCGGGGCTGACCGTGTCGAGCTGGGTTTCGATGAAGCTGTCGCGGGTATGGACCTCGCGCCGCTCCATCAGCCGGCGCCAGCGCTGGATGCGCTGCGTGTCGCCCCAGTCATGGCTGACATGTTCGGGAAAGGGGCGGTCGACGAGCTTGTTGTTGGTGTTGCCCACGATCCCGCTTTGCGGATTGACGAAGCGCGGATTGGCGCCGGCCTCGAAGAAGCCTTGCCAGCGGTTCTCCGCGCGCCAGCCCGGGCTGGGCATGCGGCCGGCGGTCTGGTGGTCCGGGTCGCGCCGGGGCATCCGCCCGACCATCTGCAGCGCGACATTGTCCTCATCGGCGAGCGCGAGGACCTGCGAGGGTGCCACGAACAGCTCCGTCGCCTCGAGCGCCTCCTCCACGCTCTGCGCGCGCATCACCGCCATCGCCCCGGACATCGTCGTGTCGTCGTCCGACAGCGCCGTCCAGGCGAGCGTGGCGACATGGCCCGACGGCGTCACACCGGCGAGGTTGGCCTGATGGCCGGGCAGCACGGGGCCGTTCTCGGTGCGCCGCCGGGTGATGGTGACCGGGTCGGAATCGCGCACGCGGATGATCGTGCTGTCGGTCTCGAACTCGGCCCAGCCATCGGGGGTGCGATAGCGGTTCGGGTCCTCGGCGTGGCGCTCCTCGATATAGAGGTCCTGGTCGTCGAGATAGGAGGTGGTCACCCCCCAGCCGAGTGCCGCGCTGCGCCCGGTCAGCACGGCGGGGATGCCCGGGATCGTGCCGCCGATGACGCCGCCCGTCTCGAGCTCGAGTCGCGCCAGATACCAGATCCCCGGTGCCGACAGCTCCAGGTGCGGATCGTTGGCCATCAGCGTGCCCCCCGCCGCCGAGCGCTCGGGCAGCGCCGCCCAGACATTGGAGGCCCCCGCGCGGCCCGGCTCGGGCCAGGGCGTTGCGGTTCCCGTATCCGCCGCCGCCAGCGCGGCGCCCTGGTCGAGCCCGTCGAAAAGCGTCGCGTAATCGGGCAGCGCGCCTATCGGCTCGCCCGGCGCATCGGGCAGGATATCGCGCACCCGTTCACCCTCGAGCAGCATCGACACCCGTGCCCGGCGCACCTCCTCGCGCATCTTCGAGCTCAGCTCGAACGCCATCAGCTTGATCAGCGCCAGCGAGTCGGCGGGCTCCCAAAGGCCGATCTCGCCCGGAAACAGGAAGAACTCGGGCGCCCCGCGCCCCAGCGCCTCCTCATTGACCGTCCGGATCCAGGAATTGACGCCGCGCGAATATGCTTCGAGCGCGGCGCGCGTCTGCGCGTCCTGCGCCTCGAGCGAGGCGCGGGCATGGCCGGCGAGATCGAGCCGGCGCATCAGCTCGTCGCTGCCCAGCGTGCCCTCTCCGAGCACTTCCGAAAGCCGCCCCTTCACGGTGCGCCGCATCATCACCATCTGCCAGAGTCGGTCCTGCGCATGCGCCACGCCGAGCGCATGGAACACGTCCGCGTCGGTCTCGCCGAAGATATGGGGCACATTGGCGTTGTCGCGCACGATCTCGACGGGGGCTTCGAGGCCGGGCATCGCGTGCGTTGCGGAGTAGTCGGGCAGCGAGCGGCTGGCAAAATAATAGGCGCCGGCCGCCGCCAGCGCCGCAAGCGCCACCAGCATCCCGAATATGCGCAAGAGCCAGCGGAAGGCGGTGACCATGACAAGCCTGTTGTTGCATGCGCGGCTGCGTGGTTAGGTATCGCCAACGGATCGGACATGCAATTGCGGGGGACTGACATGGCGAAGGTCGCGTTTCTGGGGCTCGGCGTGATGGGCGCGCCGATGGCGGGGCATCTGGCGAAGGCGGGCCACGACGTCACCGTGTACAACCGCACCGCGGCGAAGGCCGCGGACTGGGTCACCACGCATGGCGGCAGCCACAAGCCCACCCCGGCCGCCGCCGCGCAGGGTGCGGCCTTCGTGATGGCCTGTGTCGGCAATGACGACGATCTGCGCGCGGTCTGCACCGGGCCCGACGGCGCCTTTGCGGGGATGGAGCCCGGCACCGTCTTCGTCGACCATACCACCGTTTCGGCGAAGGTGACGCGCGAGATGCAGGCCGAGGCCGATGCGCGCGCCATCGCCTTCGTGGATGCGCCCGTCTCCGGCGGGCAGGCGGGGGCCGAGAACGGCGCGCTGTCGATCATGTGCGGCGGCACCGAGGCGGCCTATGCGCGCGCCGAGCCGATGATGGCGGCCTATGCGCGCATCTGCAAGCGTCTCGGCGACACCGGCGCAGGGCAGGTGGCCAAGATGATGAACCAGATCGCCATCGCGGGGCTCGTTCAGGGGCTGTCCGAGGCGCTGGCCTTCGGCGAGAAGGCCGGCATGGACGGGCGCGCCGTCGTCGAGGTGATCAGCCAGGGTGCGGCCGGCTCCTGGCAGATGCAGAACCGCCATGCCACGATGCTCGACGACGAATTCGATCACGGTTTCGCGGTGGACTGGATGCGCAAGGATCTGGCCATCTGCCTCGAGACGGCCGAGGAAATCGGCGCGCCGCTGCCGGTCACGGCCCTGGTGGACCAGTTCTACAAGGATGTGCAGGCGATGGGCGGCGGCCGCTGGGACACCTCGAGCCTGATCAAGCGGCTGCGCGCTTTCGATCGCGGCTGAGACGGGCCGCGTTCGCGCAGGGGCAGAATTCGATTGTGTTCGCCCCTCGGGGGCCGCTAGTGTCGCCGCAGGGGCGCACGATGCTGCGGCCCCGCGAGAGTTTTGCTGTCGCCGGATGGCGCGGGCGCATCCCGCGCCGCGCCTCGGGCGACGGACCGACCGGCCACGAGGCCAACCCGCCCCTGTCGCGCAAGGCAAGGGGCGCTGACCAGAAGGTGCCGTCACGGACGGCATCGGAGACGAACCGCGATGACACGCGCAGGCCTTCAGATGCGACTGGACCGGCGGCAGCCCCGCCCGGTGCCGGCGCGCCGCGCGATGGCTTTCGCCACAACCGGACATGCGGCAGGCCGCGATCGGCCCCCGGCCTTGCACGGGCCCCCCGGGCGGCCTGCCGATGCGATGAGAGACCATGGCAAAAAAGATGCTGATCGATGCCACCCACGCGGAAGAGACCCGCGTCGTGGTGGTGGATGGAAACAAGGTTGACGAATTCGATTTCGAGACGGCGAACCGCCGTCAGCTGAGCGGCAACATCTATCTCGCGAAGGTCACCCGCGTGGAGCCCTCGCTGCAGGCCGCCTTCGTCGATTACGGCGGCAACCGGCACGGCTTCCTCGCCTTCGCGGAGATTCACCCGGACTACTACCAGATCCCGGTGGCCGACCGCGCGGCGCTGCGCGAGGAAGAGCGCGCCTATGCCGCCGCGCAATCGGCCGAGGAGAACGGCCGGGGCGCGCGCGCGAAACCCGCAGCCACCGAGGACACGGCCGCGGCGACGGACGATGTCCCCGGCATGACCGTGGTGGAGCCCGAGGGCGATACCTCCGCCGCCGATGCTGGCGACGCCGCTGCCGGGGCGAATGGCGCGGAGAGCGCGACCGCGCCCTATGCCGCCGTCGATCACGCCGCCGAGCTCGACGACCAGATCGAATCCGTCGCAGACGAGGATGTCAGCGACGAGGTGCGCGGCGCGCGCAAGCCGCGCCCGCGCCGCTACAAGATCCAGGAAGTCATCAAGGTGCGCCAGATCCTTCTGGTGCAGGTCGTCAAGGAGGAGCGCGGCAACAAGGGCGCGGCGCTGACGACGTACCTGTCGCTCGCCGGGCGCTACTGCGTGCTCATGCCCAACACCGCGCGCGGCGGCGGCATCAGCCGCAAGATCACCAACGCGCCCGACCGCAAGAAGCTCAAGGAGATCGCCGGTTCGCTCGTCGTGCCGGAGGGCGCCGGGCTGATCATCCGCACCGCCGGCGCGCAGCGCACCAAGGCGGAGATCAAGCGCGACTACGAATACCTCATGCGGCTGTGGGAACAGATCCGCGAGCTCACCCTCAAGTCGATCGCGCCCGCGCCGATCTACGAGGAGGGCAACCTCATCAAGCGCGCGATCCGTGATCTCTACAACCGCGAGATCGACGAGGTCTGGGTCGAGGGGGCCGAGGGCTACCGCGTGGCCAAGGACTTCATGAAGATGATCATGCCGTCCCATGCGCGGCACGTGAAGCACTACACCGAGGAGCTGCCGCTCTTCGCGCGCTACCAGGTCGAGAGCTATCTCGCCTCGATGTTCAGCCCCACGGTGCAGCTGAAATCGGGCGGCTACATCGTCATCGGCGTGACCGAGGCGCTCGTGGCGATCGACATCAACTCGGGCCGGGCCACCAAGGAGGGCTCGATCGAGGAGACGGCGCTCAAGACCAATCTCGAGGCCTCCGACGAGATCGCCCGCCAGCTACGCCTGCGCGACCTCGCCGGGTTGATCGTGATCGATTTCATCGACATGGAAGAGCGCAAGAACAACGCCGCCGTCGAGAAGCGCCTCAAGGAGCGGCTCAAATCCGACCGCGCGCGCATCCAGGTGGGGCGCATTTCGGGCTTCGGCCTGCTGGAAATGAGCCGTCAGCGCCTGCGCCCCGGCATGATCGAGGCCACGACGCAGCCCTGCCCGCATTGCCACGGCACCGGCATCCTGCGCTCGGATGACAGCCTGGCGCTGTCGATCATCCGCCAGCTCGAGGAGGAGGGCACGCGCAAGCGCTCCGCCGAGGTGCTGCTCAAGGCGCCGGTCAGCGTGGTGAACTTCCTCGTCAACTCCAAGCGCGAGCATATCGCGCATATCGAGGCGCGCTACGGCATGGCGGTGCGCATGGAGGCCGATCCGTCGCTCGTGAGCCCCGATTTCAAGATCGAGAAGTTCCGCACGGCGACCCGCCCGGTGGGCGAGGCCGCGCCGGTCGTCTCGGTGGACAGTACCGCCGTGAACGAGGCCGAACCGGCGGAGGAGGCCGCTCCCGCCGACGAGGCCGCCCCTGCCGAGGCCGAGACGGCCGCCACGTCCGCCGGTGATGGCGGCCCGCCCAAGAAGAAGCGCCGCCGCCGCAGCCGGGGCCGGCGCAGCAGCGGCAGCACCCAGCAGGCCAATGGCGGCAACGGCGCCGAGGCGCCCGCGGAGCCTGGGGCGTCCGAGCAGGACGGCGAAGCCGCTCCCGAAGTCGCGGGCGCGCAGGACAGCGCCGCCACCGAGCAGCCTGCGGCGGCCGAGGCGCACGACGCGTCGGACGCGGGTGCGGCAGACGCGCCCGCGGAGG
>SLQD01000086.1 GCA_007131685.1 Paracoccaceae bacterium | reverse complement strand
GGTTTCGCGACGATCTCGGGCAGTCCTCGGGCTTTCAGTCCTGGCAGTACCGGCTGATCGAGTTCACCGCCGGCAACCGCAACAGCGCGATGATCCGCCCGCATGCGCACCGGCCCGATCTCGTCGCCGCGCTCGAAGCCGAACTGGCGCGCCCGTCGCTCTACGACGTGGCGCTGCGCCATCTCGCGACGGAGGGTTTCGCGATCCCGCAGGCGGTGCTCGCGCGCGATGTGAGCGCCCCGTGGCAACCCGATGACGACGTGCGCGCGGCCTGGACGCAGGTCTACCGTGCGCCCCAGCCGCACTGGGAACTCTACGAACTTGCCGAGAAGCTGGTCGATTTCGAGGATTACTTCCGACGCTGGCGCTTCAACCATGTCACCACGGTGGAGCGGGTGATCGGCTTCAAGCGCGGCACGGGTGGAACCTCCGGTGTCGGCTACCTGCGACGGATGCTCGAGGTGGAGCTGTTCCCGGAACTGTGGCACCTGCGCACCGGGTTGTGACGCCGCCCGCCGGAGCGGGCGGCGCGATGGGCGTCAGGCCGCCGGCGCGTAGGCCGAGCACCAGCCCTCGGCATTCACCAGCACATCCATGAAGTCAGGATGCTGGCAGCCGCCCCAGCCGTCTTCCTCCTCGCCGGTCCAGAAGGTGCAGTTCTCGCAGAGCTGCCCGTCCTCGAAGGCGTCGTGATCGGTGTCGGCCGCGTCATTGACGTAATCATGCGCATGGCCGTCCTCGGCGCGCGGCAGATCCTCGGCGAGCGCCGGGCGGCTCGCGGCATAGAGGCCGAGGCCCGCAGCCGGCACCGCGGCCGCCGTGGCCACGGCCGCGCGCAGGAAATTGCGGCGCGCGCTGTCGAAATCGTCGGACATGGCTGTTCTCCCTATGGCTGTGTCCTGATGCAGCTCATGGCTACCAAGAGGATGCTAGCGGGTTGAGTTGCCCTGTCAAACCCGCTCGGTCCCGGTTCGGGGCGCACGGGCGCATTCCCGCCGCCGCGCAGGTCCCGGGCGGCGCGGATCAGCCCAGCAGCGCGCGCTGCACCGCGGCGGTCCAGCCCAGATGCAGCGCGCCCGCGCTCTCGATCACCGGCCGTTTCATGAGCGCCGGATACGCCGCGAGCAGCGCTTGCGGCGTGCGCGCGCGCTCCGCGTCGTCGAGCTTGCGCCAGGTCGCCGAGGCCCGGTTCACCAGCCGGTCCCCGAAGGCATCGAGCATCCGGTCGCGTTCGGCGGCGGCGAGCGGATCAACGCGCACATCGCGCAGCGTCACCGCGTGCCCCGCCGCCTCGAGCGCGCGGCGCGCCTTGCGGCAGCCATCGCAATTGGCCAGCCCGTAGATCACCGTCATCCGCGATGGCGCCCGCGCTTGCCCAGATCGCTGTCGAGCGCGGCGCGCAGCTTGTCGAGCGCCCCGGCGGCGGCCTGCTCCACGGTGCCCGCATTGTGGCTCGCCGCGATCGGCGCACGCCCCTCGACCCGCGCCTCGGCCACGCAGCGCTTGTCATCGGCGCCGCCCTTGTCGGCGTTCTCGTCCTTGAGATGGATCTCGAGGCGCGTGACATGCCCCGAGACGGCGCGCAGCCGCTGCTCGGCGAGCTGTGCCACGGCCTGGCGCACCGCCTCCGGGCCGTCGATGGTGTTGTCGGTATTGACGAGGATCTGCATCGGAATTTCTTTCTGATGTCCGACCACTGCTTACGGCCGTCGGCGCGCCGGCGCAAGCGCCCCATGGCCGAGGCCGCACCGGCGCGCTACGTGTCGCAGGCAAACAGCGAGAGAGGAGGACGACATGAAGCGCACGGGTTCCGCCGTCTGGAGCGGCGATCTCAAGACCGGCACCGGCACCGTCAGCACCGAGAGCGGCGCTCTCGACGGGACGGGTTACGGCTTCGCGATGCGATTCGAGGACGCCCCGGGCACCAACCCGGAGGAGCTGATCGGAGCGGCGCATGCGGGCTGCTTCTCCATGGCGCTGTCGGGTCAGCTCGGCGAGCGCGGCATGACGGCCGAGCGCATCGAGACATCGGCGCAGGTCTCGCTGGAGAAGGTCGACGGCGGTTTTGCGATCACGAAGGTGCATCTCGACCTGACGGCCAGCATCCCCGGCGCCGACCCGGCTGCGTTCCGCGAGGCGGCGGAGGCCGCGAAGGCGGGTTGCCCGGTCTCGAAGCTGCTCGATGCCGAGATCACGCTCGACGCGAAGCTCGCCTGACGCTGCGCCTCAGCCGTCGCGCCGCCGGCCGAGACGCGCGGCCTTGCGCGTCTCGATCTGCAGGCCGAGCAGCGTCATGCTGAGCAGGAAGACGAGGGTGGTGATGATGACGGCGTTGAGCATGGGGCCCTCCACGGATGCGGCCATGACCTAGACGCGGCGCGGGGGCCGGCAAGGGGCAGCGCGCGACGATCCGCGACCGATTGCCGCCCCCGCGCCAAACCCCTAGGGTCGCGCGATGAACGCCGATCGCCCGCTCCTTGGCGTGCTGCTGATGCTCGCCTTCTGCATCCTCGCGCCGCTCGGCGACGGGCTGGCGAAATGGGCCGGCGAGACGCTCCCGGTGCTGCAGATCGTCACCGCCCGCTTTGCCGTGCAGCTCCTGCTGCTGGCGCCGGTGCTGTGGGCGACGGGGCGGGTGATGCGGCTGGCGCCTGATCTGATGTGGCTGACGCTGCTGCGCACGGTGCTGCATGTTGGCGCGATCGCGGCGCTGTTCGCGGCGCTCACGGTGATGCCGCTCGCCGAGGCGCTGGCGATCGTCTTCGTGCAGCCGTTCCTGCTGCTGCTGCTGGCCTGGGCGTTCATGGGCGAGGAGGCGGGCATCCGGCGGCTGGGCGCTTGTGCGGTCGGGTTCGCGGGCACGCTGCTGGTGATCCAGCCGAGCTTTGCGGCCTTCGGCCCCGTGGTGTTCCTGCCGCTGGTGACGGCGGCGGCGTTCACGGGCTTCATCATCGTCACCCGCCGCGCCGCCAAGCGCGCTGATCCACTGGTGCTGCAGGCGGTCAGCGGCGCGATGAGCACGGCGATCCTGGCGCCGATCCTGCTGGTGGGCGCGCTGATCGGCGCCGCGCCGCTCGCGCCGGTGATGCCGGATGCGGGGGGCTGGGCGCTGCTCGCCGCGCTGGGCATCGTGGGCACGCTGGGGCACCTGGTGGTGACGATGGCACTGCGCCACGCGCCCTCGGCGACGCTGGCGCCGGTGCAATACATGGAGTTGCCCTTCACCGTTGCGGTCGGCTGGGTGCTGTTTCGCGATTTTCCGAATGCGCTGGCGATGGCGGGAATCGTGGTGATTACCGGCGCGGGGCTCTATATCGTGCTGCGCGAGCGCGCGCTCAACCGCGCGCCGCACCCAGCGCCGCGAGCACCGGCCCCAGCGCCCCCCGCGGCAGGATCACCAGCATCCCCCGCCCCGAAAACCGCAGCGCGACATCCGGATCCGTGACCTCGTTCGATGTGCCGATCACGGCATCCGGCGCGAAATCCAGCCCGTCGATCGGCCAGCGCAGCCCGGTCGAGCGCCCGCTCACCGCCCCCATCGGAAACAGCGACAGCCGCATCCCCCGGCGCAGCCCAAGATCGAGCGCCCGCGGCGCCACAAAGCACAGATCCCCCCCCGCCAGCAGCACGCAGCGCCGCGCGGGGTGACGCGCGAGTGTGTTGAAGGCCCCGAGCGTGTGGTCGAGCCGGCCGCCCGTGAAACCCAGTGCGATCACGAAGGGTGCGTCGATGCTGCGCAGCGCCTTGTCGAAATCGGTGCTGTCCTGATCGGGCAGATGATGGACGCGCGCGCCGAGCCGGGTGCGGGCGCCGTCGCTGAGCGAGTCGAGGTCGCCGATCACCGCGCGCGGCGTGTGGCCATGGCGCATCACCCGGTCGGCGCCGCCATCGGCGGCGACGAGATGCGGCGCATGCCCGAGCGCCAGCCGCAGCCCCGCCGCGGTGAACGCCCCCGCCCCCGCAAGCGTCACCCCTTCGTGCGTGCGGATCAAGGCGCCGCTCACCGCGCGCCCGTCACGCCAGGCCACGCCAGATCGCCCCGCCGAGCGCCGCCAAGAGCAGGAGCGCGCCGGGCAGCATCGTGAGCGCCATGCCAAAGGCGCGCGCCCCGGCCCCGCCCGGATAGCCGCGATAGAACAGCACCCGCCCGAGCACGAAGAACGCCGCCGCCACTGGAACCACCGCCAGCCAGTCCCCCGCGAACACCGCCGCATAGGCCGGCATCGCGATCGCCGCAATCACCGTCTGTTCGAGCGTATTCTGCAGGAACGCCACCTTGCGAGCGAGGCGCGGGCTCGGCGGCCCGGCCGCCGCCCCGGCAATATCCTCGGGCGAGCTTCGCCGACCCGTCGATACCATGAGCACCGCCACCAGGAGCACCAGCGCGACCACCCCGGCACACAGCGCCGCGAGCGCCAGCCGCGCGGCCAGCTCCCCGGGAAGGGTCACGAGCCGCGGCAGCAGCGCGATCGCCCCCGCAAACCCCGCCAGAACCACGGCGAGCGCGCCGATTATGCCCCGGCGAATGCCCCGTTCCTCGCGCGCCATGTCGATCATGGGCGCAGCGTGACCGCCCTGCGCCGCGCGCGCAAGCCCTCACCGGCCGCGGCGCTCCTCCTCGGGTTCGGGCTGCGAGATGCCGCGAAACAGCCCCTTGAGGGGTAGCGCCCAGAGCACGCCCAGCCCGGCGAAGATCGCGAACTCGACGAGGAAATGCGGCCGGTCGAACAGATCCACGAGATTGACCGCGAGCACGATATAGACCGGCAGCCCCACCACGAGCACCACGAGCGCCCAGCGACGGCGCGCCTTCCAGGATAATGCCATCACGACCTCGCCTCGTGGCCTCAATTCGCGAACGGATCGGTGACGAGAATGGTGTCGTCGCGCTCCGGTGATGTCGACAGTAGCGCCACCGGACAGGCGATCAACTCCTCGATGCGGCGCACATACTTGATCGCGGCGGCGGGCAGGTCGGCCCAGCGGCGCGCGCCGGCGGTGCTTTCCTGCCAGCCCTCGAAGCTCTCGTAGACCGGCACCACGCGCGCCTGCTGATCGGCGGCGGTCGGCAGGTGATCGAGGCGTTCGCCGTCGAGCTCGTAGCCGGTGCAGATGCGCAGCTCGTCGAAACCGTCGAGCACGTCGAGCTTGGTGAGCGCGATGCCCGAGACCCCGCCCACCGCGCAGGTCTGGCGCACCAGCACCGCGTCGAACCAGCCGCAGCGGCGCTGGCGGCCCGTCACGGTGCCGAATTCGCGCCCGCGCTCGCCGAGGCGCCGGCCGTTGGCGTCTTCGAGCTCGGTGGGAAAGGGCCCCTCGCCCACCCGCGTGGTGTAGGCCTTCACGATGCCGAGCGTGAAATCGATGGCGTTCGGGCCGAGCCCGGTGCCCGTGGCGGCCGCGCCCGACATGGTGTTGGACGAGGTGACGAAGGGATAGGTCCCGAAATCGATGTCGAGAAGCGCGCCCTGCGCCCCCTCGAAGAGGATCCGCCGCCCCTTGCGCCGCTCCGCGGCAAGCACCTTCCAGACCGGGCGCGCGAAGGGCAGGATCCGCGGCGCGATGGCGCGCAGTTCGGCCAGCAACGCGTCGCGGTCGAGCTCGGGCATGCCGAGCCCGCGGCGCAGCGCGTCGTGATGCACCGCCAGCCGCTCCACCCGCGCGACGAGCGTCGCATCATCGGCGAGATCGGCCACCCGCACCACGCGCCGCCCGACCTTGTCCTCGTAGCACGGGCCGATCCCGCGCCCGGTGGTGCCGATGCGGGCGGTGCCGGTCTGCCCCTCGCGGGCGCGGTCGAGCTCGCCATGCAGCGGCAGGATGAGCGGCGCGTTCTCCGCGATCATCAGGCTGCCGGGGCTGATGGCGATGCCCTGCGCGCTCAGCCGCTCGATCTCCTCGATCAGCGCCCAGGGATCGAGCACCACGCCATTGCCGATCACGCTGAGCTTGCCGGGGCGCACGATCCCCGAGGGCAGCAGCGACAGCTTGTAGGTCTCGCCACCGATCACCAGGGTGTGACCGGCATTGTGCCCGCCCTGAAAGCGCGCGATCACGTCGGCGCGTTCGGAGAGCCAGTCCACGATCTTGCCCTTGCCCTCGTCGCCCCATTGTGCGCCCATGACGACCACATTGGCCATGTCCATTCCCCGTTGCCGTGCCTTCGCGCCCGTCTTAATGGCGCCGCGCCGGCGGCGAAACCGGTTTTTCCGCCCCCGCGGCGCCCGGGGCGGGGGTTGCGGCCATGGCCCTGCGCGCATACACAGTGGGCCGAACAGACAGGCGGACCGGACCCATGGAAAACATCGTCCTCGCGATTCATCTGCTGCTGGCGCTCTCGCTGGTGGGGATCGTGCTGCTGCAACCCTCCGAGGGGGGCGGGCTCGGCGGCATGGGCGGCGGCGGCGGCGGCGGCAACACGGCGACGCGGCCGGCGCTGTCGGGGCTCGGCAAACTGACATGGGCGCTTGCCGCGGCCTTCATCACCACCTCGCTGATCCTGACGATCATGGCCGCGCAGACCGCGACGGGGACCTCGGTGATGGACCGGATGACCGGCGCGCCGGCCGAAGACGCCCCCGCCGGCGCCCCGGCAGAGGACAGCCTGCTGCCGCCGCCCGCACAGGAAGACGGCGATCCGCTGGTGCCGCCGCGCGCCGACTAGCCGCGGTCGCCCCCGGCTTGCCGGGCCGCGCGAAATCCGCTAACGCTCGGCGCCCGTGATGGTGGCGGTCGGGACCCGCCGCCTCGAGGCAGGATCACGGGAGCATCTTCCGCATGGCACGCTATGTCTTCATCACGGGCGGGGTCGTCTCCAGCCTGGGCAAGGGGCTGAGTTCGGCCGCGCTCGGCGCACTCCTGCAGGCGCGCGGCTACACGGTGCGGCTGCGCAAGCTCGACCCCTATCTCAATGTCGATCCCGGCACGATGTCGCCCTTCGAGCATGGCGAGGTCTTCGTCACCGATGACGGCGCGGAAACCGATCTCGATCTGGGCCACTACGAGCGCTTCACGGGCGTTTCGGCGCGCGCGAGCGACTCGGTGTCGTCGGGGCGGATCTACTCGAACGTGCTCGAGAAGGAACGCCGCGGCGACTATCTCGGCAAGACGATTCAGGTGATCCCGCATGTCACCAACGAGATCAAGGACTTCCTGCGCATCGGCGACGCGGAGACGGATTTCCAGCTCTGCGAGATCGGCGGCACGGTGGGCGATATCGAGGGGCTGCCCTTCTTCGAGGCGATCCGCCAGTTCGCCCAGGAGCGCCCGCGCGGCGAGTGCATCTTCATGCATCTGACGCTGCTGCCCTATCTCGCCGCTTCGCACGAGCTCAAGACCAAGCCGACGCAGCACTCCGTCAAGGAGCTGCGCGCCATCGGCATCGCGCCCGATGTGCTGGTCTGCCGCTCCGAGCATCCGATCCCGGAGGGCGAGCGCGACAAGATCGCGCTGTTTTGCAATGTCCGGCGCGAGGCGGTGATCCCGGCCTATGATCTGAGCACGATCTACGAGGCGCCGCTGGCCTATCACCGGGTCGGGCTGGACCAGGCCGTGCTCGATGCGTTCAGCATCAGCCCGGCGCCGCGCCCCGACATGCGCCGCTGGCACGACGTGATGGACCGCATCGAGAACGCCGAGGGCGAGGTTCGCGTTGCCGTGGTGGGCAAATACACCCAGCTCGAGGACGCCTACAAATCCATCCGCGAGGCGCTGACCCATGGCGGCATGGCCAACCGGGTGCGGGTGCGCCCGGAATGGATCGACGCCGAGATCTTCGAGCGCGAGGATCCCTCGCCCTGGCTCGAGGGGTTTCACGCGATCCTCGTGCCCGGCGGCTTCGGCGAGCGCGGCACCGAGGGCAAGATCCGCGCCGCCGAGTTCGCCCGCGAGCGCAGGATCCCCTATTTCGGAATCTGCCTCGGCATGCAGATGGCGGTGATCGAGGCGGCGCGCAACCTCGCCGGAATCAAGGATGCCGGCTCGGAGGAGTTCGATTTCGAGGCCGGCAATACCCGCTTCACGCCCGTCGTCTATCATCTCAAGGAATGGGTGCAGGGCGCCCATACCGTGCAGCGCCGCCCCGAGGACGACAAGGGCGGAACGATGCGGCTCGGCGCCTATGCCGCCGAGCTCGCCGAGGGATCGGCCGTGGCGCGCGCCTACGGCACGACCCGCATCGAGGAGCGCCACCGCCACCGCTACGAGGTCGATGTGGCCTATCGCGACGCGCTCGAGGCGCAGGGGCTGCGCTTTTCGGGCATGTCGCCCGACGGCAAGCTGCCCGAGATCGTCGAGCATGAGGGTCATCCCTGGTTCATCGGCGTGCAGTTCCACCCCGAGCTCAAATCCAAGCCCTTCGCGCCCCACCCGCTCTTCGCCGATTTCATCCGCGCCGCGGTGGAGACATCACGGCTGGTGTGAGCGGGCTTGCGGCGCTGCCGACGGTCGCTATGCTGTCGCTGAACACACTGAGGAGACCCGCATGACCCGCCCCGTCCTGCTCGCCGCAAGCACATCCGCGCTGATCGCGCTCGGTGCGTGCAATACCATCGAAGGGGCCGGGCAGGATCTGTCCATTGCCGGGCAGTCGCTGCAGCAGGAGTCGCAGCAGGCGCAGAACCCGGAGCCGCGCCCGGACATCGAGCCGGAGCCGGATATCGACCCCGAGCGCCTTCCCGAGGATCAGTCCGTCTGATCGCGCGCGATGCGCACCCGTACCGGGCTCGGCGCATAGCCGTTGCACGGGTTGTGCATCTGCGGGCAGTTCGACAGCACCGCGAGCACGTCCCGCTCGGCGCGCAGGGAGACCGCGCTGCCCGGCTCGGTGGCGCCCTCGGCAATGCCGGCGCTGCCGTCCGGGTTGACGGGCACGCGCATGAACCAGTTGATATTGGGCACGATCGCCTCGCGCCCCAGCCCGCGGCGGGCCAGTTCGGCGGCGAAGTTCGAATAGCAGGATTCGGTCGTCATCACCCCGTAGCGCAGCCGGTTGTTCGGGTTCGAGCAGCAGCCATAGATCGTGTCATGCAGCCCGAAGCTGTCGGCGATCACCGTCATCAGCGCCGCGCCGCTATCGGCGAAGAGCACCGTGCCGAGGCCGACATGGATATTGCCCTGCACCTTGATCGTGTTGGTGGCCGAGTAGCGATCCGAAGGGTCGGCGGCGTCGTAGCACAGGAAATCGACCGCCTGCTGCCCCTCGAGATCGGTGATGGTCAGCACCGCGCCGGCGGGCACCACCCCCGACCAGGGCGCGCGCGCCGGCACCACCGCCTCGAGCTCAGATGCAGCGCCCACCATCGACCTCCAGCGCCACGCCGGTGATCAGCGCGGCCTCGTCCGAGCACAGGAACAGCGCCGCGTTGGCGAGATCCTCGGGCGTCGAGAAGCGCCCCATCGGGATCGTGGAGAGAAACAGCTTGCGCCGCTCGGGCGTGTCCTCGCCCATGAAGCTTTCCATCAGTGGGGTCTCGCCCATCACCGGGTTGAGCGCGACGACGCGGATGCCATCCGGGGCGAGTTCGACGGCCATCGTCTTGGTGGCGCTGATCATCCAGCCCTTGGAGGCGTTGTACCAGTTGAGATGCGCGCGCGGTGACACGCCCGCCGTCGAGGCCATGTTGAGGATCACGCCGCTGCCGCGGGTCTTCATGTCGGGCACGAGGTGGCGCGCCGTCAAGTAGACGGATTTGGCGTTGACCGCGAAGGTGCGGTCGAAATCGGCCTCGCTGACCTCCTCGAGGGGCCCGCGCGTATGGGTGATGCCGGCATTGTTGACGAGGATGTCGACATGGCCGAGCCCGTCGAGCGCGGCCTTCGCCATCGCCGCGACGCTGGCATCGTCGGCGACATCAACGGTCTGGGCGATGCCGCCGATCTCGGCTGCGATCTCCTGCGCGCCGGCGGCGTTGATGTCGGCCACCATCACGCGCGCGCCCTCCTCGGCAAAGCGCCGCGCGATCTGCGCGCCGAAGCCTGAGCCGCCCCCCGTCACGATCGCCGTCTTGTCCTTCAGTCGCATCTCGCTCTCCCTCTATTCGTTCGTGGCCGCCGCGCGCAGCGGCGCGAGCCAGCGCGTCTGCCCCGCGCCAGGCCCGTCGGGCCGGTATTCCGCCCCCACGGCCCCCGGATACCCCGACGCCGCCAGTGCCGCCAGCGCCGCCGGGTAATCCACCTCGCCGTGATCGGGCGCGCCCCGATCGGGCACGGCGGCGATCTGCACATGGCCGAGGCCGGGGCCGCGCGCGGCGAGTTCGGCCGGCACGTCGAGCCGCGCGCGCCCGGCATGGTAGCAATCGAACATCAGCCCGAGCTCCGGCGCGCCGAGGGCCGCGATCACGCCATCCGCATGGGCGAGGTCGTGCAGGTGATAGTCCGGGATATCGAACCGGTTGATCGGCTCGATCAGGATCTTCAGCCCGGCCGGTCGCGCCGCGTCGCAGGCGAAGGCGAGATTGTCGCGGTACGCCGCCTCCGCCGCCGTGCCGCCATCGGTCAGCCCGGCCATCACATGCACCGCGCCTGCCCCCGCCTCGGCGGCGTAATCGACGGCCTCGCGGATCGCGGCGCGCGCCTCGGGGATACGGTCGGGCAAGGCGGCGAGGCCGAATTCGCCGGCATTGCCGGGCCGCGTGTTGAGCCCGACAAGCGGCAGGCCCGCCGCCGTGCAGGCCGCGCGCAGCTCCGCGGGCGGAGTGTCGTAGGGAAAATGGCATTCCACCGCGTCGAACCCGTCGGCGGCGGCATCCGCGACGGCCTGCAGGAGCGGCCGGTCGGTGTAGAGAAAGCCGAGATTGGCCGAAAACCGCATCAGTCCCACTCCACCCCGAAGGTCTCGACGATATCCGCGATCTCGGCCTCGCTCAGCAGGCGCGGGTTCTGCCCGCGCGTGACGAGGGCGAGCCGCGCGGTCTCCTCGAGCTCCTCGGTGGCGAACACCGCCGCCTCGAAACTCTTCGCCGCCACGACGGGGCCGTGATTGGCCAGCACCACCGCCGAGCGCCGCCCGCCGAGCGCGCGCACCGCCTCGCCCATCGCCGGATCGCCGGGGCGGAAATGACCCAGCAGCGCCCCCTTGCCGAGCCGCATGATCGCGTAGGCCGTCAGCGGCGGCAGCAGGTTGTCCGGGTCCACGTCCGGAAGCATCGACAGCGCAGTGGCGTAGGTCGAATGCAGATGCACCACCCCGCCGGTGCCGGGGCGGCTGTCATAGAAGGCGGTGTGCAGCGCGACCTCCTTGGTGGGCGGATCGCCCGCGACATGGCGGCCCTCCGCATCGAGCTTCGACAGCCGCGCCGGATCAAGCCGCGCGAGGCTCGCCCCCGTCGGGGTGACCAGAAGCCCGCCATCGGGGGTGCGCGCCGAGAGGTTGCCCGAGCCGCCGCCGGTCAGGCCGCGATTGAACATCGATGCGGCCCAGTAGCAGATCTCCT
>SLQD01000211.1 GCA_007131685.1 Paracoccaceae bacterium | reverse complement strand
GGCTCAAGAATCGCGGGTTCAGAAAGGATGAGATCAACCGGCGTGTGCGGGCGGCCGCCGAGATGCTCGAGATCGAGCGCTTTCTCGACCGCAAGCCGCGTGCGCTCTCGGGCGGGCAGCGTCAGCGCGTCGCGATGGGCCGCGCGCTGGTGCGCGAGCCCAAGGCCTTCCTGCTCGACGAGCCGCTGTCCAATCTCGATGCCAAGCTGCGCGTGCAGATGCGGGTCGAGGTCAAGCAGTTGCAGCGCCGGCTCGGCACCACCGCGCTCTATGTCACCCATGACCAGCTCGAGGCGATGACGATGGGCGACCGGCTCGTGGTGCTCAATGGCGGCGAGATCGAGCAGGTCGGCAAGCCCATGGAGGTCTATGAGCGGCCCGCGACGATGTTCGTGGCAACCTTCATCGGCTCGCCCGCGATGAACATGATCCCGCTCGATTACATCCATGGCAGCGGCCGCGGCGACGTGCTCGGCCAGCTTCCCGCAGGTACGGACACGATCGGCGTGCGCCCCGATGATCTGCTCCTGGAGGCGCCGTCGGAGCCGCATTTCGAGATCGACGGCACGTTGTCGCTGCTCGAGCCGGCGGGGCCGGAGAGCCACCTGCATGTCCACCTGGAGGGCAGCGATCAGCCGATCACCGCGCGCGTGGCGGGCAGGCCGGAGTCGCTCGAGGAAAATGCGCCGATCACGCTGCATGTCAAGCCGGGCATGATCCATCCCTTCGACAGCAGCACCGGCGCGCGCACCGGCTGAGCCTCAGCCGAGCCGGGTGCCGGGCGCGATTGCCGTCCCGCGCAGGAGTTCCGCCGCCGCCATCGGCCGGCGCCCCTCGCGCTGGCCTTCGGTGATCTCGACCGCACCCGCGCCGCAGGCCACCGTGAGCCCGTCCAGCACGGTGCCCGGCGGCCCCGACCCCGCCACGGGGCGGCTGCGCAGCAGCTTGAGCCGCACCGGCCCGGCCGCCGTCCAGGCGCCGGGCACGGGCGACAGGGCCCGGATATGCCGGTCGACGGCGTCGGCGGGGCGGGTCCAGTCGATGCGGGTCTCGGCCTTGTCGATCTTGGCGGCATAGGTCACGCCGGCCTCCGGCTGCGGCTCGGGCGCGAGGGCCTCGAGCCGCTCGAGCGCCTGCACCATGAGCCGCGCGCCCATCGCCGCGAGCCGGTCATGCAGATCCCCCGCCGTGTCCCCGGGGCCGATCGGAGTGGCCTCGCGCAGCAGCACCGGCCCCGTGTCGAGTCCGGCCTCCATGCGCATGATCGAGATGCCCGTCTCGGCGTCGCCGGCCATCACCGCGCGCTGGATCGGCGCCGCCCCGCGCCAGCGCGGCAGCAGCGAAGCATGGATGTTCAGACAGCCATGGCGCGGCGCGTCGAGCACCGGCGCGGGCAGGATCAGCCCGTAGGCCGCCACGACGGCGACATCGGCGTCGAGCGCCGAAAAGTCGGCCTGTGCGTCGGCCCCGCGCAGGCTCTCCGGGTGACGCACCGTCAGGCCGAGTGCCTCGGCGCGCGCCTGCACCGGCGCGGGGCGTTCGCGCTTGCCGCGCCCGGCGGGGCGGGGCGGCTGGCAATAGACGGTCACGACCTCATGCGCGGCGGCGACCGCGTCGAGCGCGGGCACGGCGAAATCGGGCGTGCCCATGAAGACGACCTTCAAGCCCGCGCCCTCTCGCGCTTGAGCTTGGTCATCTTGCGGGTGATCATCTGGCGGCGTAGCGGGCCGAGATGATCGATGAAGAGCTTGCCGTCGAGATGGTCGATCTCGTGCTGCACGCAGGTCGCCCAGAGCCCGTCGAAGTGTGCCTCGCGCACGGTTCCGTCCAGACCCGTCCAGCGCACCGTGACCTCGGCCGGGCGCGTGACATCGCCGTAATGCTCCGGGATCGACAGGCAGCCCTCCTCGTGGGTGTTGGTCTCCTCCGAGCGCGCGACGATCTCGGGATTGACCATCGCGACGGGCTGCGCCTCCTCCTCCTTGCCGGCGCAATCCATCACGATGACGCGCCGCGAAATCCCGATCTGCGGCGCCGCGAGCCCGATCCCCGGCGCGTCATACATCGTCTCGAGCATGTCGGCGGCAAGCGTCTCGATCTCGGGGGTGATCGCATCGACGCGCGCGGCCGTCTTCTTGAGGCGCGGATCGGGGTGCAGCAGGATCGGGCGTATCGTCATCCGGCTGATCTAGGCGATGGGCGGGCGATGCGCAATCGCGCCGCGATGTCGTTTTGCGACAAGCGGTGTCGCTTTTTTGCAATCGCCGGGGGGGAGTGCTACGACGTGATAATCATCAGGACGGAGACGACGCATGGCACGCAAGAGCGCATTTCTGGACAACATCTACTCGGTGGAGGGCGGCGATGCGATGCAGCGCTATTACGATGACTGGGCGGCGAGCTACGACGCTGATCTCGCCGCGAACGACTACCGCACCCCGGGGCGCTGCGCGGCGATGCTGGCGCGCCATGTCGGCGATCGCGCCACGCCGATTCTCGATTTTGCCTGCGGCACCGGCATCTCGGGCGCCGCGCTCAATGCCGCCGGCTTCACCGTGATCGACGGGACCGACATCTCCGCGGGAATGCTCGAGAAGGCGCGTGCCAAGGGCGTGTATCGCGACTTGTGGGAATGCGACAGCGAGGACCCGCTCGCCGGGGTGAGGGGCTACGGCGCGCTCGCGGCGGTGGGCGCGATCGGCGCCGGGGCTGCGCCCGTCGAGACGCTCGACGCCGCCATCGACGCGATCACCCCGGGCGGCGTCTTCGTGGTTTCGCTCAACGATCACACGCTGGAAGACCCGGACTATCTCGCGCGCCTCGAGCGCGCCGCCGACGAGGGCCGCATCGAGATGCTCGAGGCCGAGGACGGCCCGCATCTGCCGGCGATCGGGCTCAATGCCCGCGTCGTAGCGGTGCGCCGGCGCTGAAGTTTCGGGTTGCGCCGGGCGCGCGGCAGTTTCGGGTTGCGCCCGGCGCGCGGCGACGCAACCCTGCGCCGTACAGCGAGGGAGCAGGCATGAATTTCGACGAGGTCATCAACCGGCGCGGCACCCATTCGATGAAATGGGACATGATGGAGGCGAAATACGGCGTCCCCGCCGATACCGGGATCCCGATGTGGGTCGCCGACATGGACTTCCGCCCGCCCGACTGCGTCACGGACGCGCTGCGCGCGATGACCGAGCACGGCATCTACGGCTATTTCGGCGACGACTCCGCCTACCTCGAGGCGATCCGCTGGTGGATGCACGAGCGCCATCTCTGGGAGGTCGAACCGGAGTGGATCTTCACCACCAACGGCCTCGTCAACGGCACCGCGATGTGCGTCGAGACCTGGACCGAGCCGGGCGACGGCGTCGTGCTCTTCACGCCCGTCTATCACGCCTTCGCGCGCGTGATCGAGGCGGGCGGGCGCCGCGTCGTCGAGTGCCCGCTCCGGGAGGAGGAGGGGCGCTACGTGATGGATTTCGATGCGTACGATGCGCTGATGACCGGCTCGGAGCGTATGGTGGTGCTGTGCTCGCCGCACAATCCGGGCGGGCGCGTCTGGTCGGAGGAGGAGCTCGCCGGGGTCGCCGCCTTTGCCGCGCGCCACGACCTGATCCTCGTGTCGGACGAGATACATCACGACCTCGTGATGCCCGGCCAGCATCACACCGTGATGGCGCGCGCCGCGCCCGACTGCATCGAGCGGCTGGTGATGATGACCGCGACGACCAAGACCTTCAACATCGCGGGCGCGCATGTCGGCAATGTCATCATCCCCGACCCGGCACTGCGCAAGGCCTTCGCGCGGCGGATGACGGCGCTCGGCATCTCGCCCAACAGCTTCGGCGTGCACATGGCGACGGCGGCCTATTCGCCCGACGGGGCGCACTGGGTGGATGCGCTCGCCGCGTATCTCGACGGCAACCGCGCCGTCTTCGACGAGGCCGTCAACGCCATCCCCGGCCTGCGCGCGATGCCGCTCGAGGCGACCTACCTCGCCTGGGTGGATTTTTCCGGCACCGGGATGAGCCGCGAAGAATTCACCGCCCGCGTCGAGCGCGACGCGCAGATCGCCGTCAATCACGGGCCAACCTTCGGCGCCGGCGGCGAGAGCTTCCTGCGCTTCAACCTCGCCACGCCGCGCGCCATCGTGGGCGAGGCGGCGGCGCGGCTTGATAGGGCCTTCGCTGACCTTCAGTGATCAGCGCCACTTCGCCAGCGGCGGCAGGCTCATCAGCACCGCGTCCGGGTCGTGCCCGGTCTCGAGGCCGAACTTCGTGCCGCGGTCATAGACGAGGTTGTACTCGGCATAGAGGCCGCGATGGACGAGCTGCGCCTCGCGGTCCGCGTCGCTCCAGGGGGTGGTGCGGCGCGCCTCGGCGAGCGGCAGGAAGGCGGGCAGGAAGGCGCGGCCGACATCCTGCGTGAAGGCAAAGTCGGCCTCCCAGTCGCCGGTGTTGCGATCGTCGTAGAAGACGCCGCCCACGCCGCGCGCGCGCCCGCGATGGGGGATGAAGAAATACTCGTCGGCCCATGCCTTGTAGCGCGGATAGGCGTCGGTGCCGTGGCGGTCGCAGTGCTCGCGCAGCACGGCGTGGAAATGCGCGGTGTCATCGGCGTATTCGATGCAGGGGTTGAGATCGGCGCCGCCGCCGAACCACCACGCGCCCGGCGTCCAGAACATGCGCGTGTTCATGTGCACCGCCGGCGCATGCGGGTTCTGCATGTGCGCGACGAGGCTGATGCCCGAGGCCCAGAAGCGTGGATCCTCGTCCATGCCCGGCACGCCGCGCGCCGCCATCGCCGCCTGCGCCCTCGCACCCAGCGTGCCGTGCACCTCGGAGACATTGACGCCGACCTTCTCGAAGACGCGCCCGCCGCGCATCACGCTCATCAGCCCGCCGCCGGCATCGCCGCCGTCATCGGCCTTGCGCGTGGTCTCGCGCAGCTCGAAGCGGCCTGCCGGCGCCTCGGCGTCATGCGCGTCCTCGAGCGCCTCGAAGGCGGCTGTGATCTCGTCGCGAAGGCTGCGAAACCAGGTGGCGGCGCGGGATTTCTCCTCGGCCATCGCTTCGGCTGGGGCTGCGCTCATGGGCTCTCCGAAAGATTGCGTGCATCCGGCGATTGGATTCGCTCACGCGGCAGCCTATCGTCGGGCCGCCGCACTGCAACGGGGAAACCATGCCGCGCCCGCTCCGCCTCGCCCTCATCGGGGCTGCCCTGGCCCTGACCGCCTGCGCAACCCCGCTCGAGCGCTGCATCGCCTCCGCCGAGCGCGAGCTGCGGACCGTGGAGCGCCTGATCGCCGAGACCGAGGCCAATATCGACCGCGGCTACGCATTGGAGTCGCGCACCGACATGCGCACGCGGATGGTGTTCTGCGACTGGCCCGGGCGCCCGGAGGGTGCGCCGCTGCGGATGTGCCCGATCAACGAGCCGGTGCAGCGGCGCGTGCCCGTGGCGATCGACCGCGCCACCGAGCAGGGCAAGCTCGCCACGCTGCGCGAGCGCCGCGCCGAGCTCGCGCAGCCCACCGCGATGGAGGTGCAGCGCTGCCGGGCGCAGCACGGCGCGTGACTCAGTGCGCCGGCGCGCTCACCGGATCGAGCAGGGTGCGCCCGCCATCGATGGTCACGATCTGCCCGGTCATGAAGGCGGCCGCGTCCGAGGCGAGGAACTGCGCCGCCTCGGCGACCTCGCCGGGCGAGCCGATCCGCGCGAGGGGCGTGTGTTCGGTGATTTCCTCGCGGAAATCCTCGTTGTCGCGGATCCGGTCCTTCAGGCTCGCGCTCATCACCGAGCCGAAGGCCACGGCGTTGACGCGGATGCGGTGCTCGGCCAGTGCGACGGCGAGCGAGCGGGTGAGCTGATCGAGCGCGGCGGTGCTGACCGAATAGGCCAGCAGCTGCGGCTGGGTGCGCCGCGCCGCGATCGAGGAGAGATTGACGATCGAGCCGATGCTGCGTCCCGTCTCGCCGGGGCTTTCGGCCTGCGCGATCATGCGCCGCGCCACGGCCTGGCTCAGGCGCAGGCTGGTGAGCAGGTTCTGCTGGAGCATCTTCTCGATGGTGTCGTCGTCGCTGGAGAGCGGATCGCAGGTGCTGCACTGGCGCGAGGCGTTGACGAGGATATCGACACGATCGAAAGCGTCGATCGTCGTCGAGAGCAGGTTGGCGATGGTAAGCCGCTCGCGCAGGTCGCCGCCGAACAGGCGCACATTGTCCTCCTTCTCGGCGAGCGCGCCCACCTCCTTTTCCAGCCGGCGCTCATCCATGTCGGCGAACATGACATTGGCGCCCTTGTCGGCGAAATGGCGCGCTATGGACAGCCCGACCCCGTTGGCCGCGCCGGTGACGATGGCGGTCTTGCGTTCGATGGAGAAGGTCATCTGGATCGGATCCGATCTGGCTGGGTTCGGCTTCGGTCCGCGTGCCGGCGGCGCGCAGCCGGGCGTGCGGCCCGGTACAGGCAGTAGCCGCCCTGCGCAACCACAGTCTCGATCTCGGCGAAGGTGTCGTCGAGCGCGGCGCGATAGGGCAGGTGCCGGTTGGCGACCATCCACAGCACGCCGTCACGCGCGAGGTTGCGCGCCGCCGCCGCGATGAAGGCCTGTCCCAGCGCCGGATCCGGCGCGCGGGACGCATGAAAGGGCGGGTTCATCAGGATCGCGTCGTAGGGGGCTTCGGCCTTGAACGCCGTGGCGTCCGCCCAGCGAAACCGCGCCCGACAATCGGTGACGTTGTGCCGCGCGCAGTCGAGCGCGTCATGATCGGCCTCCACGAGATCGATCTGCGTAACCCCGTCGCGTGCCAGCGCGTGCGCCGCGAGATAGCCCCAGCCGGCGCCGAAATCCGCCACCCGCGCGGGCAGCTCTCGCGGCAGCGCGGCCGCGAGGAGCGCCGAGCCCGGATCGATGCCGTCGGCCGAGAAGACGCCCGGGCAGGTCACGAACCCCTCGGGCAGGGTCACCGGCGCCGCGGCCCAGTCGGCGAGCTCGGCCTGCGCGGCGGCGAGGGCGAAGAGCTTGCCATGCCCCTTCACGACCGGCTCCGCCACCGCGGCGCGCTTGCGGCAGGCGCGCAGCATCGCATCGACGCCGTCGCTTTTCTGCCCGTCCACGATCACCGTGCCGTCGGTCTGCGCCGCCGCCGCGGCGATGCGCGCGCGCCCGGCATCGCGGGCGCGCGGCAGGCACACGATCGCCGCCGCAAAGCGCCCTTTCGGCGCCACGACCGTCTCGAAGCCGCGCGCGGCGAGGGCGTCGTGATCGGGGCGCATGGGCTGGATCACCTGCACGCGCTCCATCGGCAGCGCCGAGAGGTCGTCCCCGGCGCGGGCGCCGAACACGGCTATGATCCCGGTTTCGGGCAGCGTCAGCGCGCCGTTCTCGAGCGCGCGCCTCAGGCGTGTCGCGAGCATGGCGGGCCGCCGGGGCCTATTCCTTTTCCATGGTGCATTGCAGCGGATGCTGGTGCCGGCGCGCGAAATCCATGACCTGCGCCACCTTGGTCTCGGCGACCTCGAACGAAAACACGCCCACCACGGCGACCCCCTTCTTGTGCACCGTCAGCATCAGTTCGAAGGCCTGCGCATGGCTCATGCCGAAGAAGCGTTCGAGCACATGCACGACGAATTCCATCGGCGTGTAATCGTCGTTGAGCAGCAGCACCTTGTACATCGGCGGGCGCTGCGTCTTGCTCTTCGGCCTGGTAACGACCGCGCCGTCGGTGCCGGGGCCCTTCGGCGTCTCTGCCATGCTGGGCGGCTGTCGCGTCACGTCTCGCTCCCGCTCGGATGAGCCTCGATTGACGTCGAATATAGCAAACGCACCGAATGAGAAAAGGGCGCAGGCGGGCTGCGCCCCTCAACTCCATGTCACGGCCGCGCCAAGCGCCGCCGGCGGCGCTCACTCGGAGGCCGCGTCCGCCGGGCTGGCATTGAGCAGCCCGTAGCGCTCGGCGCCGAGCTTGTCGAACAGCTCGAGCTGCGTCTCGAGATAGTCGATATGGCCCTCCTCGTCGGCGATCAGCTCCTCGAAGAGGTTCTTGGAGACGTAGTCCTTGACGCTCTCGCAGTGGTCGCGCGCCTCCATGTAGAGATCGCGCGCCTCGTGCTCGGCGGCGAGGTCGCAGTCGAGCGTCTCCTTGAGGGTCTGTCCGATTCGCAGCGGGTCGGGTTTCTGCAGGTTGGGCAGCCCGCCGAGAAACAGGATGCGCTCGACGAGCCTGTCGGCGTGATGCATCTCCTCGATGCTCTCGGCGCGCGATTTCGCCGCGATCCGGCCGTAGCCCCAATCCTCCTGCATCCGGTAGTGCAGCCAGTACTGGTTGATGGCGGCGAGCTCGCTACTCAGGGCCTTGTTGAGATACTCGATGACCTTTGCGTCGCCCTTCATCCTGTCTTCCCTCCGTCGTGGCGCGGCGCAGACCGCGCAGGTTCATGGGTACTTCGAGTGTGTCGCATGCCTTCATCTGTTCAAGAAAGAGCCGCATGCAACCCCCGCAATCGGCCCGCCGGCCGAGGGCGCGCCAGACCTTGCCGGGGGTGATGAGGGTGGCCGGGTCCGCGGCGCGCATCCAGTCCACCGCGGCGTGGATGTCGTGATCGGTGAGCGCATTGCAGGAACAGACGATCATTCGGGGCTCCGGGAGGTGCTCATTTGGTGAGGATCAGTTTTCCGGCGCGGGTGATGCGCAGGACGTATTCCTTGTCGTCGAGCCGGATCCGCGCCTGGCGCCCGCCCGCGGTGAGTGCCGCTGCATCGTGGGTGGGCGCGAAATCGCCGTCGATGCGGTCTGCCGCCGCGGCGGTGCCGGGAGCGCCGCGTGGCGCCGCGCCGGAAACGGAACCTTCATGCATCCGTTCATCCTTTCATCCGTCGAGGTTACGCGGCTCGCCGCGCGCGGCTGGCTGAGTCGAAGTTGAGCAATATTGTCGGGTTTGTCAATTCCGATTGTTTTACTCGGAATGGTGGCGCTTGCCCTTCGCGCCCCGCGGGGCTAGCACGGCGCGAACGGGAGGCGCGCGATGACGATACGGGTGGCGATCAACGGGTTCGGACGGATCGGGCGCACCGTGTTGCGCGCGGCACTGACGCGCGGCGACTGGCCCGATATCGAGATCGTCGCCGTCAACGACATCAGCGACGCCGAAAGCTGCGCCTACCTGTTCGAATATGACAGCATCTTCGGCCCCTATCCCGGCACGGTCGGGCTTGGCGAGGGCGTGCTCGAAGTCGATGCCCGCGCGATCCGGCTCAGCCATGCGGCGGATCTGGCGGCGGTGGATCTGGACGATATCGATATCGTGATGGAATGCACCGGGCAGGCGGGCACTGAGGCCGTGGCGCGGGCGGGTCTGCGCGCCGGGGCGCGGCGGGTGCTGATCTCGGGGCCGTCCGCTGCCGCGGAGATCACCGTCGTGCTCGGCGCCAACGACGCGGCGCTCGCACCGCGCCACCTCGTCGTCTCCAACGCCTCCTGCACGACCAATGCGCTGGCGCCGCTGGCGCGCCTCATCAATGCGCATTGGGGCATCGAATCGGGCTTCATGACCACGATCCACTGCTATACTGGCAGCCAGCCCACAATCGACGCGCCCCGCGGCGCGCCGGCGCGCTCACGGGCGGCGGCGCTGTCGATGGTTCCCACGACGACCTCGGCGCAGCGCCTCACCGACCTTGTCCTGCCCGAGCTCGCCGGGCGGCTGCGCGGCGCGGCGGTTCGGGTGCCCACGCCGAGCGTCTCGGCAGTCGATCTGTGCGTGACCACGGCCCGGCCGGTGACGCAAGCCGACGTCAACGACGCGCTGCGCAGGGCCGGCGGTGTGATCGGCTGGACCGAACGGCCGCTGGTTTCCGCGGATCTGCGCGCGCGCCCCGAAAGCGTCGTGATGGCGCTTCCCGAGACCGCGGTGTCGGGCGGGATGCTGCGGGTCTTCGGTTGGTACGACAATGAATGGGGCTTTTCCTGCCGTATGCTCGACATGGCGCGGCGGCTCGGCGGTGGCGCGGCGTGAGCGCTGGCGCGGATGCGCGGATGCCGTTTCGGCTGCGCGACGACGGCGACGGGGATGACGACGCGATTGCCGCAGTGAGCGCGGCGGCCTTGCGCGCCGACCGGGCGCTGACGCTGTCGATCCCGGCCGCGGCGGAGGCGGGGGCGTTCGGCCATGTCGCGGCATCGCCGGTCACGATCGCTGGCGCGCCTTCGCGGGCGCGCCGCCACAGGGCCGGATCGCCTGTCATCCCGGCTTCGGGACCGGCGGCTGAGCCTCAGCCGGGCTCGGCCACCGCATCGCCGAGCGGCGACATGACCTCGGTGCAGCCGCAGTTGCGCGCGCCCGTGCGCGCCACCCCGGCGGGGCAGGCGAAGGCATAGGGAAACACCGTGCGCCGCGCCGTCGCGACCGGGTGGTCGCGCGCGAGCCGTGCGAGCACTGCTTCGGGCAGCGCCTCGTCGATGGTGACCTGGTCGCCGCCGGAGACATCGATGCGCGGGGCGTGAAACGCCGCCTCGAGCGACATGCCGTGCTCGGTCATCAGCATCGCGGGCTGTGCGACCGCCGAGACGATCTTGCGCCCGCCCGACGCGCCGAGCGCGGCGCGGGTCTCGCCCGTTTCGGCCAGGATCGGGCAGACATTCATCAGGCAGCGCTTGCCCGGCGCCAGAGAATTGGGCCGCCCCGGCACCGGGTCGAACCACATGATGCCGTTATTCATGAGAAGTCCCGTTCCGGGCGATACCGTGCGCGACCCGAACAGCGACAGCAGCGTCTGCGTGACCGCGACCATGTTGCCGTGCCGGTCCACGATGCTGAAATGCGTGGTCGAGCCGGGCGCGTGCGGCGAATCGCCCGCCGCAGACAGCCGCTCGGCATAGGCGCCCTTGAGCGCCCCGGCCCAGGCGGCGTAATCCTCGGGCCCCGGCGCGCCGGCGGGCGCGGGCCGGCCGGCGAGCATCGCACAGGCATCGCGTAGCGCCGGTCCCGCCGTCAGCCCGTCCACCGCATGCAGCCGCGCGTCGCGATGCCCGAAGCTCAGCGGGGCCTCGATGCTGGCGGCGTAGGTCTCAAGGTCGCTGCGCGCGAGGCTCCCGCCCTTGGCGGCCATGTCGGCAGCGAGCGTGGCGGCGATATCGCCCTCGAAGAAGCTGCGATAACCCTCGCGCGCGAGGGTCTCCAGCGTGTCGGCCATGCGTTGGAAGCGCAGCCGCGCGTCACTGGCGCGCGTCCAGGCCCCGACCGGCGGCCATTGCCCGTCCTCGAGAAACAGTGCCGCCGCATCCCCGTCGCGCGCCAGCGACCGCGCCGCCGAGGCGATCACGAGTCCGGTATACCAGTCGATCTCGACGCCCTCGCGCGCGGCCGCGATCGCGGGAGCGATGAGCTCGCCCCAGGGCATGGTGCCGAAGCGTTCATGCGCGCGCCCGATCCCGTCCACCGTGCCGGGCACCGCGACCGCGCCCGCGCCTTCGACATTGCGGTCGCCCTCGACGGCCTC
>SLQD01000113.1 GCA_007131685.1 Paracoccaceae bacterium | reverse complement strand
TGGCGCGTCTGTGGGGGCAATATTCGTTGCAAGAAGGCTTTTGTGTCAATAAACGTTTTGATACGGGGCTGCGATGCGGGGGAGGAGCCGATGGGCCGGGACAGGATTCGCCTCACCATGGCGCAGGCGCTGGTGCGCTATCTGTGCGCACAGCACATCGGGATCGACGGCGCGCGGGTGCCGCTTTTCGCGGGGGCGTTCGCGATTTTCGGCCATGGCAACGTGACTTGCCTTGGTGAGGCGCTCGAGGCCGCCGGCGATGCGCTGCCCACCTGGCGCGGGCAGAACGAGCAGTCCATGACGCTGGCCGCCATCGCCTTTGCCAAGGCCAGGCGGCGCCGGCAGATGATGGTCGCAGCCTCGTCGATCGGCCCCGGCGCCACCAACATGGTCACCGCCGCGGCGCTGGCGCATGCGAATCGGTTGCCGGTGCTGCTGCTGGCGGGCGACGTGTTCGCCAATCGCCGGCCCGACCCGGTGCTGCAGCAGCTCGAGGCGTTCGATGACCCGACCATCAGCGCGAGCGACGCCTTCCGCCCCGTCACCCGCTACTGGGACCGCATCACCCATCCCGAGCAGATCATCTCCTCGCTGCCGCAGGCCATCGCCACGATGCTCGACCCGGCGAGCTGCGGGCCGGCCTTCATCGGGCTGTGCCAGGACACGCAGGAGATCGCCTTCGACTACCCGGCCGAGTTCTTCGAGCCGGTCCTGCACCGCATCCCGCGCCCGCGCCCGGACACGCGCGCCGTCGCGGATGCCGCCGCGGCGCTGCGCGGCGCGACGCGGCCGCTGATCATCTCCGGCGGCGGGGTGCGCTACTCGGGCGCCGGGGAGATGCTCGCCGGCATCGCCGAAGCGCGCGGCATCCCCATGGCCGAGACGATCGCGGGCAAGTCCGCCGTTGCGCATGACCACCCGGCCCATGTCGGGCCCATCGGGGTGATCGGGTCGAGCTCGGCCAACGCGATGGCCGAGGCGGCGGACCTGGTGCTGGCCGTGGGCACGCGGCTGCAGGATTTCACCACCGGCTCATGGACGGCGTTTGCGCCCGATGCGCGCTTCGTGTCGATCAATACCGCGCGCTGGGACGCCACGAAGCACCGCGCGCTGTCGGTGGTGGGCGATGCGCGCGAGACGCTGGCCGAGCTCGACGCCGCCCTCGGCGACTGGGCGGCGGACCCGGCCTGGACGCGCAGGGGCCGCGAGGAATTCGCCGCCTGGAACGCGATCCTCGACGCGCATCAGAAACCCGACAACGCCGCCGTGCCCACCTATGCGCAGGTCGTCGGCGTGGTGAACGCGAAGGCCGGCGCGCAGGACACGATGGTCACGGCCGCCGGCGGGCTGCCGGGCGAGACCACGAAGGGCTGGCGCGTGAAGACCCCGCATAGCTTCGACTGCGAGTTCGGCTTCTCCTGCATGGGCTACGAGATCGCCGGCGGCTGGGGCCATGCGATGGCCGGGGAGGGCACGCCCATCGTGATGGTCGGCGACGGCTCCTACATGATGATGAACTCGGATATCTGGTCCACGGTGCTCACCGGCCACAAGATGATCGTGGTGGTGTGCGACAATGGCGGTTTCGCGGTGATCAACCGGCTGCAGAACTTCAAGGGCGGGGCGTCGTTCAACAACCTGATCCGCGACAGCCGGGTCAAGGCCCCGGTGGCGGTGGATTTCGCCAAGCATGCCGAAGCGATGGGCGCGGCCGCGCGCCATGTCGAGAGCCTCGCCGATCTCGGGGCGGCGCTCGACTGGGCGAAGACCACCGACCGCACGACCGTCATCTCCATCACCACCGATGCGCATTCCTGGGTGCCCGGCGACGCGGCCTGGGATGTGGGCGTGCCCGAGGTCAGCGCGCGCGAGGAGGTGCGCGACGCGCGCGCCGACCATGACGATATCCGCCGCCGCCAGCGCCTGGGGGTGTAGCATGCAGGCCAGGCTCGCCATCGCGCCGATCGGCTGGACCAATGACGACATGCCCGAGCTCGGCGGCGACACCCCGCTCGAGACCTGCCTCGCCGAGGCCCGGCAGGCCGGCTATCGCGGTGTCGAGATGGGCGGCAAGTTCCCGCGCCGGGCCGATGCGCTCAAGGCGGTGCTCGATCGGCACGGCCTGCGGCTCGCCGGCGGGTGGTATTCGGGCACGCTGCTCGACAGCGACATCGCCGCCGAGCGCGCCCGCATCGCGCCGCAGATCGAGCTGTTCAAGGCCCTCGGTGCGCCCTGCATCGTCTACGGCGAGACGGCGGGCTCGATCCAGGGCGACCGCGCCGCCCCCATCGCCACGCGCCGCCGCCTCGACGCCGGCACGATCCGCGATTACGCCCGGCGCCTGACGGAGCTCGCCGAATGGTGCGCCGATCAGGGCATGCCGATCGCCTATCACCACCACATGTGCGCGCCCGTCGAGACCGAGGACGATCTCGACGCGCTGATGGCGGCCTCGGGCCCGGCGCTGCGGCTGCTCTTCGATCCCGGGCACATGGCGTTTGCCGGCGGCGACCCGCTGGCCGTGATCGACCGGCACGGCGCGCGCATCGCGCATGTCCACGCCAAGGATGTGCGCGCCGACGTGCTCAAAGGGCTCGACCGCGACCGCGAGAGCTTTCTCGACGCCGTGCTCAAGGGCGTCTTCACCGTCCCCGGCGACGGCATGCTCGACTTCGCCGCCATCGCCCGGCGCCTCGCGGATGCAGGCTATGAGGGCTGGTTCGTCGTCGAGGCCGAACAGGACCCGGCGCTCGCCCCGCCCCTCGACTACGCCATCAAGGGCCGAACCGCACTGACAGCCGCCCTCGACGCCGCCGGATACCACATCACGGAGAACCGAGATGAACCGTCTCGATGAAAAGATCGCCGTCATAACCGGCGGAACCCAGGGCCTCGGCGCCGCCATCGCCCGGCGCTTCGCCGCGGCGGGCGCGGCGGGGCTCGTG
>SLQD01000090.1 GCA_007131685.1 Paracoccaceae bacterium | reverse complement strand
CACAACGGCGCAGGCCCCGAACACCTCGGCCGAGCGCAGGATCGCACCCACATTATGCGGGTCAGACACCCGGTCGAGTAGCACCACCGGCCCCGGCGCCGTCAGATAGTCCTGCACTGGCCCCCAGTCGAGCGGCCGCACCTCCAGCGCCGCGCCCTGATGCACCGAACCCGGATCGATCGGCGCGGGAAAGGCGCGCGCATCCACGATTTCGGGCGTGATTCCGGCCTGCGCGATGGCCTCGGCAAGCCGGTCGGCGGCGTTGCGCGTCACCATCAGCCGCAGCGCCCTGCGTGCCGGGTTGCACAGCGCATCGCGCACCGCATGCAGCCCGAACAGCCAGACCGTCTGCGCGGCGGCGGCGCGGCGCGCGCGTTCCCTGGCGATGATATGGGCGGGCTTCTTCATCGGGGCATCCTCATCTCGCCGCCGGCGCGGCATCGGGGCAGCGGGCACCGTCGCGGATCAGCTTCCAGAAGGTGGCATCGAGCAGCGCCTCGAAGCTGGCATCGACGATATTGGCCGACACCCCCACGGTGGACCAGCGCCGGCCCTGCCCGTCCTCGCTGTCGATGATGACGCGGGTGACCGCCTCGGTGCCGCCCTGGGTGATGCGCACGCGAAAATCGACCAGCTTCATGTCGTCGATGATCGCCTGATAGGGGCCGAGATCCTTGGCGAGCGCCTTGGATAGCGCGTTGACCGGGCCGCGGTCGCTGCCCTCGGCGTCCTGGCTCTCCGACACCGACAGCCGCCGCTCGCCGCCCGCCGTGACCACCACGACGGCCTCCGACAGCGTCACCAGCGCCCCGCGCGCATTGCGCCGCCGCTCCACCGTGACGCGGTAGCGCTCGACCTCGAAGAAATCCGGCACCGCTCCGAGCGTGCGCCGCGCGAGCATCTCGAAGCTCGCCTGCGCGCCGTCATAGGCATAGCCCATATCCTCGCGCCGCTTGATCTCCTCGAGAAGGGCGGGCAGGCGCGGATCGTCGCGCGCGGCCTCGATGCCCGCCTCGGCAAGCCGCGCGCGCAGGTTCGACTGCCCGGCCTGGTTCGACATCGGGATGACGCGCGCATTGCCGACCGCCGCCGGGTCGATGTGCTCGTAGGTCGCGGGATCCTTGGCGATCGCGGAGGCGTGCAGCCCGGCCTTGTGCGCAAAGGCCGAGGCGCCGACATAGGGCGCGCCCCGGCGCGGCACGCGGTTGAGGATGTCGTCGAGCCGGCGCGAGGCGCGCGTCAGCCCGGCCAGCGCCGCGTCGCTCACCCCCGTCTCGAAACGGTCCGCATATTGCGGCTTGAGCGCGAGCGTGGGGATCAGCGTGACGAGATCGGCATTGCCGCAGCGCTCGCCTAGGCCGTTGAGCGTCCCCTGGATCTGGCGCGCGCCGGCATCGACGGCGGCGAGCGCGCCGGCGGCGGCGCATCCCGCATCGTCATGGGTGTGGATGCCGAGCCGGTCGCCCGGGATGCCGCTGGCGATCACCTCGGCGGTGATGCGCCCGATCTCGGCGGGCAGCGTGCCGCCATTGGTGTCGCACAGCACGATCCAGCGCGCCCCCGCCTCCAGCGCGGCATGCAGGCAGCGCAGCGCGTAATCCGGGTTGGCCTTGTAGCCGTCGAAGAAATGCTCGGCATCGAACAGCGCCTCGCGGGTTTCGGCCGCATGGGCGATGGAGCCCGCGATGCTCTCGAGATTGTCGTCGAGCCCGATGCCGAGCGCGGCGGTGACGTGGAAATCATGCGCCTTGCCGACAAGGCACACCGCCGGGGTGCGCGCATTCATCACCGCCGCGAGCACGTCGTCATTGGCCGCCGAGCGCCCCGCCCGCTTCGTCATCCCGAAGGCCGTGAAGGTCGCGCGGGTGTCGGGCGCGGCCTCGAAGAACTCGCTGTCGGTGGGGTTCGCGCCGGGCCAGCCGCCCTCGATATAGTCGAGGCCGAGCCCGTCGAGCATTCCCGCGATCTCGCGCTTCTCGGGCGTCGAGAACTGCACCCCCTGCGTCTGCTGCCCGTCGCGCAGGGTGGTGTCGTAGAGGTAGAGGCGCTCGCGGGTCATGCGCTGCGCCCTCGCGGATCGCCGGGCGCGGCGCGGCGCGCTGATCGGCCGGTGTGCGCGGCGTCAGCCGAACCGCCGGGGCGGGCGGCCCTAGCAGCGCCCGCCCCGCCCCGCCGCGAGGGCCGGTCGCTGCCCTTTGTCTCGCTTGGCGGTATCGCCACACTCATTTCAGCGCCTCCAACTTCTTGAGATCAAGACGGGACGTCGGCAATAGATCAATGTCGTTCTTGGTCATCCGAACCTCGACCCCAGCCGCAACCAAATCAGCTTTGAAGCGATCAACAGTCGAGAAATCCTTCGTCACCTTAGCATGATCGCGCGCATCCTTGAGCTTGCGCGCAATGGCCGACAAATCGACGCCGTGCGACTTTTCGTTCCGCCATTCCGTCTCGGATTTCTGAAGTAAACCGAGCAGATGCGCGGTTCGCTTCAATTCGGCTGCTCCTGCTTCATTGTCCCCATCGGCTTCCGGATGCGCACTTGGCGAAACGGTATGTGCCAACTCGATCAAATGGGTCAAGGCGAGGGAAGAATTGAGGTCATCCTTAAGTGCGTGCTCAATCTTCGGGTCGGCAGTCCAGCGCAGATCATTCGGCAGGTCGCCGACCTTCGCATACAACCAGTCAAGGAGCTTCTCCGCCTCCCGCGCCTTCTCTTCCGTCCAGTCCATCGGCTTGCGGTAATGGGTCTGCAGCATGACGAAGCGGATCACCTCGCCGGGCCAGCCCTGATCGAGCAGGTCGCGCACCGTGACGAAGTTGCCCAGACTCTTGGACATCTTCCTGCCCTCCACCTGCACCATCTCGTTGTGCAGCCAGACGCGGGCGAAATCGCCCTCGGGATGGGCGCAGCGGCTCTGGGCGATCTCGTTCTCGTGGTGGGGAAATTGCAGGT
>SLQD01000243.1 GCA_007131685.1 Paracoccaceae bacterium | reverse complement strand
TCATCCTCGGTGACGATCCTGGTCATCGGGGTCGTCGCGGTGATCGCGCTGATGATCGGGCCGCCCGAGATCGCCGCGATCCTGATGCTCAGCCTGCTGGTGATCGTGGTGTCGAGCTCGGGCGTGTTCGCCAAGGGCATGCTGATGCTGTTTGCGGGCATGTTCATCGCGATGATCGGGCAGGACCCGATCGGGGCGATCCCGCGCTTCGATTTCGGCTTTCATGCGCTTCGGGCGGGGGTCGATCTGCTGCCGCTGATCATCGGGCTGTTCGCGATCCCCGAGATCCTCATGGCGATCGAGCGCCGGCGCGCGAATTTCGTCGATGCCGGCGGCGCGCGCCCCGAGGGCGAGCGGCTGCGCTGGCCGGAGCTGATGAAATGCCGCCGCACGATCCTGCGCTCCACCGCGCTGGGCGGCATGATCGGCATGATCCCCGGCGTCGGCCAGGTGGTGGCCGCCTTCATGGGCTACTCCGCCGCCAAGAGCGCCGCGGCGGATGCGAGCACCTTCGGCAAGGGGGAGATCGAGGGCGTCGCGGCGCCGGAGGCCGCCAACAACGCCGTCAACGGCCCGACCATGGTGCCGCTGCTCACGCTCGGGATCCCGGGCGACAACATCACCGCGATCATGCTCGGCGCCTTCGTCGCCCAGGGGCTGCGCCCCGGGCCGCAGCTGTTTCAGGACCAGGGCGTGCTGCTCTACGCGATCCTGCTGTCGATGCTGATCGCCTGCGTGCTGCTGCTGATCATCGGCTATGTGCTGATCCCGCTCTTCGCGCGCGTGGTCGGGATCAACAAGGCGTATCTCGTGCCGCTGATGCTGTTGTTCGCGGTGGCGGGCACCTATGTCTACCGCTCGAACCCGATGGATCTCTACTTCATGACGGCGTTCGGGCTGTTCGGTTACGTGGCGCGCAAGCTGCATTTCGATGTCACACCGCTGGTGATGGGGTTCATCCTGCTGCCGCCGCTCGAATACGCGATCGGCCAGACGATGCTGCTGTCGCGGGACAATCTGCTCTTGTACCTTGTCAGCTCGCGCCCGATCACCGTGGCGGTGCTCGTTCTGATGCCGATCCTGATCTTCTGGATCGCGCGGCGGCAGAGCCAGCAGAACCGCAACATGGCCCGCGCCGTCGCGGCGCGCACCGAAACGGATCGCTCGGACAAGCCGTGATGGCGCAGGGGCGAGACGTGCAACCCAGCAAGGAGGAGAAGACAAATGACCAGAATGACGCGACGCTCTCTCGGACTCGCGCTCGGCGCGGCGGCGACGCTCGGCCTCGTGGCCGGCCCGGCGGCGGCGGAGGATTTCCCGAACCAGCCGATCACCATGATCATCCCGCTCGGTGCGGGCGGCTCGCACGATCTCAACGCGCGGGTCATCACCTCGGTGATCCCGGGCATCCTCGGCCAGCCGATGGTCGTGCAGCTCACCCCGGGCGCAGGCGGCCAGACCGGCACCGCCGCCGCCGCAGGGGAGGCGGCCGATGGCTACACGCTGCTGTTCACGCACAACTTCATCGATCAGCTGCAGCAGTTCGTCACCGACCTGCCCTACGACCCGAACGAGGATTTCGTCTCGATCGCGCGGGTCAACACGGCGCAGCCTATCATGGTGGTGCGCGATGACAGCCCGTTCGAGACGTTCGAGGATCTCGTCACCTATGCGCAGGAGAACCCCGGCGAGCTGCAATTCGGCCACAGCGGCAATTGGGGTGCGTTCATGGTGCCGGGCCTCGCGCTGATGCAGGAGGCGGGCTTCGATGCGCGGCTCGTACCCTACCAGGGCGGCGGGCCGGTGATCCAGGGGCTGCTGGCGGGCGATATCGACTACACCTTCGCCTTCCCGTCGGTGCTCGAGGGGCAGGACGATCTGCGCCCGCTCATGGTCGTGGGCGAGGACGCGATCATCGAGGGCCTGCCGACATCCTCCGAGCTCGGCTACGACGTGGTCTCCGAGATCGGCATCATGCACCGCTCGGTGCTCGTGCATGCCGACACCCCGCCCGAGCGCATCGAGATTCTGCGCGAGGCCTTTGCCGAGCTCAACGAGGACGAGACCTTCCAGACCCTGATGAGCCGGCTCGGGGAGAACACGCTGCATGTCGACGGACCCGAGTTCGACGAGATGCGCCGCCAGCAGGCGCGCGACTACGAGGAACTGGTGGCCGGCTTCGAGTGATCCGAAACGCCGCGGGGCGGGCGCAGCGCGTCCGCCCCGGTCACGCGCCCTCGGGCGGTCGCGCCGCGAGCGCGTCGTAAGCCGGGTAAAGGCGCGTGAAATCGGCCTGCGGATCGCCCTCGTCGCAGGCGCGGCGCAACAGCTCGGCGGTGAGCGCGACATAGGCCGCGGGCTGGCCGAGCTCGGCGAAATGCGTCTCGGCCATGGCCAGGTCCTTGGCGAGGTTGCTGACGCTGGAGCGGCCGTCGTAACTCTGCGACACGATGTGATCGGGAAACCGCCGCTCGCTGACGAAGCTGCGCGCGTTTCCGGCATTGAGGACGGCCACGGCGTCCTCGAGCGCGATCCCCGCCTTCTGCGCCGCGCGGCAGCCCTCGGCGGTGGCCAGAAAGATCGTGTGACAGATCATGTTGTGCACGAGCTTCATGCTGTGACCGGCGCCCTCGGGGCCGACATGGAAGAGCTGTGCGGCGACCGCGTCGAGCACCGGGCGCGCGCGCGCGAGCGTCTCCGAATCGCCCCCGATCATCAGCGTGAGCCGCCCCTTCGCCGCCCCGGACGCGCCGCCGGTCATGCCCGCGTCGAGATAGCCGTGCCCAGCCGCGCGGGCCGCGGCGGCGAGCGCATGACTGCGTTCGGGCGCCGATGTCGTCAGATCGACGAAGACCGTGCCGCGCCGGGCGCGCGCGAAAAGCCCGCCCGGCCCCGCGGCGAGTGCGGCGATCTCGTCGCTGCCCGGCACCGCGAACAGCACCGTGTCCGCCGCGGCG
>SLQD01000030.1 GCA_007131685.1 Paracoccaceae bacterium | reverse complement strand
TGCAGGCGGCAAGCCCGCCGCCCGCCGCGCCCGCCGAGGCCCGCGCGGGGCTGCGCGCAGCGCTGCGGCGGGCCGAGTTCTGGCTGCTCATGGCGGTGTTCGCGCTGCTCGCGCTCAATCACTGGGTGCTGATCAATTTCCTCGTGCCGGTGCTGATCGCACAGGGCGCGGCGCAGGGTGTCGCGGTGCTCGCCGCCGCGCTGGTGGGGCCGTCGCAGGTGATCGGGCGGCTGGTGCTGATGCGGTTCGAGACGCGGATCGGCGGCGGGCTGGCGACGCGGCTGACCATCGCGGGAATGACCCTCGCCGCGCTCGCGCTTCTGGCGGCGGGGCTGTCACCGGCGCTCGTCTTCGCTTTTGCGCTGCTGCAGGGGGCCGCGCTGGGGATGCTGACGATCCTGCGCCCGGTCATGGTGGCGGAGACGCTCGGGCAGGAGAGCTTCGGCGCCGTCGCCGGGCTGTTCGCGATGCCGAGCCTGGGCGCCTCGGCGGCGGGTCCGGTGCTGGGCGCCGCACTCCTGGGGCTCGGCGGCGCGCCGCTGCTGATCACCGCTGCGCTCGGCTTCGCTCTCTGTGCGCTTGCGCTGGTGGCGCTGGCGGCGCGACGCTCAGCCTGACCAGTCCGGCCTGCGCTTCTCGAGGAATGCCGCGATGCCCTCATCCGTGTCGCGCAGCATCATGTTCTCGGCCATCACCGCGGCGGTGTGGGCATAGGCCTCGGCGGTGGTCATCTCGGCCTGTTCATGGAAGGCCCGCTTGCCGATGCGCAGCGCCGGGCCGAGCTTGGCGGCGAGTGTCGCCGCAAGCGCATCGGTCTCGGTGCGCAGATCTTCGGGAGCCGCGGCGCGATTGATCAGCCCGATCCCGGCAGCGCGGGCGGCGTCGATGAACGCCCCGGTCGTAAGCATCTCGAAGGCCGCCTTGCGGGGCACGGCGCGCGTCAGCGCCACCATCGGCGTCGAGCAGGACAGCCCGATATTGACGCCATTGACGCCGAAGCGCGTGTCCTCGGCGGCCACCGCCATGTCGCAGCTCGCCACGAGCTGGCAGCCCGCCGCCGTGGCGATGCCGTGCACCTCGGCGATGACCGGCTGCGGCAGCGTCTGCAGCCCCTGCATCAGCGCCGAGCAGCGCGCGAAGAGATCCGCGAAATAGGCCGCGCCGCCATCCTCGGCGTCGCGCGCGGCCTGCATCTCGCGCAGATCGTGCCCGGCACAGAACGCCTTGCCCGCCCCGGCGAGAACCACCACGCGCGTTTCGCGATCCTCGGCGAGGCGCGCAAGCTCGGCGCGCAGCGCCGCGATCATGTCATCCGACAGCGCATTGAGCGCCGCTGGGCGGTTGAGCGTGAGCCGCGCGACGCCGCCGGCGTCGCTGCGGGTCATGATCGGGTCGGTCATCGGTGCCTCCTGTCGCGCGAAGGTGTCTTTACCGCGGCGATCGTCACGGGTTACATCCCCCTCATGAGCACCATTCTCGACCGGATCAAGAGCTACAAGCTCGATGAGATCGCCGCGGCCAGGGCCGCCCGCCCGCTGTCGGCCGTGGAGGCCGAGGCGCGCGCCGCGCCGGCCCCGCGAGGCTTTGCGCGCGCGCTCGGCGCGTCGGCGCTTCGCGCCTACGGCCTGATCGCCGAGATCAAGAAGGCCAGCCCCTCGCGCGGGCTGATCCGCGCGGATTTCGATCCGGCGGCGCTCGCGCGGGCCTATGAGGCCGGGGGCGCGGCCTGCCTGTCGGTGCTCACCGACACGCCGTCCTTTCAGGGCGCGCCGGAGCATCTGGGCGCGGCGCGCGGCGCGGTTTCGCTTCCGGTGCTGCGCAAGGATTTCCTCTACGATCCCTACCAGGTCGCCGAGGCGCGCGCGCTCGGGGCGGACTGCATCCTGATCATCATGGCAAGCGTATCGGACGCGCAGGCCGCCGAGCTCGAGGATGCCGCGCGCCGCTGGGGAATGGACGCGCTCATCGAGGTGCATGACGAAGCCGAGCTGGAGCGCGCGACCCTGCTCGACTCGCCGCTCATCGGCATCAACAACCGCGATCTCAACACCTTCGACGTCTCGCTCGAGACCACGCGCCGGCTCGCGCGGCGCGTGCCGGCCGACCGCGTGATCGTCGCCGAAAGCGGGCTGCACACCCCGGCCGATCTCGCCGACATGGCGCGTCACGGGGTGCGGCGCTTCCTCGTGGGCGAAAGCCTGATGCGCGCCGATGACGTGGCCGCGGCGACGCGCGCGCTGCTGGCCGGGCCGCTCGTGGCGGGGGGCAAGTGATGGCCGGGCTGACCCATTTCGATGCCAGGGGAGCTGCGCAGATGGTCGATGTCTCGGCCAAGGAGGAGACCGCGCGCACCGCCATTGCCGAAGGCGCCGTGCGCATGGCGCCGGAGACGCTCGCGCATGTCACCGAAGGCACCGCGCAGAAGGGCGACGTGCTCGCCGTGGCGCGGCTGGCCGGGATCATGGGCGCCAAGCGCACATCCGACCTCGTGCCGCTGTGCCATCCGCTGCCCGTGAGCAAGGTCGCGCTGGAGCTGTGGGCCGATCCCGATCTGCCTGGCGTGCGCATCGAGGCCGAGGTGCGCACCACCGGGCGCACGGGCGTCGAGATGGAGGCGCTCACCGCCGTCTCCGTCGCGGCGCTGACGGTTTATGACATGCTCAAGGCCGTCGAGAAGGGCATGGTCATCACAGGGACGCGCCTCGTGATGAAGGACGGCGGCAAGTCCGGCCGCTTCGAGGCGGCGCCGTGATCTCCGTCGCGGAGGCGCTCGAGCATGTGCTGGCGCTGGCTGGACCGGTCGGGACCGAGGAGGTCGCGCTCGCCGACGCCGCCGGGCGCGTGCTCGCCCGCCCCGTGGCGGCCGGGCGCGATCAGCCGCCCTTCGCGGCCTCCGCGATGGACGGCTACGCACTCGACGGCGCCGCGGCACACCCGGGCGCGACCCTGCGCGTGATCGGCGAGGCGGGGGCGGGGCACGGTTTCGCGGGGCGGGTCGGCCCCGGCGAGGCGGTGCGGATCTTCACCGGGGCGCCGCTGCCCGAGGGCACCGACCGCGTCGTCATCCAGGAAGACGTGACCCGCACGGGCGAGACGATCACGCTGGACCAGGTCGACCCCGGCACGCATGTTCGCGCCGCCGGGAGCGACTTTGCCGCAGGCGCCGAAATCGCGCCGCCCCGGTATCTCACGCCCGGCCTGCTCGCGCTGCTCGCGGCGATGAATGTCGCCCGGGTGCCGGTGCGCCGCCGGCCGGTGGTCGCGATCGTGCCCACGGGCGACGAGCTGGTGATGCCGGGCGAGACGCCGGGCGCCGACCAGATCACCGCCTCCAACATCTTTGCGCTCAAGGCGATCGCCGAGGCCGAGGGCGCACAGGCGCGCCTCCTTCCCATCGCTCGCGACACGCCCGAGAGCCTGCGCGCGGTGCTCGGCCTCGCCGACGATGCGGACCTGGTCGTCACGATCGGCGGCGCATCGGCGGGCGATCACGACATCGTCGGCCCCGTCGCCGCCGAGCTCGGGATGGAGCGCGCCTTCTACAAGGTCGCGATGCGGCCGGGCAAGCCGCTGATGTCGGGCCGGCTCGGGACGGCGATGATGCTCGGACTTCCCGGCAATCCCGTCTCGGCGATCGTTTGCGGGCATCTCTTCATGGTGCCGGCGCTGCGCGCGATGCTGGGGCGGACCGACACGGCCCCGCCGCTTCGCCGCGGGGTGCTCGCGGTCGATGTGCCGGAGAACGGCCCGCGGGCGCATTACATGCGCGCCCGGCTTGACCGCGGCGACGACCCGGTCCGCATCACCCCCTTCACGCGCCAGGACAGCGCCCTGATCAGCGTGTTGACCGAGGCCGACGCGCTCCTGCTGCGCCCCCCGGGGGACCCGGCGCGGGCGGCGGGAGCGGCGGCGGCGTATCTCGATCTGCGGGTGTGACGCGCGGACTTGACGCATGGCGCGAACAGTTGTAGAACATCCACTGCCATCCCGCGCCGCGCCACGGAGGCCACCGATGCTTACACGCAAGCAGATCGATCTTCTCGATTTCATCCATCGCCGGGTCCAGCGCGACGGTGTGCCGCCCTCCTTCGACGAGATGAAGGAAGCACTCAACCTGAAGTCGAAATCGGGGATTCACCGGCTCATCACGGCGCTCGAAGAGCGCGGATTCATCCGCCGGCTCGCCCATCGCGCCCGGGCGATCGAGATCATCAAGCTGCCCGAATCACTGCAGGGGGACGGCTTCCAGCCCCGCGTGGTCGGCGGCACGGATACCGGCCCGGCCCCTGCCGCGCCCGAACCCGCGCCCGCCGCGGGCGGCGATTCTCAGGAGCTTCCGGTGATGGGCCGGATCGCGGCCGGCACGCCCATCGAGGCGATCAGCGAGGTCGCCAGCCATGTGAGCGTGCCCGGGCAGATGCTGTCAGGGCGCGCACAACACTACGCGCTTGAGGTCAAGGGCGACTCGATGATCGAGGCGGGGATCAATGACGGCGACATCGTGGTGATCCGCGAACAGAAGACGGCCGACAACGGCGATATAGTCGTCGCCCTCGTCGAGGGGCAGGAAGCGACGCTCAAGCGCTTTCGCACCCGCGGCAAGATGATCGCGCTCGAAGCGGCCAATCCCGACTACGAAACCCGGCTGCTGCGCGACGACCAGGTGGATGTGCAGGGCCGCCTCGTCGGGCTGATCCGTTCCTACTGAGCCGTCCAGGGCCGGCCGCCCTGCGGCCTGCGCGTCGGCTCTGCGACGAGGTCGCCGCCGCGCACATGGATCGCGAGAACCCCGGTCTGCGCCAGCACGCTGCGATCGATCACGGCGCAGACCGCCCGGGTGCCCGCGGCGCGGTGCAGCCGGGTGAGCGCCACGAGCGGGATGGTCCCGGTGCGGGGCGGTGCGGGGGCCGCGGCGGCGGCGTCGAGTTCGTTGCCGAGGATCACGAGCGCGCCGGGCGCGCAGTGGTCGTCGAGGCGTGCACGCGCGCCGCGCCCGGTGATGTGGACGATCTCCCGCCCGGCGAGATCGAAGCGCAGGGCGCCCTCGCGCCCGCCGAGGCCCGCGCGCGCATGCGCGCGCGCCTGATCCGCAAGATCGCCGTCATGCTCGAGCCAGACCGATGCCGCGAAACCCTCGCCCGTCGGTTTCGACAGAACCCGCCCCTGCGGGGTCATCAACCCGATCAGCGTGCCGGGCTCCGAGACGAGAAGCGCCGGACGCTCGGCCTGCGACCAGCCGGCGAGCGCGAGCGCCATCACCGGGACGCCGGCCCAGCGCGCCGGACTTCGCCACAGGATGATTCCGAGCACCCCGAGCGCGAGCACCGGCAACACCCAGCCCGGCGGCTCGACGACGCCGCGCAGCGCGCCCTCCAGCCCGGCGACCCAGTGCGCGACTCCGAGGATCCAGCGCGTGCCGAGTTCCATCACGGCAAGCGGCAGCCATGACAGCCCCAGCGGCGCGAGAAGCCCCGCGAACACCGCCGCGGGCATCACCACCGAGCCCATGAGCGGCACGCTGAGCAGATTCGCGACGAGGCCGTAGCCGGCGATCCGGTTGAACGCCGCCGCCGCGACCGGGCCGGTCGCCAGCCCGGCGACGATCGAACAGATGGCGACGCCGAGGATCGGCGCCAGCCAGCGCGGCGCGCGCCAGCGGTCATGCGGGCGCGTGCGCAGCCAGCCGAACACCGCCACCAGCGCCGTGGTCGCCGCAAAGGACATCTGGAATCCCGCCGAGACGAGTTCCTCGGGGCGCGCCGCGAGTATGATCAGCGCCGCGATGGCGACCGAGCGCAGCGAGATCGCGCGCCGGTCGAGCAGCACCGCGACAAGGATCACCGACACCATCACGAAGGCGCGCTGGGTGGCGACATTGCCGCCCGACAGGGCGAGATAGAAGCCCGCCGCCGCGAGCGCGAGGAGGGCGGCGAGCTTCTTGATGTTCACCCGCAGCGCCAGCGGCGGGACCAGCGCGAGGCCGTAGCGCAGGGCGGCGAAGACGAAGCCGGTTAGCAGGCCCATATGCAGGCCAGAGATCGCCAGCAGATGCGAGAGATTGGCCGCGCGGAGGTCCTCCGTCGTGGTGCTTTCGATGCCGGAGCGATCGCCGGTGAGGATTGCGGCGGCGAAGGCACCCGGCTGGCCGGGCATGCGCGCGCGCACCGCCTCGGAGATCGCGTGGCGCATCCGGGTGACCCCGAGCCCGTCCCCGGTGCCAACCGGGGCGAGCGCAAGCACCGGTGCGCGCGTGTAACCCACCGCGCCGAGCCCCTGAAACCACGCCATGCGGCGAAAATCGAAGCCGCCCGGCTCCGAAGGCGGGCCCGGCGCCGAGAGATGACCGGTGAGGATCACGCGCTTGCCCGGGACGGGATCGACGAACCCCTGATCGCCGTGAAGCGAGACACGCACCCTTGCCGGGCGGCGCTCGGGCGCGAGGCGTTCGAGCACGATTTCGTCGAGGGTGAGCCGCACGCGATCGCTCGAGGAGCGGTCGATCTCGACGATGCGCCCCTCGATGGCGCCGTAATAGCGCCAGCCAAGGACCGGCTCGGCGACCGCATGGCTGCGCCAGGCGGCGAGCAGCACCCCCAGGCAGACGAGCGCGATCCCCGCGAAGACCGGCTGGGCGTCCTCCGGGCCGAACCACCACAGCGCCGCGCCCGCCAGTGCCGTCACGGCGAGCGCCGCGAGTGCGCCTGCGCCCGGCTCGTCGGGCAGGGCGAAATAGAGGCCTATCCCGATCGCGAGCGCGACCGGGGCCATCGGAAAGAGATGCCCGCGCATGGACGCGAGCGCCGCCAGCGGATGGCCCAGCCCGCGCACCCTTGTCTCGCCCCCACGCATTGCCTAAGAACCGCGCGACGACGCTATCGCCGCCATGGTTACCGAAAGGTTAACGCTGCATGTCCGACGCTCTCGCGCAGACCGGGGTGGTGACCCGATTTGCCCCCTCGCCCACCGGCTACCTGCACATCGGCGGCGCACGCACGGCCCTGTTCAACTGGCTTTACGCGCGCGGGCGGGGTGGCAGGTTCCTGCTGCGGATCGAGGATACGGACCGCGAGCGCTCCACCGAGGCGGCCACGCAGGCGATCTTCGACGGGCTGCGCTGGCTGGGGCTCGACTGGGACGGCGACGCCGTCAGCCAGGCCGCGCGGGCGGATCGGCACCGCGAGGTGGCGGAGGCGCTTCTGACCGCCGGGCAGGCCTACAAGTGCTTTGCCAGCAGCGACGAGATCGCGGCGTTTCGAGAAGAGGCGCGCGCGGCCGGACGCTCGACCCTGTTTCAAAGCCCGTGGCGCGACGCGGACCGGGCAACCCATCCCGACGCCCCCTTCGCGATCCGCATCAGGGCGCCGCGCGAGGGGCAAACGCACATCACGGATACCGTTCAGGGGGCGGTGACGTTTCGCAACGATCAGCTCGACGACATGGTGCTGCTGCGCGGCGACGGAACGCCAACCTACATGCTCGCCGTGGTCGTCGACGATCACGACATGGGTGTCACGCATGTGATCCGCGGCGACGACCATCTGAACAATGCGGCGCGCCAGCAACTGGTCTATGAGGCAATGGGCTGGGCTGTTCCGCAATTCGCGCATATCCCGCTCATTCACGGCCCCGACGGCAAGAAGCTTTCCAAGCGCCACGGCGCGCTCGGCGTGGAGGAATACCGCGCCATGGGCTACCCCGCGGCGGCGATCCGCAACTATCTCGCGCGGCTCGGCTGGAGCCACGGCGACGCGGAGTATTTCACCGATGCCGAGGCGCTCGAGTGGTTCGACCTCGGCGCAATCAACCGCGCGCCGGCACGACTCGATTTCAAGAAGCTCGACAATCTCGCCGGCAAGCACATCGCGGCAGCCGACGACGCCGTGCTGCTCGCCGAACTCGAGGACTGGCTCGCGGCAACCGGCGCGCCGCAGCTCTCGGATGCGCAGCGTGACGGGCTGCGCCGCGCGATGCCGTTCCTCAAGGAGCGCGCGCGCGGCTTCGGCCAGCTTCTCGAGCAGGGGCATTTCGTGCTCGCCGAGCGCCCGCTCGCGCCGGATGAGAGGGCGGCGAAGGCACTCGCATCAGTACCCCGCAGTATACTGGCAGAATTGACGCCGCAGCTGCAAAATGCTAGGTGGCAGCGGGATAGTCTCGAAGACACCGTGGGACAGGTGGCGGCGGCACATGATCTCGGCCTCGGCAAGCTTGCGCAGCCCTTGCGCGCGGCACTCGCCGGGAGGGCTTCGGGGCCGAGCGTCTTCGACATGATGATGGTACTCGGGCGCGACGAAAGCGTTGCCCGGATCACCGATGCCGCGACCGGGGCACCGCCGTGAGTGGTTCCGGCTGCGCGTTTGGCACATGAGGGCCGGCGAACCGGCGAAGTTGAAAGGGTGCAGGATGGCCACGAACGACGACCACAAGACCGCCACGCTGAGCTTCGGCGATACCACCCTGGAGCTGCCGATGCGGTCGCCGAGCCTCGGGCCCGACGTTATCGACATCCGCAAGCTCTATGCTGACGGAAACGTCTTTACCTTCGATCCGGGCTTTACCTCGACGGCGGCCTGCTCCTCGACGATCACCTATATCGACGGTGACAAGGGCGAGCTGCTCTATCGCGGCTACCCGATCGAGCAGCTCGCCACGAAGTCGCATTTCCTCGAGGTGGCCAGCCTTCTGCTCTATGGTGAACTGCCCACCGCGGCCGAGCTCGAGGATTTCGAGAGCAGGGTGACCAACCACACCATGCTGCACGAGCAGATGCAGAACTTCTTTCGCGGGTTCCGGCGCGATGCGCCGCCGATGGCGATCATGGTCGGCGTTGTCGGCGCAATGTCGGCCTTCTATCACGACTCCACCGACATCAACGACCCGTGGCAGCGCGAGGTGGCCGCGATCCGCATGATCGCCAAGATGCCCACCATCGCGGCCTGGGCCTACAAGTATTCGGTCGGTCAACCCTTCATCTATCCGCGCAACGATCTCGACTATTCGTCGAATTTCCTGCGCATGTGCTTTGCGGTGCCGGCGGCGGATTACGAGGTCGACCCGATCCTGGCGCGGGCGATGGACCGGATCCTGACCCTGCACGCCGATCACGAGCAGAATGCCTCCACATCGACGGTGCGGCTCGCCTCGTCCTCGGGCGCCAACCCGTTCGCCTGCATCGCGGCGGGCATCGCCTGCCTCTGGGGTCCCGCGCATGGCGGCGCGAACCAGGCCTGTCTGCAGATGCTGCGCGAAATCGGCACGGTCGACCAGATCCCCGAATACATCAAGCGCGCCAAGGACAAGGACGACCCGTTCCGCCTGATGGGATTCGGCCACCGCGTCTACAAGAATTTCGACCCGCGCGCGAAGGTCATGAAGGAGAGCGCCGACGAGGTGCTCGCCCTGATGGGGATCGAGAACAACGAGACCCTCAAGGTCGCCAAGGAGCTCGAGCGCATCGCGCTCGAGGACGAGTATTTCGTCGAGAAGAAGCTCTACCCGAATGTCGATTTCTATTCAGGCATCATCCTCGATGCGATGGGCTTTCCCGAGGGGATGTTCACGCCGATCTTCGCGCTCTCGCGCACCGTCGGCTGGATCACCCAGTGGAAGGAGATGCTCGGCGATCCCGAGCAGAAGATCGGTCGGCCGCGCCAGCTCTATACCGGCGTGACCCGGCGCGACTATGTCGAGGTCGAGAACCGTTGATCGCCGTCAGCGCCCCTCGAATTGCGGGGGGCGCTTGTCGATGAAGGCGGCGACACCCTCGCGAAAGTCCCGCGTCTCGCCGCATTCGCCCTGCAGCCGGGCCTCGAGTTCGAGCTGCTCGGACAGGCTGTTGTGGAGGCTCGCGCGCAGCGCGGTGCGGATGCGGCGATAGGCAGCCGTGGGCCCGGCGGCGAGCTGCGCGGCGCGGGCCCGCCAATGCGCCGCGAAGCCCTCATCCGAGACCATCTCCCAGATCATGCCCCATTCCGCGGCCTCGCGCGCGCTGACGCGTTCGGCAAACAGCGCCGCGCCCATCGCACGCGGCAACCCGACCTGGCGCGGCAGCCAGTAGCTGCCCCCGGCATCCGGCATCAGCCCGATCCGGGCGAAGGCCTGCACGAAACTCGCGCTTTCGGCCGCAATCACCACATCGGCCGCCAGCGCGAGATTGGCCCCCGCCCCCGCCGCCGCGCCGTTCACAGCCGCGATCACGGGCACCGGGCAGTCATAGATGGCACGCAGAAGCGGCTCGTATTCCTCGCGCAGCACCCGTTCGAGGCCGAGCTCGGTCGCGTCGGCGGCGTCGCCGAGATCCTGCCCCGAGCAGAAGGCCCGCCCCGCCCCGGTGAGCACGATGACGCGATTGCGCGCACCGATATGCCCGAGCGCATCGCGCAGCTCGGCACGCATCGGCGTGTCGAGGGCATTCATCACCTCGGGCCGGTCGAGCGTGATCACCCCGATGCCGGCCTCTTCGCTGCATGTCAGCGTCTGGTATTGCATCGCGCGTCTCCTGCGGACCGGCCGGCAGCATAACCGGGCCGCGCGGCACGGCAACCGCGCCGCGGCGTCAATCGCGCATCAGATCGCGCAGCCGCGCCTCTTCCTCGGCGGTCAGCCGCTCCGCCGTCTCGGCGGCATCGCGGCGCCGGCGCAGATAGATCGCGGCGCCGCCCAGGCCGGTGATGAACATCGCCGGGGCAGCGATCCAGAGAATGAGATTGGCGCCCTGCATTGTCGGGGTGAGCAGCACGTATTCGCCGTAGCGCTCGACCATGTAGGCCTCGATCTCGCTGTCGCTGTCGCCCGCCTCGATGCGCTCGCGCACCAGAAGGCGCATGTCGGTGGCCAGATCGGCGTTCGACTCGTCGATCGACTCGTTGCGGCAGACCACACAGCGCAGATTTTTGAAATGCGCGCGGGCGCGGGCTTCCTTGTCGGGATCGTCGAACATTTCCGAGGGGCTGATCGCCGCCATCGCCGGCGCCGGGATGGCAAGCGGAAGGGCGAGCAACGCGATCAGGAGAAGGGCACGCATCGTATCACTCCGCAGGCTGGGGCCGCGGCGCGGTGTCGCGCCGGCGCGCACCGCTCGCCGCGATCCTGTAGCGCCGGTCGGACAGGCTCAGCGCCCCGCCGAGCGCCATGATGATGCCACCCGCCCAGAGCCAGTTGGCGAAGGGCTTGATATGGCTGCGCACCGCCCAGCCGCCAGCATCCTGCGGATCGCCGAGCACGAGGTAGATATCGTGCCAGAAGCCGCGATCGATGCCCGCCTCGGTGGTGGGCATGCCCGCGACGGGGTAGATGCGCCGCTCCGGGTTCAGACTCGCGATATGGCGGCCGTTGCGCTCGACTTCCATGAAGCCCATCGTCGAGACGTAATTCGGCCCCTCGACGCGGCGGACATCCTCGAGCGTGATGTCATAGCCGGCATACTGGAAGGTCTCGCCCTCCTGCACGACGCGGATGTCCTCGCGCGTCCAGCCCACGAGCCCGGCGATCGCGAACAGCGTGATCCCGAAGCCGGCATGGGCCACGGCCTTGCCCCAGTCGGCGCGCGGCAGCCGCGCGAGCCG
>SLQD01000245.1 GCA_007131685.1 Paracoccaceae bacterium | reverse complement strand
TGGCGGTGCCGTGTGCGAAGGTCAGGCGCGGGCAGCGCTTGCAAAACCGCGTGCGTCCTGCGCGGCGGTGCCGAGCCGGGCCCTCGGGGTGAGCAGGGCCTCCCAGTCATGGCCGGGCCAGCGGGCGGCGGCGAGTTTCGCGAGCGGCGTGCCGGTTTCCTGTGCTTCGCGGCACAGCGCGGTGACCGCCGCCTGCGCCTCCGGGCGGGGCATCTCGCGCGCGAGCGCGAAGGTCAGCGCCTCGGCGTGGATCAGTCCGAGACCGTCATCGAGGCCGGCGATCATGCGTTCGGTCTGCGGGGTGATGCCGCCGGCGAGCCCCTCGGCCACTGTGAGCGCGCGCCCCGCGATCTGGCACAGCTGCGGCAGGCTGAGCCATTCCACGATCCAGGCGGTCGCATCGCGCTGCTGGCGGTGCAGGGCGGCGCCCTGAAGATTGGCGTCGAGGCCGACGGCCTGGCGCGCCAGGGCCACCAGCAGCGATGGCTCCACAGGGTTGGCTTTCTGCGGCATCGTCGATGAGCCGCCGCCTTCGGCGAGACGCACCTCGCCGATGCCTGATTGCGTCATCAGGACGAGATCCTCGCCCATGCGCCCGAGGGTCGTGAGCAGGGCGGTGAGCCAGCCGGACAGCTCCGCGATGCCGGCGCGTTCGCTGTGCCAGCTGGCGCCCGGATCGGCGAGCCCGAGCGTCGCGGCCAGAGCGCCGCGCACGGCGGGGCCTTCGGGGCCCATCGCCGCGAGCGTGCCCGCCGCGCCGCCCAGACTGACCTGAAGCAGGCGCGGGCGCAGGGCATCGCCCCGCTCCCGCAGCGCGATCAGCGGGCGCCCCCAGCCGGCCACCACGGCGCCGAAGCTCGTGGGCGTGGCGGCCTGGCCATAGGTCCGTGCGGCCATGGGCAGCTCGGCATGACGCTCGGCGAGGCCGGCGAGGGCGGCCAGCGTGGCGGCGCGGCGTCCCTCCAGGATCTCGAGCACCCGGCGCAGTCGAAGCGCGAGGCCGGTATCCATGATGTCCTGGCTCGTCGCGCCCCAGTGGATGTATTGCGCGTGCTCGGGGGCGGCCAGCGCATCGCGAAAGGCCGCCACGAGCGCGGGCACCGGGACGGCGTTGCGTCCGGTGGCGGCGGCGAGCGCGGCCGGGTCGAGCTGGACTTCGCGGGCGGCGCGGGCGATCACTTCGGCCGACTCGGCGGGGATCAGGCCCTGCGCGGCCTGGGCTTCGGCGAGCGCGCCCTCCACGAGCAGCATCGCGCGCAACTCGGCATTGTCCGTGAACAGGCCCGCGATCTCGCCATCGCCGAGCAGATCGCGGTAGATCGCGCTGTCGAGCGGGGTTGCCGGCATCAGGCCGCCCGCAGGCCGAGGATCTCGCGTGCCTGCGCTGGGGTGGCGACGGGGCGGTCGTGTTTCGCGCACAGTTCGGCGGCCCGGCGGATGAGCGCGGCATTCGACGGCGCGAGGGTGTCGCGGTCGAGGCGGACATTGTCCTCGAGCCCGGCGCGGGTGTGGCCGCCGGCCGCGATCGACCATTCATTCAGAAGGGCCTGATTGGCCCCGATCCCGGCACCGCACCAGGGCGCGCCAGGGGCGAGGCGCGCGAGGGTCTCGATGTAGAAGTCGAAGACGCGCTTGTCGGCGGGCATCGCGTTCTTCACACCCATCACGAACTGCACGTAGATCGGCGATTTGAGCCGGCCGTCCCCGGCCATCTTCGCGGCCTGGAAGATATGGGACAGATCGAAGGCCTCGATCTCCGGCTTGACGCCGTATTCCAGCATCTCGGCGGCGAGCCAGTCCACGAGATCGGGCGGGTTCTCGTAGACGCGGGTGGGAAAGTTGTTCGAGCCCACCGAGAGCGACGCCATGTCGGGCCCCAGCGGCAGCATCCCGCCGCGCACCTGCCCCGCGCCCGAGCGCCCGCCGGTGGAGAACTGGATGATCATGCCGGGGCAGTGTTTCTCGACCCCTTCCTTGAGACGGGCGAATTTCTCGGGGTCCGAGCTCGGCGTCTCGTCGTCGTTGCGCACATGGGCGTGGACGATGCTGGCGCCGGCCTCGAAGGCTTCATGCGTGCTTTCGATCTGCTCGGCCACGGTGATGGGCACGGCGGGGTTGTTGGCCTTGGTGGGCAGCGAGCCGGTGATGGCCACGCACAGGATGCAGGGATTGGGCATGTCGTCTCCGGGGTCTGGGTCGGGCCAGCATATCGCGTTCGCGGCTGGGGGGCGAGAGGCGCGGCGCGGGCGCCGGGCCGTGGGCTCACAGATCGAGGAACACCGTCTCGCCGTCGCCTTGCAGGACGATATCGAAGCGGTAGGCGCCATCGCCGGTGCACCTCGCGATCAGCGTGGCGCGGCGGTGTTCCTGCTCGATGCGCGACAGGATCGGGTCGCCGGCGTTGTCTTCGTCGTCGAAATAGATCCGGGTCTGCAGGCCGGTATTGATGCCGCGCGCGGTGATCCACAGCGAAATGTGCGGCGCCTGCATCCCGCCGCCGCGGGCGGGCACGGCGCCGGGTTTGACGGTGCGCAGGGTGAACTCGCCGGTCTGGCCATCGGCGGCGAAGCGGCAAAAGCCGTTCACCTTGGGATCGGCGCCCGGCTGGCCGGGGAATATCCCGGCCGCGTCGGGCTGCCAGCTCTCGATCATCGCGTCGCGCAGCGCCCAGCCGGTGCCGTCATGGACCGAGCCGGTGACGGTGACGATCGCGCCGGTCGCGCCCTCCTCGATGGCGCGCTTGCCGAGATCCTCGGGATAGATGCCGTCCACGCCCGCGAAGGACGGGATGCAGCCGATATGGACATAGGGCCCGGCGGTCTGGGACGGGGTTTCCTGCAGTGTTTCGAGCTTCTGGACCATCACATGCCCTCCGGCTTGTTCTCGAACATGGTCTGGCGGCGGCCGCGCAGCACGATGTCGAACTTGTAGGCGAGGAAATCGAGCGGGCGCGCCTTCGCCATGTC
>SLQD01000175.1 GCA_007131685.1 Paracoccaceae bacterium | reverse complement strand
GGCTGGCACACCGCATCGCTGCCGTCGAGATCGGCGATCGTGCGCGCCACGCGCAGCACCCGGTGATAGCCGCGCGCCGACAGCCCGAACCGCTCCGCCGCGCGCGCGATCAGTCCCTTGCCGTCGGGATCGGGTGCCGCGATCTCTTCGAGCACCGCACCCTCGGCATCCGCGTTGAGCCGCACGCCGTCATGCGCCGCAAACCGTGCCGCCTGCCGCCCGCGCGCCGCGGCGACGCGCTCGGCCACGATCGCGGAGGGTTCGCCCGTTGCGGGCAGGTCGAGATCGCTCCAGGCCACGGGCGGCACCTCGACGCGCAGATCGAAGCGGTCCATCACAGGCCCCGAGATGCGCCCGAGATAGTCCGCACCGCATTGCGGCACCCGCGCGCAGGCCCGCGCAGGGTCGGACAGGTAGCCGCACTTGCACGGATTGGCCGCGGCCACGAGCATGAAACGGCAGGGGTAGCGCGTATGGGCATTGGCTCGCGCGACGACGACCTCGCCGGTCTCGATGGGCTGGCGCAGCGTCTCGAGAACGGTACGCGGAAACTCCGGGAACTCGTCCATGAACAGAACCCCGTTATGCGCAAGCGAGATCTCGCCGGGTTTCGCGCCCTTGCCGCCGCCCACGATCGCGGCCACCGAGGCAGTATGGTGCGGTTCGCGAAACGGGCGCGCGCGGCTGATGCCGCCCTCCGAGATCAGCCCGGCGAGCGAGTGGATCATCGAGGTCTCGAGCGCCTCCTGCGCGGAGAGTTCCGGCAGCAGCCCCGGCAGCCGCGCCGCAAGCATCGACTTGCCCGAGCCCGGCGCCCCCACCATGAGCAGATGATGCCGCCCTGCCGCCGCGATCTCGAGCGCGCGTCTCGCGCGCTCCTGTCCCTTCACATCGGCGAGATCGCGGCCCGCAGCGGCCGCGGTCACCTCGCCGGGCGCGGCTGCCGGGATCGGGGCCTCGCCCGTGTAATGACGCACGACCTCTGCCAGACTTTCCGCCGCGAGCACCTCCGCCGCCCCGACCCAGGCGGCCTCTGCGCCGCTGGCCCGCGGGCACAGCAGGGTGCGCCCCTCCTCGGCCGCCGTCACCGCCGCCGGAAGCGCCCCGAGCACCGGGGCGATCCGTCCGTCGAGCGACAACTCCCCGAGTGCCAGGCTGCGCGCCACCTCCTCGCGCGGCAGCACCTCGATCGCGGCCAGGAGCGCGAGCGCGATCGGCAGATCGAAATGCGAGCCCTCCTTCGGCAGATCCGCAGGCGAGAGATTGACTGTGATGCGCTTCGAGGGCAGGGCGATGGACATCGCGGTGAGCGCACTGCGCACCCGCTCGCGGGCTTCGGAGACGGCCTTGTCGGGCAGCCCGACGATATGAAAGGCCGGCAGCCCCGGCGCGACGGCGCATTGCACCTCGACCGGCCGCGCCTCCACCCCTTCGAAGGCGACGGTATGGGCGGTTGCCCCCATCTCGCTCTCCGCAGCTGCCAGCGTGCACGTTATGGTTGCCGAAACCTCAAGGCAACCCGCCTTCATTGACCCCGAGCAGCCGCCAACCCGACGGCCCCGGCCCCATCCGCTCCAGCCGCGTGAGCGACAGCGGCGCGATATGCTGCGCCAGCGCGGCATGCGCCGAGATCGCGCGCGCGCGCTGCACCTGGGTCAGGATGACCCCGAAATGCGCCACCGCAACGATGTCGCGGCCCGGATAAGCCGCGACGAGACCCTCCACCGCCGAACCGACGCGGGCGCGCAGATCGTTCCAGCTCTCGCCCCCGGGCGGGCGCACATCACCCGGCTCGGTCCAGAAGGCCCGCGCAAGGTCCGGAGCCTCGGCGCTGATCTCGTCATGGCGCCGCCCCTCCCAGGCGCCGAAATGCATCTCGCGCAGCGCGGGCAGCACCGCGTCGATGCCGCGGCCGAGCGCGGCGGCGGTGTCGCGGCTGCGGCGCAGGTCGGAGGAGACGACGACCGCCCCCGCCGGAAGCCGCGCGTGCAGCCGCGCCAGCGCCGCCGCGTCGGACAGATCCGCCGCGAGATCCGACCACCCAACCATGCCGCGCGCATGGGTCGGGCCATGGCGCACCCACCACAGGCGGCTCACCCGACCGCCTCCGGCAAGCGCCCCTTGAGCCGCAGCGGCAGCCCCGCCGCCATCAGCACCGCGCAACCGGCGCGCGCCGCCAGCGCCTGGTTCAGCCGCCCCTGTTCGTCGCGAAAGCGCCGCGCGAGCGCGTTCTCCGGCACGACCGAGCAGCCGACCTCGTTGGATACCACCACGACCGGGGCCGCGCAGGCCTCGAGCGCCTGCAGGAGCCGCGCGACCTCGGCGCCGAGATCCGCATCGGCGAGCATCCGGTTCGACAGCCAGAGGGTTGCGCAATCGAGCAGCACCGCCTCGCCGGGCTGCGCCGCAGCGAGCGCCGCCGCCGGGTCATGCGGCGCCTCGATACTGCGCCATTGCGGCCCGCGCGCGGCTCGGTGAGCGGCGATGCGCGCGCGCATCTCGTCGTCACGGGCCTCGGCCGTGGCGATGTAGACCGGCCGCGCGGCGGCCGCGCGCACCAGCGCCTCGGCAAGGGCGGACTTGCCCGAACGCGCCCCTCCGAGCACCAGCGTCAGCGGCTCCAGCATGCTCCACCCACTTGTTTTGATCCGGTCCGGCGATCGGGGCGTAACACGAGGCACAAGAGGATCAAGGGGACCACCCCGCCCGAAGGGAGCGACATGATGGCTTACGACGGAGACAGCGACCAGCGCTTTTCACGCACCGCCATGAGAGCCGAGCTTCTGGACGCGGAGACCGAGCTGCGGCTCGCCTATGCGTGGCGCGACGAGCGCGACGAGGAGGCGCTGCACCGGCTGATCACCGCCTATATGCGGCTCGCGATCTCGATGGCGTCGAAATTTCGCCGCTACGGCGCGCCGATGAACGATCTGATCCAGGAGGCAGGGCTCGGCCTGATGAAGGCGGCCGACAAGTTCGATCCCGATCGCGGCGTGCGCTTCTCGACCTATGCGGTCTGGTGGATCAAGGCCTCGATCCAGGATTACGTGATGCGCAACTGGTCGATGGTGCGCACCGGCTCGACCTCGAGCCAGAAATCGCTGTTCTTCAACATGCGCCGCGTTCAGGCGCAGATCGAGCGCGAGGCGATGGCGCGCGGCGAGGAACTCGACAGCCACCAGCTGCGCGAGATGATCGCGACCGAGGTCGGCGTCTCGGTCGCGGATGTGGAGATGATGAGCGGGCGGCTTTCGGGCTCGGATTACTCGCTGAACGCGACGCAGTCGGCCGATGAGGACGGGCGCGAATGGATCGACGCGCTCGAGGATGGCGGCAGCCAGGCGGCCGAGATCGTCGAACACAGCCACGACACCGAGCAGCTGCGCGAGTGGCTCGGCAGCGCCATGCAGGGGCTCAACGAACGCGAGCGCTTCATCGTCACGGAACGCAAGCTGCGTCCCGAGGGCCGCACCCTCGAAAGCCTCGGTGGCGAGCTGGGGCTGTCGAAGGAGCGCGTGCGCCAGCTCGAGGCAGCGGCCTTCGCGAAGATGCGCAAGAGCCTCGAAGCGCAGTCTCGCGAGGTGCATCACTTCCTCGGATGAGGGGGGTCCTGACCATTGGCGCGGCGGGGGCGTTCGCCGCGGCGGCGGCTTCGGCGTCGCAGATGCCGCCCGAAGCGCTCAATGATCTGCCCGGGGCCGATATCGTGATCCTGGGGGAGCTGCACGACAACCCGTGGCATCACGCCAATCAGGCACGCGCGGTGCGCGCGCTCTCACCCGCCGCGATCGTGTTCGAGATGCTCACCCCGGATCATGCCGCGGCAGCGGCGAAAGCCGATCGCGATGATCCCGATGCGCTCGCCTCGGCGCTCGAATGGGAGTCGCGCGGCTGGCCCGACTTCGCGATGTATTACCCGATCTTCACCGCCGCGCCGGACGCGGCGATCGTTGGCGGCGGGCTGGAGGCGGCAACGGTGCGAGATGCCGTGAGCGCGGGCGCCCGGGCGATTTTCGAGACGCATTTCGATGCCGCGATGGCGCGGCGGCTCGGGCTCGACGCTCCACTCGGCGACACCGCGCAGACGGAACGCGAATCGCTGCAGGCGCGCGTGCATTGCGATGCCCTGCCCGAGGATCTGCTGCCCGGTATGGTGGAGGCGCAGCGGTTGCGCGACGCAGTGCTTGCGCAAGCCGCGATCGCGGCGGCGGCAGAGGGCGGACCCGTCGTGGTGATAACGGGCAACGGCCACGCGCGCACCGACTGGGGCGTACCCGCCAAGCTCGCCCGCGCTGCGCCCGAGTTGACCGTGCTCAGCATCGGCCAGCTCGAATCGGCTCCGGAGGATATGCCGCCGTATGATCGCTGGATCGTCTCCGAGGCGCCCGATCGCGACGATCCATGCGCGGCCTTCGATTGATCACTCCGATTCGAGCTCGAGCGGCGCGGCCGGGGCGGTCAGATCCGCCGTGCCCAGCGCCGCGCGCGGCCGGGCGAGCCGGTTGCGCACCACCCAATGAAGCCGGTGCTCGGCACGTGTGATGGCGACATAAGCCAGCCGTTTCCACAGCGGCACCCCCGCCTCGACGCGGCCCGAGCGCGCCGCGGCGAAGAGATCGGGGGCGAAGACCTGCACATCGGGCCATTGCGAGCCCTGCGCCTTGTGGATCGTGACCGCCGCGCCATGCAGGAAGGCCGCGCCCATCCGCGCCGCCGACGGGATCAGGGGCTCCTCGGCATCGGGGTGCTCGATCTTGATGATCGAGGCCACGGAAAGCTGTGGCGCTTCCGCGCCGATGACGTGCAGCCGCGCGAAGCCCGGCCCCCGCCCGGGCCCCAGATAGATCGCCTGCGCCCCCTTGATGAGCCCGCGCGCCTCGAGATCGATACGGCGCTTGCGATGCTTGAGCGGCAGCTCCAGCCCGTCGCAGATCAGCGGTTCGCCGGGCAGCAGATCGTCTTCGGGCGCCTGATGCGCGGCGCGAAAGGCCTGAATGAGACGCATGCGCGTCGCGTTGCGCCAGACCAGCACCGGCGAGCGCGCCATCAGATCGGCATCGACGCGCGGCGCGATCACGACGCGATCATCCGCCGCCGCCGCAGCCTCGACGCGGCGCTCGAACTCCTCGAAACCGAGTTGTGGGTCGCCGAGCGCGTGGGCGAGATCCAGGATCGGATTGCCGCGTGCCTGGCGGTGGATACGGCTCAGCTTGACGCGCGATTCGGACGCCATTCCGTCGAAGACCATCGTCCCCGACTGCCCCACCGGCGCGAGCTGCGCCGGGTCGCCAAACAGAACGAGGGTCGGAAAGATCTCCTGCAGGTCCTCGAACTGGCGCGCATCGAGCATCGAAGCCTCGTCCACCAGCCCGATATCGAGGGGCGAGTCGCGCCGCGACCAGCCCTTGATGAAGTCCGACCCGCGCAGCCCCGCCGCAGCGAGCGCGCCGGGGATCGAGCGCACCGATTCGTAGAAGGCCCGCGCCCGCTCGAGCGCGGTGTCCGAGAGCCCCTCGATCGCCGGGCGCGGCCCGTTGCCGGCGAGCCATTCCGCGATCTTCTCGTACTCGGGGTCGTAGACCGGGGTGTAGAGGATGCGGTGGATCGTCGTGGCGGGCACGCCGCGGGTCCGCAGCACGCTCGCGGCCTTGTTGGTCGGGGCGAGCACGGCGAGGCTGCGGCGGTCGCGGCGGCGCCGACCCTCGTAGTCGGCCGAGACGGTCTCGACGCCCGCGGCGGTGAGCGCCTCAGTGAGCGCCGCGAGCAACATAGTCTTGCCCGAGCCCGCCTTGCCGAGGATCGCGAGCACCCGCGTGGGCCCGTCGGCCCGCGCGGTCAGTTCCCCGGCGCCGATATCGACGCCGGCGCGGTCGAGGATCGCGCCGACGCGGTCGAAGGCGGCTTGCTGATCGTTGGAGAATTCGGGCGCGGGGAGGGTCATCGTGCGACCCTAGCGCCGCGCTGCCAGCAGCGCCAGCCGCATGCCCCGCTCAGGCGCTTTCGCGCATTGGCACGGGAGCGTGCATTGAACGCTCGAACCAGTCGCGCGAAACCGCGCGCGTGATGCCGAGCCGGCGCAGCATGTCCTCATGGGCTGCGTGGCACATCTCCCAAAGCCCGACCGCGATGCGCTGCGGCCCGGTGCCGCTCTGGCCGATGACCTCGGGGGCGATTCCATAAAGCTTGTAGATTCGCTCCATCCGCGGGTCGAAGACCCCGCAAAAGTGCTCGATCGAGAAATTGAGCATCAGTTCGCCGGCGCCGAGCACCAGCCCCACCGCCGCGCGGCGATCCGCCCGCGGCGCGATGCAAAAGCGCGTGCATTCCCAGATCAGCGGGCTCTCGATGCGCACGCCGGCGCAGAGATGGCTGAAATGATCATTGATCATCGTCGGGCCGGTCGTCGGCAGGAAGCGCATCGAGCCGCCATGCGTGCCATCGGGCAGTTCCCAGATCACGTAGAGCGGATCGAGCGCATCATAGGTGTCGCGCTCGTGCCCGCGCGCATCGACGGCGACGGACCAGCCGAGCCGATCGGCAAATTGCGCTCCGCGATCGCGGAACATGCTGTCGGCAAGCCGCGGATGAGCCTTCAGATCGTGACCATAGACGTAGCGCAACATGGCGATGCCTCCGTTCAAGCAATGTCCGAAGGCTGCGACGACAAGGTTAACGGTCGATTTCGGCAGGGAACGGAGGTCGAACTTTCTGTCGATCCTCAAAGCACGATCGCATCGCGGCTCAGCGCGCGGGCGACGGCATGCGTGGTGTTGAGCGCACCGAGCTTGTGCCGGGCGGCCTCGATATAGACGCGCAGCGTGTGCTCGGAGATGCCCATTTCCTGCGCCGCCTGGGCGCGGCTCAGCCCCCGGGCGATGAAGGTTATGGCAGCCTGCTCGCGCGGTGAGAGCGGCGGCGCGGGCGCACCGCCGCGGCCGTGCTCGAATTCGAGCGCCTTCTTGTTGAACTCATGGGCGAGGATGATCAGTTCGCGCTGGGCGCGCGCGATGAAGGCGGACCACTGCGCGTCGTCGCAGCGATCCGACGCCGTGAAGAGCGCGAACTGCCCGCCGGGACCGCGAATCGGCAGCGTCCAGCCCTGGTTGCCGACGCCGTATTCGAGGGCCTCGCGCAGGAAGGCCTGCACGCCGCGGCCCGACCAGTCGAGCTGTTTCCAGTCCACCGGGTCGAAACGCTGCTGGCAGCCATGCAGCACCGGATCGAGGCGCAGATAGCCCTTCTCCAGATAGCGGTCCACCCAGGCCTGGCTGTAGGTGCCCGCTCCGTACTGATCCCCGGTGCTGCTGACCCAGTGATAGACGATATGAGCGATCGCATAGTGATCGCGCACCGCCTCGGTCGCGCGTTGCAGATCGGACAGGTCGCGCGCCGCCTGAAGCTGCTCCAGGATGCTCTCGATTTCGCTGTCCATCCGCCGCCTTCACCGCCCCGACCGCGCGTCGCGCGCACGGAATAGTTGATGAAGGCGCGGCGGGCGTCAAGCCGGCCCCGGGTGGCGGATCGTCAGTTGCGGCCGTAGGGGCCGTAGCGGAACATGTCGGGGCAACGCCAGCGCCGCTCGGATCCTGCTGCCTCCTGCGACGACGCCCCTGAGCTTACTGCGTCGTCCTGGCATCGGGCGGGCGCGGCGAAGTCCTTTGCGGGGATCTCCGCCGCCGCCGTGAGCCGCGCATCCTCGAGCTGCGCGGCCAGCGCATTGAAGCCGTGATGCTCGGCGAAGGCTTTCATGTCTTCCAGAACCTCGAATACCCACGAATGCTGCATCGCGCGCCCCATGATCCGTTTGACGAGGATAGAGGGTAACGCGGCGGGGTCGTCGGCGAAATTCGCCAGTCCTGCCCCCCCTAAAATGGTGAGCCAGCGGGGCATGGGGGCGCGGGCGAAGCGCGGTTCAGTGCGGCTCAGAGCCCGGGAAGCGCAGCACGTCGGGCTGCGGGGCGGCCGGGCGTTCTGGCGCGTCCTTGACGGAGATTTCCCGTCGCGCGGTCTCGAGACTTCGATCGAGATCCGCAGCGAGGGTGTCGAGACCGTTCTGGCGCGAAAAGCTGCGAAGATCGCTCAGAACCTCGATGATCCATTCGTTCGACATGACGGCCTCGCGCTGGGAACGGTTTCTGTAGCCTAACGCGGAAAACGCAAACAGGAAGTTACCGCCCATCGCGCGAATCACGGGCGGCGGGAAACCGCCGCCCGCACCCTCTCAATCGCGCGGCGCGGCCTCGAGCGCATCCTCGAAGGTACGCAGTCCGGCGCGCGGCGCCTGCACGAGCACCGCCATGTTGCCCGGCTTGTGCTCGTTGCGGCGCATCTTCATGTGCGCGGCGGGGATGTCGGCCCAGGGGAAGACCTCGGACATGCACGGATCGAGCCGGCGCTCGATCATCAGCTTGTTGGCGGCCGCGGCCTGCTTGAGATTGGCGAAATGGCTGCCCTGGATGCGCTTCTGGTGCATCCAGACATAGCGCGCATCCATGGTCAGGTTGTAGCCCGTCGTGCCCGCGCAGATCACCACCATGCCGCCGCGCTTGACCACGAAGGTCGAGACCGGGAAGGTCGCCTCGCCGGGGTGCTCGAACACCATGTCGACATTGTTGCCCTTGCCGGTGATCTCCCAGATCGCCTTGCCGAAGCGGCGCACCTCGTTGAACCATTCCTTGTATTCGGGGGTGTTCACCTTGGGCAGCTGCCCCCAGCAGGAAAAATCCTTGCGATTGATGACCCCCTTGGCGCCCATCGACATCACGAAGTCGCGCTTGTCTTCCTCGGAGATCACCCCGATGGCGTTGGCGCCAGCCGTGTTGATGAGCTGGATCGCGTAGGAGCCGAGCCCGCCCGACGCGCCCCAGACCAGCACGTTGTCACCCGGCTTGAGCACATGCGGGCGATGCCCGAACAGCATCCGGTAGGCGGTGGCGAGCGTCAGCGTGTAGCACGCGCTCTCTTCCCAGGTCAGGTGCCTGGGGCGCGGCATGAGCTGCTGCGACTGCACGCGGGTGAACTGCGCGAAGGAGCCGTCGGGCGTCTCGTAGCCCCAGATGCGCTGGCTGGGAGAGAACATCGGATCGCCGCCGTTGCACTCCTCGTCATCGCCGTCATCCTGGTTGCAATGAATCACGACCTCGTCGCCGATCTTCCAGCGCTTGACCTTGTCGCCCACCGCCCAGACGATGCCCGAGGCGTCGGAGCCGGCGATGTGATACGCGGCCTTGTGCCCGTCGAAGGGGCTGATCGGTTCGCCGAGCGCAGCCCAGACGCCGTTGTAGTTCACCCCCGCCGCCATCACGAGCACGAGCACCTCGTTGCTGTCGATTGCCGGGGTCTCGACGACCTCGTGCTGCATCGCGGTATCGGGCTCGCCGTGGCGCTCGCGGCGGATCGCCCAGGCATGCATCTGCTCCGGCACATGCCCCAGCGGCGGCATTTCGCCCAGATCGTAGAGATCCTTGCGCGGCGCATCATAGGCCGCGATGTCGGGGTTGGTGTCGAGGGCCATGGATGCCTCCTTCTCGCCGGTTTCGCCGCAACGCAGAATCGCGTCATACCGCCGACTTAGAATCGCGCGCGCAACATTGCAATGGCTGCGCCGCGCGGATCGGTAATTTTATGTCTCGCGCGGCGACGCAGCATCAGCCCCGATCAGCGGCGCGGCGGCATCCTCCGCGATCAGGTGGCTGATCGAATTGGCATAGAAGGCCACGACATCGGCATGCTCGGGCATCACCCGTACCTCGCCACCCGCCTCGGCGATCACGCGCCGGATCGCGAGGGCCTCGAGCCCGGCCTGCACGGCGCGCTCCGTCTGGCCCTCGGGCAGATGCACATGGCTGCCCTGCCCGGCGAACTGCGCCACCAGCGCCTCGGCGCGCGCCTGCAGCGCGGCGCGCCCGATGCGCCCGCCCGCCTCCTGCAGCACCGCCGCCACCAGCGGCACCGGCAGCACCGGCACCGCATCGCGCACGCGGGCCATGAGCCGCTCGGCCAGGCGCTCGGCGCTCATGTCCGGCTCGCCGCGCAGCGTCGCCTCGAGCGAAACCGGCACCCCGAAGCTCACCGCGGCGTAGCCGAAGCGGCGGAACCGGCGCGTGATGCGCTGCCACAGATGCTTGCCCGCATAGGCGAAGGCATCGCGCATGCGCACCGGAAAGCGCCGCGCCCGAGTGCGCGCCGCAGTGATCAGCAGCCGGTCCTCAAGCACCCGGTCATAGTTGAGCGCCACCGGAATGAAGACGACATCGCGCCCGTCATCGGTGTCGAAGCCGCCGAGGATATACTGCAACAGCCCGCGCCGCGGCCGCCCCACCCGGCCATCGAGGCTCAGCCCCCCTTCGGGGAACATCGCCTGCGTGACCCCTTCATGCACCGCCATCTGGACATACCGCTCGAGCACCCGGCGATAGAGCGGGCTCGAATAGCGCCGCCGGATGAAATAGGCGCCCATCGCCCGGATCAGGGTCTGCAGCGGCCAGACCCGCGCCCATTCGCCGACCGCATAGGACAGCGCCGAACGCTCCGCGGCGAGCCAGGTCACGAGCACGTAGTCCATGTTGGAGCGGTGATTCATCACGAACACCACCGCCGCCTTGCGGTCGATGCTGCGGATCGCGGCCTCGTCATACTGGCCCAGCCGCACATGGTAGAGCGACCGGCTGAGCCAGCGCGCCGCGCGGGTCGCGAAGCCGAAATAGGTCGCAGTCGAAAACCCCGGCACGATCTCGCGCGCATAGGCGCGCGCCTGCTGGAAGGCGACGCTTTCGGGCACGCCTTCCTCATGCGCATGGGCGACCACGGCCTCCATGACCTTGGGATCATAGATCAGCCGCACGATCATGTCCTGCCGGCGCATCAGCTTGAAGGGCTGGATCGGGCGCTCGAGCCGCTTGTTCAGCTCGGCCACGGCGCGCTCCATGCGCCGGCGGAAGAACCAGCGCACCGAGGGCACAAGCACCCGGTCGAGCGCCGCGATCGCCGCGAACGCCAGCACGAGCACAAGCACCCAGTACGGGATTTCGACCGCCGCCGTCATCGGCGCAACCTTGCAGGAAAGCGGGGGGTGGTAAAGCCGTCTCGGCGCGGCGATTCGCCGTGGCGCGCGACGGCGGGGCGCGCTATGGCGGCGGCGAAAGGAGCTCTGCATGGATGACCGCCTCATCGTCGCCCTCGACGTCCCCGACGCCGCCACCGGACTCGACCTCGCCACGCGGCTCGGCGACGCCGTCTCGTTCTACAAGATCGGGCTGGGGATGCTCACCACCGGCGGCCTCGCCCTCGCGCGCGAGCTCAAGGACAGCCACGGCAAGCGGGTCTTTCTCGATCTCAAGCTGTTCGACATCCCCGCCACCATCGAGGCGGCGACGCGCGGCCTTGCGCAGTTCGAGCTCGATTTCCTGACCGTGCACGGCGATCCGCATGTGGTCCGGGCCGCGCGCAAGGGCTTGGCCGGCAGCCCGACGCGAATCCTCGCGGTAACAGTACTGACCGCGCTCGATCGCGCGGATCTCGACGCGGCCCTGATCCGGGCGGGCACGATGGAGGAGATCGTGCTCGAGCGCG
>SLQD01000019.1 GCA_007131685.1 Paracoccaceae bacterium | reverse complement strand
CCGATATGCGAAAACCGCGCCAGGAGGTCGCCGTAGAGCCCGCCCGCCCACCCCTTGGCGCGGGCCGAAGCGTCGGGGAGCCGTCCATTGACCATCGCGAGCGGCACGCCGCGCCGGTCGGCCGCGAAAACCAGCCCCGGCCAGAGGTCGCGCTCGGCCCAGACTGCGAGATCCGGACGCCAGTGATCCAGAAACCGCGCCACGAAGCGGCTCGCATCGAGCGGGGCGTATTGGTGGATCATGCCCGCGGGCAGGTTGGGGGCGAGCGCCTGTGCGGCGCGGCGCGAGGAGGAGGTGACCAGAACTTCGAGCGCCGGATGCTGATCGCGCATGGCCTCGGCGAGCGCGGGCAGGGCGAGCACCTCGCCCACCCCCACCGCATGCATCCACACGAGCGGGCCGTCGGGGCGCGGGGCGCTCGCGATCCCTTCCTTTTCATGCATGCGCTGCGGGTCCTCCCTGCCGCGCGCGCGACGGCGGCGCAGGTGCCAGCGCGCCAGCGGCGCGGACCCGGCCATCGCCGCAAGCCAGAGCCGCAGCGCAGCGCCGGGCGGTTCAGCCATCGGTGAAGGTCTTCTGAAGCGGCTGTGCCCAGAAGCCCGGATCGCGGAGCACCTCGACAAAGCGCGCCGCCGCGCGCCCCTCGCCGAAAGCCGTGTGCGGCGCGTGCTGGCGGCCCCACGCATCGGCGAGGAAGGCCGCGATCGCGTCGGGGTCGGGCGCGGCGAGATGGTGCACCGAGGGAGCGGCGGCGCGGTTTGTCTGACGGGTGCCGATATCGAGGCTTGGCACGCCAAGAAACGGCGCCTCGCGCACCCCGGCGGAGGAATTGCCCGCCACCACCGCCGCGTTCTTCATCAGCTCGGAGAAATGCGCGAACCGCATCGACGGGATGACGCGAAACCGTTCCCGCGGCAGCGCTTCGATCACCGTGATGATCGCCTCGGCGCCCGGATCGTTGTTGGGCAGGATCACCACGAAGCCTCGCCCCGAGGCTTCGAGCGCGCCGAAAAGCGCGGCGGCCTGCTCGCCCATGCGCGCGGCCTCGGAGGTGACGGGGTGGAAGATGGCGATGCCGTATTCGACGAAGGGGATGTCGTAGCGCGCGCGCACCGCGTCAAGCGTGACGCCCGAGGCCGCGCCGTGCTTGTCGAGCTCGGGCGAGCCGATGGCATGCACCGCCGCGCCCGGCTCGCCCAGCGCCATCACCCGCGCGCGCGCGCCCTCGGAGCTGACGAAATGCGCATGCGCGAGCTTGGTGTTGCAGTGGCGGAAGATCTCGTCGATCGTGCCCGAGACCTCGCCGCCCTCGACATGGGCACAGCGGATGTAGTTCGTCGCGCACACGAGCGCACAGGCCAGCGCCTCGACCCGGTCGCCGTGGACCACCACGAGATCGGGGCGGTGTTCCGCAAGGAAGTCGGAAAAGCCGAGCACCGTCTTGGCGAGCACCATGTCCTGCGGATCGCCCGGGCGCTGGTTGAGAAACTCGAACACCTCGATGCCCGGGGTGCGATGCACCTCGATCTTGGTGCGCCCGTAGCGCTCCATCATGTGCATGCCTGTCACGAAGACCGATACCCGAAAGCCGTTGTCACGCGCCGCCACGATAAGCGGCTCGAGCTTGCCGAAATCGGCGCGCGTGCCGGTGACGAAGAGGATGTGGCGGGGCATGACATGAACCATCGGGCTGCGGTCATCTCCCCTACTGGATCCGCGCGGCGGGCTGCAACCGTTCGGACTCAACCGCCCGCGCCGATCAGGGCGCTCAGTTGTGCGTGCTTGCGGCGCAGCCAGTGGCGATGCGCAAGGGAGCTGCATTGGCGCACCGGAATCAGCGCGCGGTCCCCAAGGCCGTCCACCAGAACCAGGCGCGGCCCGGACGCTCCCGGCGCCACCACGACATTGCCCGGCCCGAGATCCGATGCGACAGCGCCGCTCTGGAGCATTTCCGCCATGAAGCCGTCGAGCGCCCGCCCCAGGTCGCCGGCCCGCGCGCCGTCGCGCGCCGCGCGTCGCAGCGTTGGTGCCAGCGCGCCCGCCGCGTCCGTGATCCGCCCGACGAGCAGACCCACGCCGCGTGTGGTCTCGCAAAACCCGTGATAGGGCGCGATGAAATCGGGGATCCGGCCGATGCGGCCGAGCACGCGGATATACTCCGACATCTCCCTGTTCCAACTCGCGAGGGAACCGAACCGGATCACGGAGGGCCGATTGCGCCGCCGCGCACGCTGTACGTCGTGACCCTCGGGCCGGACGACCTTCACGAGAAGCACGGGATCGTGCGGATGCGCGAAGACCAGTCGCGCAGCCCCGGTGGCCAGCGGTGCCGCGGACTCCAGATCGAGCCTTTGCCGCCTCACGCCGCCGGCCCGCACGCGAACGCTGCCGACACGCCACGGGGCCTGACGCCGTGCTTGCAGGAAAAGTACATCGTGTTGCCCCAAGGCTCCGGGGGAGCACCTTGCGCGCCACGCGGCGCCGACGCAACCCCGGGGCTGGACGCGGCAAGCGGTGTCACGTATCCGAAACTACAGAGCGCCGGAGGGCCGCCCGCGTTGATATGCGACGTCGTTATCCCAACCCGGGACCGCCCCGCGGCGTTGCGAGGCGCCGTCGCGTCGGCGCTGGCGGCGCTGCCCTGCGCGAGCGCAGGCGTCATCGTGGTGGACAACGCCAGCAGGCCCCCCGCCTCCGAGGCGCTCGCCAAGATCCGTGATCCGCGCTTGCGCATCGTCGTCAATCCGGGGCCGCACGGCCCGGCCGCGGCCCGCAATTTCGGGGTGGCGCAGTCACGCGCGGCGACGGTTTTCTTTCTCGACGATGACGACGCGCTGTTGCCCGACTATATCGCGCGGATCGAGGCGCTGCGCGCCGGTCGGGCGCGCGCGGCGCGGTTCGGTTTCGCGGCGATGCGGCGCGGGCGGCGCGTGATCGGCGCGCGCCGCTCCGGGCCGCTCGATGCGGCGACGCCGCTGCGGCGCAGGCTT
>SLQD01000159.1 GCA_007131685.1 Paracoccaceae bacterium | reverse complement strand
TCGGCCATGTAGGGCATGATCTCGTCGAGGCAGGCGGCCATGATCCCGGTGCCGATGCCCGAGAGCACCACGCGCTCATAGTCGAGCCCCGACATCAGCACCCGCACGCCGCCGCCCTCGACCCCGAGCACGTTCGCCGCCGGCACCTCGGCATTCTCGAAGATCAGCTCGCCGGTGTCCGAGCCGCGCATGCCGAGCTTGTCGAAATGCGCGCTCGCCGAGAAACCGGGCGTGCCGCGCTCGACGACGAAGGCGGTGATGCCCTTCGATCCCGCCTCCGGGTCGGTCTTCGCATAGACGACGAGCGTGTCGGCCACGGGGCCGTTGGTGATCCAGTATTTCGTCCCGTTGAGCAGGTAGACATCGCCCTTGCGCTCGGCGCGCAGCGACATGTTCACCACGTCGCTGCCCGCCCCCGCCTCGGACATAGCGAGCGCGCCGACCGCCTCGCCCGAGATCAGCCCGGGCAGGTAGCGCGCCTTCTGCGCGGCGGTGCCATTGAGCCGGATCTGGTTGACGCAGAGATTGGAGTGCGCGCCGTAGGACAGCGCCACGCTCGCCGAGGCGCGCGCGATCTCCTCCATGGCGACGCAATGCGCCAGATACCCCATCCCGGCGCCGCCGTCCGACTCCTCGACGGTGATGCCCAGCAGCCCGAGCTCGCCCATCTCGCGCCAGAGTTCGGGCGGGAAGCGATTGTCGCGGTCGATCGCGGCGGCCATCGGCCCCACCCGCTCCTGCGCCCAGCGCTGCACCATCTCGCGCAGCGCGGCCCCGTCCTCGCCCAGATCGAACGGCATCGACGCGGTGAACATGGCGGCTCCTCCCCTCTCAACAGCTATGCGCGCCGGGGCGGGGCGGTCAAGCCGGGTCTAGAGCAGGCGCGCCACAACCGCGTCGAGCCCGTCATAATGATCGAGCACCGCATCCGGGGCGAGATCGTTGATGCCCGCCCCGAGCGGGCCGAACCCCACCAGCGCCACGGGCACCCCGGCGGCGCGGGCGGTGTCGCGGTCGGTCACGGTGTCGCCCACCAGCATCGACGGCCCCCCTGCGCCGAGCCGGCGCAGCGTCTCGCGGTAGGGCGCGGCATCGGGCTTGCGCACCGGCAGGCAGCCCGCACCCACCAGCGCGCCGAAGCGCGCGCGCAGGCCGAGCTCGGCCATCAGCCGCTCGGCCAGCGGCGTGGGCTTGTTGGTGCACACCCCGAGCGCGTAGCCGGCCGCCGCGAGCCGCTCCAGCGCTGCCTCGACGCCGGGATAGAGCCGCGTGTGTCGCGCGATCGCCCCCTCGTAATGCGCCAGAAGCGCCTGGTATTGCGCCGCGATCAGCGACTCGTCGGTCGCGTGGCCGAGCCGCTCATGCCCCAGCCGCAGCATCGCGCCGCCGCCGGCGAAGGCCGTCGCCGAATCCTCCGCCGGATCAAGCGGGGCGCGGTCCCCGTCGGCGACGAAGACGGCATTCGCCGCCGCGATCAGGTCGGCGCTCGTATCGGCCAGCGTGCCGTCGAGATCGAAGATCACCATCGCCATCCGGATCGCCCCGCGGTTGCAAATATCCTCAGCATGTTACGGCCCGACACGTCTTTTGAACGGCGGCGCCCTTGTCCCGGCCGCACCATCCGGTAAACCGGGCGGGTGCGCCGGCATAGACCAGCCCGCCGCCCGAGGAAAGCCCGAGATAAGCCCGAGGACTGCCGCCCGATGCCCACCGCCCTGATCATCCTCGCCGCCGGCGCCGGCACCCGGATGCGCTCCGCGCGGCCCAAGGTGCTGCACCCGCTCGCGGGCGCGCCGCTTCTGGCGCATGCGATCGCGGCGGGGGCCGCGCTCGCACCCGCGCGCACCGTGGTGATCGCCGGACACGGGGCCGAAGCCGTCGCCGCCGCCGCGCACGACGCCGCCCCCGGCGCCGAGGTCGCCATCCAGCACGAGCAGCGCGGCACCGCCCATGCCGCGCTGCAGGCCGCCCCGGCGCTCGACGGGTTCGCGGGCGACGCGATCGTCCTCTACGGCGACACGCCGCTGATCCGCTCCGCGACGCTCGAGGCGATGGCGGCGGCGCGGGCGCAGCACGACATCGTGGTGCTCGGCTTCGAGGCTGCCGATCCGGGCCGCTACGGGCGGCTGGTGATGGAGGGGCCGGACCTCGCGCGGATCGTCGAGTTCAAGGATGCCACCGAGGCCGAGCGCGCGATCCGCCTTTGCAACAGCGGCGTGATCTGCGCCGATGCGCGCACGCTGATGCGCCTCGCCCGCCGGGTCGGCGACGACAATGCCGCCGGCGAGTATTACCTGACCGACATCGTCGCGCTGGCCCGTGCGGAGGGGCTTTCGGCGGGCGTGGTGACCTGCGACGCGGCCGAGACGATGGGCGTGAACACCCGCGCCGAGCTCGCCGCCGCCGAGTCCGCCTTCCAGGCCCGCGCGCGCGCCGAGGCGCTCGCCGCCGGGGTCACGATGACGGCGCCCGAGACGGTCCATCTTGCGCATGACACCGCCCTCGCCGCCGATGTCGAGATCGAGCCGCATGTCGTCTTCGGCCCCGGCGTGACGGTGGCGTCGGGCGCGCGGATCCGGGCCTTCTCGCATCTCGAGGGCTGCACGATCGGCGCCGGGGCGGTGATCGGGCCGCAGGCGCGGCTGCGTCCGGGCGCGCGGGTCGGCGCCGACGTGCGGGTGGGCAATTTCGTCGAGATCAAGAACGCCGAGCTTGCCGAGGGCGCCAAGGTCAATCACCTGAGCTATGTGGGCGACGCGTCCGTGGGCGCGGCCGCCAATATCGGTGCGGGCACCGTGACATGCAACTATGACGGCGTCTCCAAGCACCGCACCGAGATCGGCGCGGGGGCGTTCATCGGCTCGGACACGATGCTGGTCGCGCCGGTGCGCGTGGGCGCGGAGGCGATGACGGGCTCGGGTTCGGTGATCACGCGCGACGTGCCCGACGGCGCGCTCGCCGTGGCGCGGGCGCGCCAGGACAACAAGCCGGGCTTCGCGCGCAAGCTGATGGCAAGGCTGCGGGCGGCCGCGGGCAAGGAGAGCTGAGATGTGCGGAATCGTCGGGGTGCTGGGCACCCATGAGGCAGCGCCGATCATTCTGGAAGCCCTCGGGCGGCTGGAGTATCGCGGCTATGACAGCGCCGGCATCGCCACGCTCGATGGCGGCCGGCTCGACCGGCGCCGCGCGGTGGGCAAGCTGTTCAATCTCTCCGACGCGCTGGTGCATGAGCCGCTGCGCGGCAAGGCCGGGATCGGGCATACCCGCTGGGCCACGCATGGTGCCCCGACCCTGGAGAACGCGCATCCGCACCGCGCCGGCCGTGTCGCCGTGGTACATAACGGCATCATCGAGAATTTCCGCACCCTTCGGGCCGAACTCGCCGAGGCGGGGCACGCGGCCACGACCGGCACCGACACCGAAACCATCGCGCTGCTGGCACATCACTACCTCGAGCAAGGCTGCACGCCGCGCGACGCGGCGGCGGCGACGCTGGCGCGGCTCGAGGGCGCCTTCGCGCTGTGCCTGCTCTTCGAGGGCGAGGAGGATCTGATGATCGCGGCGCGCAAGGGCTCGCCGCTGGCGATCGGGCATGGCGAAGGGGCGATGTTCGTGGGCTCCGACGCCATCGCGCTCGCGCCGCTCACCGAGCGGCTGACCTATCTCGAGGAGGGCGACTGGGCCGTGATCACGCGCGCCGGGGCGGAGATATTCGACTCCGCCGGCCGGCGCGCCAACCGCCCGGTCACGAAGATCTCCGTCGAGGCGGCGCGCGTGGACAAGGCCGGGCACCGGCATTTCATGGCCAAGGAGATCATGGAGCAGCCCGCCATCCTCGGCGATCTCGTGAGCCACTACCTTGCCGCCGACGACAGCCATGTCGCGCTGCCCGGCGAACTCGACTTCGCCGACTGCGACCGGCTCACGCTGGTGGGCTGCGGCACGGCCTTCTATGCCTGCAGCGTGGCGAAATACTGGTTCGAGAAGATCGCGGGGCTGCCCGTCGATGTCGATATCGCCTCCGAATTCCGCTACCGGGACCCGGTCCTGTCGCCCGACAGCTGGGCGGTGTTCGTCAGCCAGTCCGGCGAGACGGCCGACACGCTGGCCGCGCTGCGCTACTGCGACGGGCGGGTGGCGCGGATCCTGTCGGTGGTCAATGTGCCGACGAGTTCGATCGCGCGCGAAAGCGGCACCGCGCTCGAGATCCATGCCGGGGCCGAGATCGGGGTGGCCTCGACCAAGGCGTTCACATGCCAGCTCACGGTGCTGCTTATGATGGCGCTGAAGGCCGGGGCGGATCGCGGCCGGCTTTCGGGGGCGGATTACGCCGCGCATCTGTCCGCGTTGCGCGCCCTGCCGGGCCTCGCCCATCAGGCGCTGAGCCGCGACAGCGAGTTCCGCGCCGCGGCGCAGGCGCTTTCGGGCGCGCGCGACGTGCTGTTTCTCGGGCGCGGGACGATGTTTCCGCTCGCGCTCGAAGGGGCGCTCAAGCTCAAGGAAATCAGCTACATCCACGCGGCGGGCTATCCCGCCGGCGAGCTCAAGCACGGCCCCATCGCTCTTATCGACCAGAGCGTGCCGGTGGTGGTGATGGCGCCGCATGACGCGCTGTTCGACAAGACGGTGTCGAACATGCAGGAGGTGATGGCGCGCGAGGGGCGGGTGATCCTCGTCTCCGATGCCGAGGGCATCGCCGCGGGCGGGGATGGCTGCTGGCGCACGCTGACGATGCCGGACGTGCCGGAGATCCTGGCACCCATCGTCTATGCGGTGCCCGCGCAGCTTCTCGCCTATCACACCGCCGTCGCCAAGGGCACCGACGTCGATCAGCCGCGCAACCTCGCGAAATCCGTCACCGTGGAGTGAATCACGCCAGCTCGGCCGCGCAATGCCGGCACAGCGGCGTGTGCGGCAGCGTGTCGAGCCGTGCGGGCAGGATATCGCCCCCGCAGCGCGCGCAGATGCCGTATTCGCCGGCGCGGATGCGTGCGAGCGCGGCGCGGATCATGCGGATCTCGCGCGCGCCGGCTTGGCCGAGATCCTGCAGCGCCTCGTCGAATTCGCGCTCGGTGGCGAGATCGTCCCAGTCGCGCTCTTCATGCGCGTCGAGCTCGGCCTCGATCGCGTGCAGCCGCGTGTCGAGCTCCTGAAGACGGTTGAGCAATTGCGCCCTGCGCTCCTCGATCGTCGCCATGACCCCCTCCCGTTGCCGGCGCACCCAATCAAGCATCCGCGCGCCCCCGCGCCTTGATCGCGATCAAGGCGGCACCAGTCTGCCCCGCGCGATGGTGCCAGACAATAACATTCATAACTTGAAATATGTTTCCGATCCGCTATCTCTGTCGCAGCACGCCGCGCGGCGGCGGCGACAATCACGGGAGCAGCCAGATGATCGAGACGGACTGGATACTGGGCCTTGTCGGCGGGTTGATGATCGGCGTAGCGGCGGCGATCTTCCTGCTCGTCAACGGGCGCATCATGGGCGCGAGCGGCCTCATTGGCGGCATGGTGGACCGCTCGGGCTGGAGCAACGCGGCCGAGCGCATCGCCTTTCTCGCCGGGCTCGTGGCGGTGCCGGCGGCGATGGTGCTCCTGGTGCCGGCCTTCGCCGGAACCTCGACCAACATCACGGGCAACTTCGCCGCCATCGTCGCGGGCGGTCTGCTCGTGGGGCTGGGCACGCGGCTGGCCAATGGCTGCACCTCCGGGCACGGCGTCTGCGGGATCTCGCGGCTGTCGCTGCGCGGCATCGTCGCCACCGTCTTCTACCTGCTCGCGGGCGGCATTTCGGTGGTGCTGTTCAAGCATCTTCTGGGGGTGATCTGATGAACCGCAATCTCTTCGCCTTCCTCGCCGGCGGCATCTTCGGCGCGGGGCTGCTGGTGTCGGGGATGACCAACACCGACAAGGTGCAGGGCTGGCTCGACGTGTTCGGTGACTGGGACCCGACGCTGGCCTTCGTGCTCGGCGGCGCGATCATCCCGATGGCGATCGCCTGGCAGATGGCGACGCGGCGCGCGCGCTCGGTGCTCGGCACGGAGCTTCCCGGCAAGCCCGACCCGCGGCTCGGGCACAACCTGGTGATCGGCTCGGTGCTGTTCGGTGCGGGCTGGGGGCTCGTCGGGCTGTGCCCGGGGCCGGCCATCGCCTCGATCAGCTATGGCGGGCTCGGCGGTCTGGCCTTTCTGATCGCGATGCTGGCGGGTATGCTGGCCGCACCCCCCGTGCGCAAGGGGATCGACCGCATGGCCGCAGCCTGAGGAGACAGAATGGATATCCGACCGCTCAGCGACGACTACGCCGTCTCGCCGCAGATCACCGCCGAGGACATCCCCGCCATCAAGGCGGCGGGTTACACCACGGTGATCTGCAACCGTCCCGACAGCGAGGTCGCCCCTGAGCAGGCGATCGACGCGATCCGCGCCGCCGTTGAGGCGGCCGGGCTGCGCTTTGTCGCCAATCCCTTCGCAGGCAGCGAACTGTCCGAGGATCACGTTGCGGCACAGGGCGCGGCGCTCGACGCGGCCGAGGGGCCGGTGCTGGCCTATTGCGCCTCGGGCAACCGCAGCTCGATCGTCTGGGGCCTCGCCCGCGCCGGAACGCACGATCCCGACAGCATGATCGAGGCCGCGCAGCGCCACGGCTACACCCAGATCGCGCAGTTCCGCGACGCGATGCGGGCACGGGCGAACGGCTGATACGGCTCGGGCGGAGCGGGCCCGGCGGCGGGCCGGCCCTCACGGCCGGATGAAGGTGACACCGTCGAGCGCGGCGATCTGCGCGATATCGGCCTCGTAGCGCTCGGTCAGCGCGGCGATGTGGCTTTCGTCCCAGCCCGGCACATCGACCTCGACCTGCAGCGCCTCGGCGCGCGCGAAGCGCTCGAGAAAGGCCGAAACGGCCTCGCGCCGGGCCGCCTCGTCGGCCGGGGGGTGCGCCTCGAGATGGGCGCTCAGCTGGCGCAACCCGTCCGCGCTCATCAGGGTCGAGAGCCGGTCATCGAGATGCTCGAGCCGGGTCTCGCGCGAATGATCCGACACCCGGCGCAGAACCTCGGGCCAGATCAGCGGCGTATCCTCGTCGCACCAAACGGTGAGCGGGATCTCCGGATTGGCGTCGCGCACCCGGCGCACCAGATCCGCCCAGCTCAGCCGCAGCGGATCGGTCTCCGTCACCAACGCCGAATAGGACGGCGCGTTGGGCCGCGCGAGCAGCATCGGCAGCATGCTGGCAAGATTGCGGATGGCGAAGAAATAGGCGCTCTGCGAGCCGGGAAAGAGCCGGTCGAACCAGGGCGTCTTCTCCTCGGCCATCGGGTAGAGCATGCCGCGCCCCAGCGCCCCCTGCGGCGGGCACAGGAACGACTCCGACGACAGCACCATGCGCGTGGCGTTGTCCTGATCGACGATGCTGGCGAGCATCTCCTGCTCCATCTCGGGCGGCGCGGGCGCGCCCTGCAGCGACTCGAGCGCCTTGCGGATCAGCGGCCGGTAACGCCCCGGCCCCGGCACCGCGATCGCGTCACGCGCCAGCGCATCGCGATTCTTGAGCAGGCACCGGATGAGGCTGTCCTCGTCGGTGCAATGCAGCCCGAAATGAAACGCTATCCGGCCCATGATCCCCCGCTTTCGGGGCCGACACCGGCGGCGCGCGCCGCCTCGGCCAGCCGCAGCAGCGCCCCGTCGCCGCCCGCCGGCCCGATCAGCTGCACCCCCATCGCCAGGCCGCGCGAATCGAAGCCCGCCGGCACGCTGATCGCCGGCACACCCACCAGCGAGGCCGGCACCACCACCTCCATCCAGCGGTGATAGGTGTCCATCGACCGCCCCGCCAGCGTCTCCGGCCAGCGCCACTCCGCCGGAAAGGCGAAGCATTGCGCGCTCGGCAGCGCCAGCGCATCGAAGCGCGAGAACAGCCCGGCGAGGCTGCGATACCAGTCCGAGCGCCGCGCACTCGCCGCCTGCACCTCCTGCCCCGACAGGCCGAGCCCGCGCTCGACCTCCCACACCGCCTCGGGCTTGAGCTGCGCGCGGGTCTCGGGATCGGCGTGCAGCGGGCCGAGCTTGCCCGCCACGGCGAGGCCGCGCAGCGTCAGCCAGGCGTGCCAGAGCACCTCCGGGTCGAAATCGGGCACCACCGGCTCGACACTGCACCCCGCCGCCGCCAGCCCGTCGAGCGCGGCCTCGCAAAGCGCGGACACCCCCTCCTCGAGCGGATACCGCCCCGCCCAGTCCCCGATCCAGCCGATGCGCGCGCCGCCGAACGGCGCGTCGAAGGCCTTGGTGAAGGGCCCCGGCGGCGGGCGCGAGAGCGGCTGCAGCGGGTGCGGGCCGGCCATCACATCCAGAAGCGCGGCCAGATCGCGCGGATTGCGCGCCATCGGCCCGTCCGTCGCGAGCTGATTCAGGAACAGATCGCCGTCGGGCTTGCCGGGCACCAGCCCCCAGGTGGGGCGCATCCCGTAGACATCGTTCCAGGCCGCCGGATTGCGCAGCGATCCCATCATGTCGGAGCCGTCCGCCACCGCCAGCATCCGCGACGCCAGCGCGACCGCCGCACCGCCCGATGAGCCGCCCGCCGAGCGGGCGTGATCGAAGGCGTTGAGCGTCGTGCCGCTGACCGGGTTGAAGCTGTGCGAGCCGAGGCCCCATTCCGGGGTGTTGGTCTTGCCGATGATGATCGCCCCGGCGGCGCGCATCCGGGCGACAAAGGGATCATCGGCATCGGGGACATGCTCGGCGAAGAGCGGCGAGCCGTAGGTCGTGCGCAGCCCGGCCGTGTCCGCAAGGTCTTTCACCGCGATGGGGATGCCGTGCAGCCAGCCGCGGCGCGGCATGGTGTCGGCGGCCTCGGCCTCGGCCATCAGCTCGGCGCGCGGGCGCAGCGCGATGATGGCGTTGAGCGTCGGGTTGACCGCGTCGATGCGCGCCAGCGTCGCCTCCATCAGCGCGGCGGCGGAGAGTTCCCCGGCCGCGAGCGCGCTCGACAGCGTGCCGGCCGACAGGGCAGTGGGATCGCTCGGGGGCATCGCGGGCTCCATCACAATTCGCGAAACCGCTTTTCCTGGCGCGCCGTCCAGCGCACGCGCAGATCGAAGCCCTCCGCGCCCTCGCGCTCCTCTTCGACGACGCCCTGCTCGTGCAGCCAGGCGCGGCGGCGGCCATCGGCAAAGTCGACATGCAGCCAGCGCTCGGTCTTCTCCTCCTCGAGCAGCGCCGCGATACGCGCGGCGACGCGCTCGACCCCGTCGCCCGACCGCGCCGAGAGCGTCACCACGTCCTCGCGCCGCGCGGCCCGCGCCGCGACGGCCTCGCGCTCGGGGGCGGCCAGCAGGTCAGTCTTGTTCCACAGCTCGAGCACCGGCGTGGTCTCGCGCACGCCCAGATCGGCGAGGATGGTGCGCACGTCATCGGCCTGCTCCTCGGTTTCGGGATGGGCGATATCGCGCACATGAACGATCAGGTCGGCCTCGAGCACCTCCTCGAGCGTGGCGCGGAAGGCCGCGACGAGCTGCGTCGGCAGGTCCGAGATGAAGCCCACCGTGTCCGACAGGATCACCTTGCGCCCGCCGGCGAGCTCCACGCCGCGCATCGTCGGGTCGAGCGTCGCGAAGAGCATGTCCTCGGTCATCACCGCGGCCCCGGTCAGCCGGTTGAACAGCGTCGACTTGCCCGCATTGGTGTAGCCCACGAGCGCGACGATCGGAAACGGCACCTTGCGACGCGCCTCGCGGTGCAGGCCGCGGGTCTTGCGCACCTTCTCGAGCCGGCGGCGCAGGCGAACGATCTGGTCGTCGATTGCGCGCCGGTCGGCCTCGATCTGGGTCTCGCCGGGACCGCCGACGAAGCCGAGACCGCCGCGCTGGCGCTCGAGATGGGTCCAGGCGCGCACGAGGCGGGTGCGCTGATAGGCCAGCGCGGCGAGCTCGACCTGCAGCTCCCCCTCGCGGGTCTGGGCGCGCTCGGCGAAGATCTCGAGGATCAGCCCGGTGCGGTCAAGCAGCTTGCAGCCCCACTGGCGCTCGAGATTGCGCTGCTGCACCGGGGTTACGGGACCGTCGACGAGGACGAGCTCGATCTCCTCGGCCCGCACCCGCGCACCGATCTCGTCGAGCTTTCCCGCGCCGAACAGCTTGCCCGGATGCGCGCGCGCCAGCCCCACGATCTCGGCGCCGATGACCGACAGCCGCGGCAGCGCCTCGGCCAGCGCCACGGCCTCCTCGAGCGCGCGCTCGGGATCGCGCCGGGCGGGCTGGTCGCGGATATCGGGATGCAGCACAAGCGCGCGCGTCTCGCGCGCGCCGCCCTCGCCGGAGAGTTCGCTGACCTCGATCCCCAAGGGACTCAGCCGTCCCCTTCATAGAGCTGGATCGCCTGCCCCGGCATGATGGTCGAGATCGCGTGCTTGTAGACGAGCTGCGACTGTCCGTCGCGACGCAGAAGGACACAGAAATTGTCGAACCAGGTAATGACGCCCTGCAATTTCACCCCGTTGATGAGGAACACCGTGACGGGGACCTTGTTCTTGCGGACGTGGTTGAGAAAGGCATCCTGAAGATTCTGCTTGTCGTTGGCCATGGCTTTGCCTTTTTTCTTCGGTGTGCGCGTGGTGCGCAGCTTGGTGGCGCAATAAAATTATGGGGTGCAAGCGGGCGAGTTTCCACCCCGAATCAACCATACCTGAACCGCGATGCAACTCAGCCACGCCACGACTCGGGCAGAACCAGAGCGATCAGCGCCAGGATCTCGAGCCGGCCGAGGATCATCGCCGCCGCCAGCACGATCCGCGCCCCCTCTCCCAGTTCCGCGTAAAGCAGCGGCTCGGGCATCGCGACATCCGCGAGCGGCCCCGTCGTCGTGAGCGCCGAGATCGAGAAGACCAGCGCGGGCTCGAAGCCCAGCCCGGTGACCGCCAGCAGCCCCAGCACGACCACGAGCGCCATCACGTAGAGCATCAGATAGACCCAGGCCGCCATCGCCCCCTCGCGGCGCAGCAACCGCGCATTCCGTCCGCGCCCGGCGACGGAGGCCGGGTGCAGGATCCGCTCCATCTCGCGCAGGCCGTGGCGGTAGAGCGCATAGACGCGCAGCAGCTTGAGCCCGCCCGCCGTCGTCGCCACGCCGCCGCCGATCAGCGCAAGCCCCGCCAGCACCAGCCCCGCCGGTCCGAAACCCGACAGCAGGCCCGCATCGGCCCAGCCGGGCGCGGCGAAACCCGTCGTGGACAGGAAGGACGCGGCCGTGAAGATCGAGCCCCACAGCACCCGCAGCGCGGTGACCGCATCGGTCGGCGCCTCCCCGGCGAGCACACCGACGATATGGCGCACGAACAGGAAACCGCCTACCGACAGGATGATCCAGACCGCGATGCGAAACTCCGGATCGGCCGGCAGGCTGCGCAGTTCGCCGGGATGCAGGCCACCCGGCAGGCTGTGCCGCGTCAGCGCGAAGACGAGAAAGAGCAGCATCATCGCCTCGCCGGCGAAGCCCGAACCGCCCATCCCCGCCACCGGGGAGACACCGCTCGTCGACAGGATCGCCATCGCGTGCATCACCGCCACGAGCGGCGCGTCACCGGCGATCAGCAGCCCGACCGCGAGCAGCGCGGTGAGCCCGCAATAGAGCGGGGCGAGCTGCAGCGCAAAGCCCTGCAGCCGCCCCGGCCCGCCCTGCGGCGCCGCGCGATCGCCCGGGCCG
>SLQD01000198.1 GCA_007131685.1 Paracoccaceae bacterium | reverse complement strand
GCAGGATGCGAGCGAGCACCCCGATGCGCGCCATGATCGCCACGCTCGGCGCCGGGTCGGGCGCGGCGAGCAGCTTGGCCGTCTCCGCGCCGATGCGCTCGCGCGAGAGCCGCTCGAGCCCTTCGGCCAGCTCTGCGCAGGCGGCGAGCGCGTCGGGGTCCGGGCCCTCGGCATCGTCGCCATACCAGGCATGGAAGCGAAAGAAGCGCAGGATGCGCAGATAGTCCTCGCGGATGCGGTTTCGCGCCGTGCCCACGAAGCGCAGCCGGCGCGCCTGCAGATCGGCGAGGCCGGTCTCGAGCGGGTCGATCACCCTGCCGTCGGGGCGGGCATAGAGGGCGTTCATGGTGAAATCGCGCCGGCGCGCATCGTCACGCATGTCGTCGGCATAGGCGATCACGGCGCGGCGGCCATCGGTTTCGACATCGCGGCGAAAGGTCGTGACCTCATGCGCGATGCCCTCCGAGACGACGGTGATGGTGCCGTGCGCGGCGCCGGTGGGCACGGCGCGCAGCCCGGCGGCCTCGGCGAGTTCGCTCACCCGCTCCGGCCGCGCCTCTGTGGCGATGTCCACATCGGTGACAGGCACGCCGAGCAGCGCGTTGCGCACGCAGCCGCCCACGAAGAATGCCTGGTGCCCGGCCCCGGTGAGCGCGGCGCAGACCGCCTGCGTCGCCGGGCGCGCCATCCAATCGCCGCTCACCCGCATCGCGCCATCCGCTCCGCCAGCCCGCGCAGGATCCGCGCCGTCGCGCCCCAGATATAGTAGGGTCCGTAGGGCACCACCTCATAGGCGCGCCACTGCCCCAGCCAGCGCCGCCGCTCGGTGCGGTAGCGCGACAGATCGGCGACATGCGCCAGCGGCACGGTGAAGACCTCGTCCACCTCGCCGCCCTCGGGCACCGGCGCGAACGGCGCGCGCACCCGGCCGAGCACCGGCGTGACGTGAAATCCCGTCACCGTCTCATGCGCCGAGAGCCGGCCCATCAGCTCGACATTGGCCGGGTCGAGCCCGATCTCCTCATGGGCCTCGCGCAGCGCCGCGCCCTCGGGGCCGTCATCGCCCGGTTCGGGCTTGCCGCCGGGCAGCGCGATCTGGCCCGGATGATGCGCCAGCCGCGACGAGCGCTTGGTCAGCAGCACCGAGGCCCCGGCCGCCTCCGGCTGCAGCGCGATCAGCACCGCGGCCGGGCGCAGATCGCGCGCGTTGCGCCGGCGCAGATCGGGGGCGAGATCGTAATCCGAGGAGTCCGGCGCCCCCCGCGCGAGCGCCGCCGCGATCCGGTCGAGCGGGTCAGGACCGGCCATCGCCCCCGGTTCCCCTGCTCTCGCCCCCCGCCCCCGTGCCCAGCGTCGCCGGATCGAAGGCGTAGTGCGCGCCGCAGAACTGGCAGTCGGCGGTCACGGAGCCCTCCGGAGTGGTCATCCCGGCGATCTGGTCGGCATCATAGGCGGCGAGCGCATCGCGCACCTTTTCGGGCGAGCAGGAGCAGCCGAACTTCACCGGCTGGGTGTCGAAGACGCGCGGCGTCTCCTCGTGAAAGAGCCGCACCAGAAGCTCGGTCGGCAGGAGCTGCGGGCCGATCAGCTCGGTCTTCTCGACCGTGTCGAGAAGCATGTTGGTGCGCGCCCAGTGCTCGTGATCGTGGCCGTCGAGCATGTCCGAGGCAGTGAGCAGCCCGTCCTCGCCGGATCCGCCGCCCTCGATGCGCGGCGGGGCCTTGGGCATCTGCTGGAGCATGATGCCGCCGGCGCGCCAGTGCTCGGCCCCGCCGGGGACCTGCGCGCGCCCGAAGCTCAGCTCGAAGCGTGTGGGAAGCTGCTCGGACTGCGCGAAATAGGTCTCCGCGCAATCGGTGAGCGCACCGCCCGAGAGGGGTGTGATGCCCTGATAGGGCACGTTGCCGGGCCCCTGGTCGATGGTGATCGCGAAATGCCCGCGCCCGAGCTGCGCGAAGGGATCGCGGCCCTCGGCGAGCGCCTCGGCATCGAAGCCGGCATAGGCGCGCAGATGCGCGGGCGCGCCCGCCTCGGCGGGGGCGAAGAAATCCGTCGCGATCAGCCGCACCGGCCCGTCGCCGCGCACCTGCAGGGAGAGCTTCCAGCGCAGCTTGACGGTCTGGCCGATGAGCGCGGTGAGCATCGCCGCCTCGGCGACGAGATGCTCGATCACCGGCGGATAGGCGTGCTGGGCGAGCACCTTGTCGAGCACCCCGTCGAGCCGTGCGAACCGGCCGCGGATATCCGAGCGGTCGAGCTGAAAGGGCAGGACGGTGTCGTCCCAGGCGATCTGCGAGCCGAGTGACATTGCGGGCCTGATCTTGAGTGGGAGGATGTGCGGGCGTATCGGTCGGTTTCGCGCCTCTATATATGGAGCAGGGCGCCGGGGCCAAGGGCGAGCGGACGGGACGCGGATGATACGACGCTTCGGAGCACCGCGCGAGCCCGCGCGGAATTATCGCCACCGCCCGGGCGCTTACGCGATCCTGCCGCGCGGCGGGCGGGTGCTCCTGACCGCGCAGTCGGCGCCGTTGCCGGATCTGCAGCTGCCGGGCGGCGGCGTGGATGACGGCGAATCCCCGCTGCAGGCGCTGCATCGCGAGGTGCTCGAGGAGACTGGCTGGGGCATCGCGGCGCCGCGCCGGATCGGGGCGTTCCGTCGCTTTGCCTTCATGCCCGAATACGGGCTTTGGGCGGAAAAGGTCTGTACCGTTTTCGTGGCGCGCCCGACGCGCCCCTGTGCGCCGGTGCGCGAGCCGCACCAGTGGCCCTGCTGGCTGACCGTCGAGGATGCGCTCGCGCGGCTCGGCAATGCGGGGGACCGCCATTTCCTGCGCTGGCTGTGCGGGTGAGCCGCTTAGGGATCGTCGCGGACGAGTTCGAACAGCACACTGGAGATGTCGTCGGAGAAGTCGCGCGTGCCGGCATGGCGCTGCAGCGCGGCGATCAGGGCGTCGTTGAAGGCGCCGCCGCGCAACTCGCGCAGCTGCGTCATGAGCCGCTTGGCCCCGTCCTCGCCGAACTCGGTGCCGTCGGGTGCGGCGCATTCGGTGATCCCGTCGGACATCAGCAGAAGCCGGTCGCCGGGCGCCAGTTGCAGCGCGACCTCATCCCAGTCGGCGTCCGGGACGAGGCCCACCGGCAGGCCGCCGCCGCCGAGCAGCGCGATGCTGCCGTCGCTGCGCTGCAGCGCCGGGTGCGGGTGCCCGGCCTGGACCAGGCGTGCCTGCCCGGTCTCGAGTTCGACGTCGGCGAGCACGATGGTGAAGTAGAGATCGGTGCCGATCTCCTCGAGCAGGAGCCGGTTCATGCGCCCGAGCACCTCGGCGGGCCGCCGCGCGGCGGTGCTGCCGTCGGGGGCGGTGAAGAGGGCGATGTTGCGTTCGGGCGTTCCCCCCGACAGCATCCCGGCGAGCCGCGCGGTCATCAGCGCGGAATTGACGCCGTGGCCGGAGACATCGAGCGCGAACAGCCCTAGCCGTGTCGCGTTGACGGGGTAGTAGCCCACGAGATCGCCGCCGAGATGGCCGCTAGGATGCAGCAGCAGCGAGACATGCGCGCCCGGCACCTTGGGAAAATGCTCGCTCAGGAGCGATTGCTGCAGCTCCCGCGCCTGGGCGAGATCGCGTTCGAGCGCGTCGTAGAGCTGCTGGAGCTGGTCGAGCGTGTCGGTGAGCAGGGCGTTCTTGTGCTTGAGCTCGCCCTCCATGCCCAGCACGCGCTCACCGGCATGGATGCGCGCGCGCAGCTCCTCGTGATTGACCGGCTTGGTGAGGAAATCATCCGCGCCCGCATCGAGGCCATGGGCGACCTCGTCGGTGCCGCTCTTGGAGGTGAGCAGGATGAAATAGCCGTAGCTGTCGCGCTCGAGCGCGCGGAAGGCGCGGCAGAATTCCGGCCCGTCCATTCCCGGCATCATCCAGTCCGACAGGATGAGATCGACCGGCGCCTCGGCGCAAAGGCGCAGCGCCTCGTCGCCCGAGCCCGCCTCGATCACCGCGTAGCCCCACCGGTCGAGCGCGGCGGCCACGCTGCGGCGCTGGGCCGGGCTGTCATCGACGACGAGCACGTTGCGCAATGCGACATCGGCGCTGGCTGCCGCGGCGCTCTTGATCTTCTGCGGGTCGACGGGCTGCACCTTCACCTCCGGGTCCTGCCGCCCCGAGCGTTCGCATGCCGGGCTTAACGGCGCGTGAAGGCGGACGGTCCGGGCGCGTGCACAACCTCGGGATGTGCACTGGTGCCGGCGCTCACCCGTTGTTAAGGCCGATCGGTGATCCTGCTGCAATAGGGATCGGTTGGGGCCGGAGCATTGCATGGTGGACTGGGATCGAGTCGCTCAGCTGCGATCGGAAATCGGCGAGGCCGATTTCGAGGAGGTCGTGACGCTGTTTCTGGCCGAGGTCGCGGAAGTGGCCGAGAAACTGCGCAGCGCGCCGGACCCCGCGACGCTGGACGCGGATCTTCATTTCCTCAAGGGCACGGTGCTCAATCTGGGCATGCACGAGCTCGGCCGGCTCTGCGAGGAGGGCACGCAGTGCGCAGCGCGCGGCGAGCCCGTCGATATCGCGGGGCTGCTGGCCTGCTACGACGAATCGCGGCGCATCCTGCTCGAGGGGCTCGGGCGCAGCGGCTGACCGGTCAGATGAGGAACTCGGCCAGCGTGACGTCGTCGGTTATGTCGCGATAGGTGTAGCCCGCCGTGTCGAGCCGCGCGTAGAGCGCCGGGAAGCTCTCATGCGTGCGGGTCTCGATCCCGATCAGCACCGAGCCGAAATTGCGCGCCGATTTCTTGAGATACTCGAACCGGGCGATGTCGTCCTCGGGGCCGAGCATCTCGAGGAAGTCGCGCAGGGCACCGGGGCGTTGCGGCAGGCGCAGGATGAAATACTTCTTCAGCCCCGATTCGCGCATCGCGCGCTCCTTGACCTCGGGCAGCCGCTCGAAATCGAAATTTCCGCCCGAGCTCACGCAGACCACCCTTTGCCCGCGCAACTCGCCATCGAGCTCGGCGAGCGCATCCACCGACAGCGCGCCCGCCGGCTCGAGCACGATGCCCTCGGTGTTGAGCATCTCGAGCATGGTGTTGCAGATGCGGTTCTCCGGCGCGCGCAGGACATGCGCCGGGTCGGTGCCGCGCAGCCGGGCGAAGGGCGCATCCCCGATCCGCGCCACCGCGGCGCCATCGACAAAGCTGTCCACCCGCGCGAGCGTTTGCGGCGTCCCGACCGCGAGCGCGGCGGCGAGGCTCGCCCCGCCCGCCGGCTCGACGAAGCGCAGCGCCGTCTGCGGGCTCGCCGCGCGCAGGTATTGTGTCACCCCGGCCGCGAGCCCGCCCCCGCCGACCGGCAGGATCACGAGGTCGGGCGGAGCGTCCATCTGTTCAAGCATCTCGACGGCGACGCTGGCCTGGCCCTCGATCACGTCGGGGTCGTCGAAGGGGGACAGGAAATGCCCGCCGCTCTCGGCGCAGAAGGCCTGCGCGGCCGCGAGCGTCTGGTCGAAATAGTCGCCCGTCATGCGGATCTCGACGGCGTCGCCGCCGAAGCTCGCGGTCTTGTCGATCTTCTGCTGCGGGGTTGTCACCGGCATGAAGACTGTGCCGCGCACGCCGAAATGACGGCAGGCGAAGGCAACGCCCTGGGCGTGGTTGCCCGCGCTGGCGCAGACGAAATTGCGCTGTTCCGGGTCGGCGGCGCGGCGCTTGCGCATCGCGTTGAAGGCGCCGCGGATCTTGTAGGAGCGCACCGGGGTCAGATCCTCGCGCTTGAGCAGGATCTCGGCGCCGAAGCGGTCCGACAGGAAGGCGTTGCGCGCCAGCGGCGTGGGCGCGAAGAGGGCGCGCATGGCCTCGCAGGCGGCGCGGGCGTCGGCGGCGAAATCGCTCATGCCCCCGCTCTGCCCCGAAAGCGCGCGCGCTGCAAGCGTCGCTCAGCCGGCCATGTCGGGCAGAAGATGCGCCTCGAGGCGGGCGCGCACGCCGTCCGGCATCGGGGCCGAGGCCCGGGCGGCGGGATCGAAGAACACTTCCACGACATCGTAGCTCGCGTGCAGTGCGCCGGTATCGGCATGGTGCAGGCGCAGGTGGAACGTCGTGCTCTTGGTGCCGATGCGGGTCACGACGCCGTCGATGACGATCAGATCACCCGCGGTGAGCTCGCGCACAAAGCGCGTCGTGGCCTGCGCCGAAACGCAGTGCACCCCGTGCTCGGCCTGCATCACCGAATAGGGCAGGCCGATGCGCGTCCACATGTGATAGCTCGCATCGTCGAAAAAGGGCGCGTAGTGGCGCACGTTCATGTGGCCGAAATGGTCGTGATGCCACGGATGCACCACGCCGCGCAGAAGTTCGAGCCGCTCGGTCATTGTCCCCCCGCGATCAGCCGCCACACCAGAAGCCCCGCCGCGAGAAACGGCAGGCTGCGCCCCACGATGAAGATGCGCCAGCTCCACCAGCGGCTCTTCGCCCCGAGCGCATACCATACCTTGCCCGGCGGCAGCACCCAGCACAACAGCCCCGCGCCGATCACCCCCGAGGCCACGACGATGTTGGTGCCGCCGAACTGGTCCATGAAGTCGAGAAACGGCATCCCGGCCACGGTCAGCTCGACGGGCGTGAAGCTCAGCGCCGAGGGCAGGCCGAGCCCGAGCATCAACAGCCCCACCGCCGCCACCGCGCGCGCGTGGCTCAGCCCGAGCTCTTCCTCGACGGCGGCGATGATGACCTTGAGCCCCGCAAGGCAGCTCGAGAAGGCGGCGGCGAAGAACATGAAGAAGAAGGTGATCGCCAGCAGCCACCCCCCCGCCATGTCGTCGAAGACGATGGGCAGGGTCGAGAAGGCCAGCTCGGAGCCCGCGCCGGGGTCGAGGCCGTGGGTGAAGACGAAGGGAAAGATCATCCACCCGGCGAGCAGCGCGATCGATGTTTCGGTCGCCGCCACGATGAGCGCAGCGCGCGGCACGTTGGTCTTGCGCGGGATGTAGCTGCCATAGGTGACGAGGTAGCCCTGCCCGACGGCCAGCGTGTAGAAGGCCTGCCCGAAGGCGAAGAACCACAGCGTCGGGTTGGCCAGCGCGCCGGGCTCCCAGGAGAACATGAACTCCCGCGCCTCGGCCCAGCCCGGCAGCGTTGCCGCGAAGCCCACGAGCCCCGCGATCAGCAGCGCCAGAAGCGGCATCAGCACCTTGGAGAAGGTCTCGATCGCCGCGACGCCGCGCAGCAGCACGATCCAGGCCAGCCCGGTGACGATGGCGAAATACCACACCGAGTTGTAGCCCGCCGTGAAATCGGAGAACTCGCTCACGCTCAGGCGGATCGCATCGACGGTGTAGCCCAGCGTCCAGCCGGTGATCACGAGGTAGTAGCTCGTGATGATCACGGTGAGCAGCACCACCGCCCAGCCATAGATCGCGCCAAGGCGCGTGATGCCGCGATAGGTCGTCACCACGCTGCCCTGGCGCATCCGCCCGGCGGCGACCTCGAGCATCATGATCGGCAGCGCGACGATGGCGAGCGCGAGCAGATAGGCGAGGATGAAGGCCCCGCCGCCATTCTCGCCGACCATGTAGGGAAAGCGCCACAGGTTGCCGAGCCCCACCGCCGCGGCGGCCATCGAAAACACGAAGGCCGGTTCGGAGGACCACTGTGCGCGCGCCTCGGGTTTGAGGTGTTCCTCGGTCATCGATCCGTCCGGTTGCCGCCAGCCCGCGCCCGGATAGCGAAACCCCGTGCGGGGATCAAATCGCATTTTCACGCCCCCTGTGCCGGGGTTCGGGCTTACATGTCGTGCGATATCGTTCTAGATGGTGCGATATCGTATTATAATGGATGGAGTGCCCCATGAACCCGTCGCGCCGCAAAACCCTCGCCCTCATCGGTGGCGGCCTCGTTGCCGCCGCCGCGCTGCCCGCCGGCGGCTTTCTCGCCACCCGAACGCCGCACGACGCGCTGCGGCCCTGGGCGCGGGCGGGCGGCTACGGTGAGCCGCGCCGCGATGCGCTGTCCTATGCGCTGCTCGCGCCGAGCCCGCACAACCTGCAGCCCTGGCTGGCCGAGCTCGTCGGCGATGACGGCGTGCGGCTGTATCGCGAGCCGGGGCGCCGCCTGCCCGAGACCGATCCGCAGGACCGCCAGATCACCATCGGGATGGGGTGCTTTATCGAGCTGTTGGTGCTCGCTGCGGGGGCGGCGGGCCACACCGCGGCGTTGACGCTCTATCCCGAGGGGGCGGACGGCCCGGTCGCCGAGCTTCGCTTCGATGCGGCTGACGCGGCGGCAGATCCGCTGTTCGCGCATGTCGCCGAAAGGCGGTCCTGCAAGGAGCCGTTCGAGGACCGCGCGCTGGCTGCGCAGGATCGCGCGGCGCTTGCGGCGCATGCGCGGCTCGTCACGGGGTCCGGGCCGGTGGCCGCACTTCGCGCGCTGACATCGGCGGCCTGGGAGGTGGAGGCGGGCACCGCGCGCACACACCGCGAAAGCGTCGATCTCATGCGGTTCGGGCGGCGCGAGATCGAGGCCGCGCCCGACGGCATCGATCTCGGCGGGCCGATGCTCGAGAGCCTGATGCGCGTCGGAGTGCTCACGCGCGACACCCTGCTTGACCCGGACTCGCGGGCCCATGCGCAGAGCATGGAGATGTATCGCGAGATGCTCGCCGCGACGCGGGCCTATGCGGTGCTGACGAGTCCGGGCAACACCCGCGCCGACCAGATCGCGGCGGGGCGGCGCTGGATGCGGCTCGATCTTGCCGCCGCGGGGCGGGGCGTGGCGCTGCACCCGGTCAGCCAGTGCCTTCAGGAATACCCGGAGATGTCTGCGCACCATGCCCGTGCGCACGATCTGCTGGCAGCGCCGGGGGAGACGGTTCAAATGCTCGGGCGCGTGGGCTATGGTCCGCGCGTCGCGCAAAGCCCGCGCTGGGCGCTGGAGGAACGGATGCTGCATGGCTGACACGCCCGAGCCGCTCTTCGAGTTGCTCAACGAGGTCGCGATCATCTCCCAGCTGTCGGGCAGCCTGTTCGAGGCGCGGCTGCCCGACGGCTTCCTCGTGTCGCATTTCGGGGTGCTCAATCATCTGCTTCGGGTGAATGACGCGCCCACCCCGCGCACGCTCGCGCGTAATTTTCAGGTGCCCAAGACGACGATGACCCACACCCTGTCGGGGCTGGCGCGCCACGGGCTGATCCGCTTCGAGCCCAACCCGCGCGACGGGCGCTCGAAATGCGTGCGCATCACCGAGGCGGGGCGGCGGTTTCACGGGGATGCCATCGCCGCGATCGGCCCCGATCTCGCCGCGCTCGCCGCGCGCATCGACACGGCGCACCTTGCCGGCACGCTACCGGCGCTGCGCGAGCTGCGCGCGGCCCTCGACGCGATGCGCGATGTCTGAGGCCTTGCCGCGCGCGGCCCGAGCCACTAAACGGCGGCGCTGACCTCAGCCGCAAGGAGCCCGCATGTCCGCGCCCCGCAAAGTCGTTCTCGCCTATTCCGGCGGACTCGATACCTCGATCATCCTGAAATGGCTTCAGACGGAGTATGGCTGCGAGGTGGTCACCTTCACCGCCGATCTGGGGCAGGGCGAGGAACTCGAGCCTGCGCGCAAGAAGGCCGAGATGCTCGGCGTCGCGCCCGAAGACATCCATGTCGAGGATCTGCGCGAGGAGTTCGTGCGCGATTTCGTGTTTCCGATGTTTCGCGCCAACGCGGTCTATGAGGGGCTGTATCTGCTGGGCACCTCGATCGCGCGGCCGCTGATTTCCAAGCGCCTCGTCGAGATCGCCGCCGCGACCGGGGCCGACGCCGTCGCGCACGGCGCGACCGGCAAGGGCAACGACCAGGTCCGGTTCGAACTCGCCGCCTATGCGCTCGATCCCGATATCAGGGTGATCGCGCCGTGGCGCGAATGGGATCTGACGAGCCGCACCAAGCTGATCGACTTCGCCGAGGCGCACCAGATCCCGATCGCCAAGGACAAGCGCGGCGAGGCGCCGTTTTCCGTCGATGCGAACCTTCTGCACACCTCTTCGGAGGGCAAGGTGCTCGAGGACCCGGCCGAGGATGCGCCCGACTATGTCTATCAGCGCACCACCAACCCCGAGGACGCGCCCGACGCGCCCGAATTCGTCGAGATCGGCTTCGAGCGCGGCGACGCGGTCTCGATCAACGGCGATCGCCTGTCGCCGGCGGCGCTGTTGACGAAGCTCAACGAGCTCGGCGGCAGGCATGGCATCGGCCGGCTCGATCTCGTGGAAGGGCGCTTCGTGGGCATGAAGTCGCGCGGCATCTACGAGACGCCGGGCGGGACGATCCTTCTCGAGGCACATCGCGGCATAGAGCAGATCACCCTGGATCGCGGCGCGGCGCATCTGAAGGATCAGCTGATGCCGCAATACGCGGAGCTGATCTATAACGGCTTCTGGTTCTCGCCCGAGCGCGAGATGCTGCAGGCCGCCATCGACCATTCGCAGCGCCACGTCACCGGCACCGCGCGGCTCAGGCTCTACAAGGGCGCGGCGCGCACCGTGGGCCGCTGGTCGGGGCACTCGCTCTATTCGGAGGAGCATGTCACCTTCGAGGATGACGCCGGCGCTTATGACCAGGCCGACGCGCAGGGCTTCATCAAGCTGAACGCGCTGCGGCTGCGGCTTCTGGCGATGCGCGAGCGCCGGCTGAAGGGCTGAGGCTCACCGCTGCGTGAGCCGCCCCGCGCGGGCTTGCCTTTGCCGGTAACGGGCGCATCTTGCAGGCCAGACGAGGAGGTGTGCGATGCGTGGACTGGCAATGGGCGCGGCGCTCGCGATCGCGGCGGCGCTGGGCGCGCCGCAGGCGGCGGCGCAGACGGAGACGGCGATCGTGGCGGGGGGCTGCTTCTGGTGCGTGGAGTCGGATTTCCGCCGCGTTGACGGGGTAACGGATGTGGTCGTCGGCTATATCGGCGGCGAGACCGAGAACCCCAGCTACCGCGAGGTCGTCTCGGGCGGCACCGGGCATCTGGAGGCGGCGAAGATCACCTTCGACACCGACGTGATCGATTACGACCGGATCCTGCATCTCTTCTTTCGCTCGATCGACCCGCTCGATCCGGGCGGCCAGTTCTGCGACCGCGGCGAGAGCTACACCACGGCGATCTTCGTCGAGAGCGAGAACGAGCGCGCCAGCGCCGAGGCCGCGAAGGCCGAGGCCGAGGCGGAGCTCGGGCAGGACGTCGTCACCCCGATCCGCGACGCCGGGGAGTTCTGGGAGGCCGAGGAGGAGCACCAGAACTACGCCAATTCGAGCGCCATCACCATGACGCGTTTCGGCCCGCGCACAAGGTCCTCGGCCTATTCGCTTTATCGCAGCAGCTGCGGGCGCGACGATCGCGTCGGCGAGCTCTGGGGCGAGGATGCGCCGTTCCTGCGCTGACGCGCCCCCGGGGAGCGCTTGACAAGCCCCGCGACTCTGTCTAGAGCGCGACTACCTGCCCGCCGGGATGCGACGCGTCCCATGGGTGTCAGACATATGTAGTGGTCAAGATCCGGGCCCCGTTGCCCCGATCCTCTGAAGCCCCACCGCATCGTCCCGGTCAAGGCGGGACGAAGGCGGTTTTGGCGTTTGTGCAACAGCCATGCGCCGCCCGAATTCCGCGCCCCTGGCGCGAGCCGAGATGAACGTGATGCAACACGGGGAACCGGAATGCCGACGATTCAACAGCTGATCCGCAAGCCGCGGCAGCCCAAGGTCAAGCGGGTCAAGTCGATCCATCT
>SLQD01000110.1 GCA_007131685.1 Paracoccaceae bacterium | reverse complement strand
GCCGCGGCCCGCCACCAGCAGCATATGCGCCAGCCGCGGATGCAGCGCCAGGGCGGCCATGGCCCGGCCATGGGCGGTGATTCGGCCCTCGGGGTCCAGCGCGCCCAGATCGGCCAGCAGCGCCCGGGCCTGGATCAGCGGCCCCTCGGGCGGCGGGGTCAGAAAGCGCAGATCGTCATTGCCCCAGGCGGCAAGTTCCAGCGCCAGCCCGGTCAGGTCCGCGGTTTCGATCTCGGCCGGGGGCTGGGCGGGCAGGGCGCCTTCGGCCCCCTTCGTCCAGAGCCGGAAGCACAGCCCCGGCGCCACCCGGCCCGCCCGGCCGCGCCGCTGCTCGGCCTCGGCGCGGCTGACGTGCTCGGTCACCAACCGCGACATGCCGCGGCCGGGATCGAACCGCGCGCGCCGCGCGCGCCCGCAATCGACGACGACGCGCACACCCTCGATCGTCAGCGATGTCTCCGCGATCGCCGTTGCCAGCACCACCTTGCGCCCGCGGCGCGCCGGGGCGATGGCCGCGCGCTGCGCCTCGAAGCGCATCGCCCCGAAGAGCGGCTGCACCGTGCAATCGCAGGGCAGCCGCCCTTCAAGCGCCGCGCTCACGCGCCGGATCTCGCCCTCCCCGGGCAGAAAGACGAGCACGCCGCCCTCGGTCTCGCCCGCCGCGCGAGCCACGAGATCGGCCGCTGCCGCCTCGAAGCGCACCCCCTTCGCGAGCGGCGCGTCGAGATAGCGCGTCTCGACGGGAAAGGCCCGTCCCTCGGCCGTGACGACGGGCGCATCGTCGAGAAGCGCGGCCACAGGCGCGGCGTCGAGCGTCGCGGACATCACGAGGATCCGCAGATCCGGCCGCAGCGCGCCGCGCACCTCCCAGGCGAGCGCGAGCCCCAGATCGGCGTTGAGCGAGCGCTCGTGGAACTCGTCGAAGATCACCGCGCCGATGCCCGAAAGCTCCGGGTCCGATTGCAGCATCCGCGTCAGAACCCCCTCGGTGACGACCTCGATGCGCGTCGCCCCCGAGACCTTCGCCTCGCCCCGGATGCGGTAGCCCACCGTCGCACCGACGTCCTCGCCGAGCGTTTCGGCCATGCGCTCGGCCGCCGCCCGCGCCGCGAGCCGGCGCGGCTCGAGCATCACGATGCGCCCCGCGACATGCGCGCGCAATTCCAGCGGCACCCGCGTCGTCTTGCCCGCGCCGGGCGGGGCCTGAAGCACCGCCCGGCCCGCATCCGCGAGCGCGCCGGTCAGCTCTCCGAGCACCGTATCGATGGGAAGGGCGTCCTGCATGGGTCGGTGATGGGACGCCTGCGCGGCGCTGTCCAGCCCCGCGCTCAGCGCCGGGTCAGAGTGGCGGGGCCGTATTCGGTCTGCATGCGCACACGCATCACCCGCATGCGCCCGTCGGGCCGCGCCTCGTAGGTCAGCCGGAAGGGAAAGCGCGTTCCCTCCTCGATCTCGCGCTGGCTGTAGCCCTCGATGCGGCGGAACTCCGCATCGCAGCGCAGCGTGTCGCCGTCGCGCTCGGCGCGGCTGAGCACGACCTGCGCGCGCCGCTGGCCGTCGAAGAGATCCATGTCCACGCGGCAGGCCTGCTCGGCGGGGACATCGCGAAACACCTTGTAGAAGGCGGTGAGCGGGTCGATGGTGCCGCCCTGCTCGGCCGGGTCGGCATAGCGGTCGCGCTCGCGCGGGGGCTCCCGGCGCACCACGCGCGGCACACCGTTCTCGTAGACCACCTCGGAGAGCGACTGGCGCCGTCCGGTATCCGACTCCTCGAGATACCGCAGCGTCTGGAAGCCGCCATTGCCGTCATGGCGCCCGCGCGCATTGCCCTCGTAGCGGATATTGCGCACCAGCCCGACGAGTCCGGCGCTCTCGATGCGCGCGGCCACGGCGTAGCTGCCGGCGTTCTCGATCCCGCGAAAGCTGATGACCGCGGCGCGCAGGCCGCGCACGTGCATGTCGTAGACGCCTTCATCGACACGTTCGCCCGCCTGGGCCTGCGGCACACCCCCGGGCGCGGCTGCGAGCACCGCGACGAGCGCCGCCAGGACCAGACCCGCAATTCGACCCATCATCATCGCTCCCACAGACCCCTCTGGACATACACCCGCCCGAAGGCCCAGAAAAGCATCGCCGGATCACAAGCGCGTCGGCAGGGGCGCGAAGACGAACGAGGCCGTCATGGACACTGCCGCGCTGGCACGGCGCATCACCGAGGGCGACCGCCGCGCGCTGGCGCGGGGCATCACGCTCGTGGAATCGGGGCGCGGCGATCACCGCACCGAGGCCGCAGCCCTCATCGCGGCGGTGGGCACCCGCCGCGAGGCGCTGCGGCTCGGGCTGTCGGGCACGCCGGGGGTCGGCAAATCGACCTTCATCGAGGCCTTCGGCCGGATGCTGACCGGGCGGGGCCTGCGCGTGGCGGTGCTCGCCGTGGATCCGTCCTCGGCGCGCTCGGGCGGCTCGATCCTCGGCGACAAGACGCGCATGCCGCATCTGGCGCGCGATCCGAACGCCTTCATCCGCCCCTCGCCGAGCCAGACCCATCTCGGCGGTGTCGCGCGGCGCACCCGCGAGGCGGTGACGCTGTGCGAGGCGGCGGGGTTCGACATCGTGCTGATCGAGACGGTCGGGGTCGGTCAGTCGGAGACGGTGGTCGCGGAGTTGTCCGACATCTTCGTGCTCCTGATGGCGCCGGGCGGCGGCGACGAGCTGCAGGGCGTCAAGCGCGGGATCATGGAGACGGCGGACATCATCCTCGTCAACAAGGCCGACGGCGCGCTGCGCGACACGGCGGTGCGCACCTGCGCGGATTACGCGGGCGCGCTGCGGCTGCTGCGCCGGCGCCCGCAGGACCCGGAGGGTTTTCCCAAGGCGATGACGGTCTCCGCCACGGAGGGCACCGGGCTCGAGGCGGCCTGGGCCGAGATCACCGCCCTAGCCGAGTGGCGCCGTGCCGAGGGGCACTGGGCCTCAAGGCGGGCGGCGCAGGCGCGGCACTGGTTCGAGGAGGAGGTCCGCGCCGGGCT
>SLQD01000041.1 GCA_007131685.1 Paracoccaceae bacterium | reverse complement strand
TGCCGCCGGGGCGCGTTCCGCGCGCAGGCCGGCGCGCGCCGGCGAATCGATGACAGCCCGCCACCCCGCCCTCGGCGACCTCCGGCGCCGGCCGGGCTCAGCCGCGCAGGCCCGGCAGGAACAGAACCAGCGCCGGAAAGGCCAGTAGGAGCAGGATGCGCACCACATCCGCCACGATGAACGGGACGACGCCGCGCATGACATCGCTCTGGCGCAGGTTCGGCACGACCCCCTGGATGACGAACAGATTGATCCCGATGGGCGGCGTGATCAGCGCGATCTCGGCCACCGACACAACCATGATGCCGAACCAGATCGGATCGTAGCCCAGCGAGGTGACGATCGGGAACACGACCGGCACGGTCAGCAGGATCATCGAGAGCGCGTCCATGAAACAGCCAAGGACGATGTAGAACAGCAGGATGATCAGCATGATCACGGTGGGCGACAGGCCCGACTCCGTGACCCAGCCGGTCAGCAGCCGGCTCAGCCCGGTGCCCTCGAGAAAGAAATTGAAAAGCGCCGCACCAATCAGGATGAAGAAGATCATCGCCGAGGTGCGCGTCGTCTCCAGCGCCGCCTCCCTGAGATCGGACAGGCTCGCCCGGCGCCAAAGCGCCAGCGCGAAGGCCCCGACCGCCCCGACGCTCGCCGCCTCGGTCGGCGAGAACAGGCCCATGTAGAGCCCGCCGATGACCACCACGAACAGCAGGACCGCGGGCAGCGCACCGCCGGCGCGTTGCGTGCTCTCTTCTGGCACCGGCAGCCGCGCCTGATCGATCAGCCCGGGACGCAGCCGCACCGAGATCGCCACTGCGAGGCCGTAGAGCAACACCGCGATGAGCCCCGGGATCAGCGCACCGGCAAACAGCGCCCCGATCGAGGTCTCGGTGAGCAGGGCATAGATGACGAGCAGGACCGAGGGCGGGATGAGCACCCCGAGCGTGCCGGCCGCGGCGACGGAGGCGGCGCTGATGCTGTCGGCATAGCCCGCGCGGCGCATCTCGGGCACGGCGATCCGGCCCATCGTCGCGGCCGTCGCCAGCGAGGAGCCGCAGATCGCGCTGAACAGCGCACAGGCACCGATGGAGGCCAGCGCCAGCCCGCCGCGGATACGCCCCACCACGGCATTTGCAAGGTCGAACAGCCCGCGCGAGATACCCGCCCGCGCCGCGAAGACGCCCATCGCGACGAACATCGGAACGACCGAGAGGCTGTAGGGAAACACCGCGCCGAACGGCGCCGTGCCGAGAATGAAGCCGGCGCCGAACAGCCCGCGCAGCACGGCGAACCCGACCACGCCGGCCACCGCCATGGCGATGCCCACCGGCACCCCCAGCAGCGTCATCAGCAGCGCGCCGCCGAAACCGATGAGGCCGATGACCGGTTCGCTCATTGCTGGGTCGCGCCACGTTCGGGGCCGATGCGCAGGATCTGGCGCAGCATCAGGCCCAGCGTGGCCGGAACGGAAAGGATCAGCCCGATCAGCATCGGCCCCCAGTAATAGATCATCGGAATGGCGATCGCCTGGCTGCGGTCGCGCCGTTCGAGAACCTGCATGAAGCCGTCATGGGTCCGGATCGCCAGGATCGCGACGAAGACCAGCATCAGCACGCTCACCGCGATGAGCACCCCCCGACGCCAACCTTCGGAAAGCTGATCGAGCACGATCTGCACGCGCACATGCCCGTCGGACAGAAAGGTATGGGGCATCGCGAGAAACACGCCCGAGATCACGAAGAGCTGGACGAGATCCACGATGCCCCGGATGCTGGCACCGAACGGGCGCAGGAGCACGTCCACGAAGGTCAGCCCGGCCGCGACCCCCAGCGATACCGCCCCGGTGAGGGCGAGGATCACCGAGAGTCGCTCCGCAAAGCGGACGAAAGCGTGCAGCCCGCGCATCATTGCGATAACAGCGCGCTTCGGGTCAACGGTCCTCGTAGGCCTCCTGGTATTCGGCGACGAGGTCCTGCGCACGGGCATAGATCTCGCGCGCGTTGTCGACGCCCTCGCCTTCGAGCTCGTCGAGCCACTGCTCGACCACCGGTTCGAAATGCGCGCGCCAGGCGTCGCGCTCCTCGTCGGTCAGGGTGATGATCTCGTTACCCTGCTCCTGCGCGGCCTGCTTGCCCGGCGCGTCCCATGCCGGCCAGTATTCGCCCCCGGTGCGTTCAACCAGCGGCCGGTAGGACGCCGCATCGACGCAATCGCGCGCGTCCTCGGGAAGGTTGTTGTAGGTGTCCTCGTTCATCGCGAACCAGAACGACGTCGTGTAAAGGCCGACCTCGGAGTGATAGTCGAGCACTTCGGCCAGCCCGAAACCGTAGACGGCCTCGTAGGGGAACACCGTGCCGTCGGCCGTCCCGCGCGAGAGGACTTCATAGGTCTCGCCCGGTGGCACGCCCACCGCCGTCGCGCCGAGGCTTTCGACCATCAGGTTGACCGAGGGCGCGGGGCTGCGCATGCGCAACCCCTCGACATCGGCGGGCACCCGCACCGGGGTTCCGCGGGTGTGAATCAGCCCCGCGTCATGGGCGTGCAGGGCGAGCACGTGAATGCCGTCATACTGATCGGCGATGAGCCCTTCCTCGAAGAGCGTCCACAGCGCGTTGGAGTTGGCGAAGGCGCTTTGCGCGAGCAGCGGCGTGTCGATCACGGTCGAAGCGTCGAAGCGCCCGCGCGGCAGGTGGTTGAGCCCGTGCGCGACGTCGAGAAGCCCGGCCCGCAGGTGATCCTCGAGCCGCGTCACCGCGCCGAGCTGCGAGCCGGCGGTGTGAAACTCGAACTGCACCTGGCCGTCGGTGCATTCGCTGACCTGCTCGGTCCAGTCGATGGCGAAATCGGCATGCGGCCCCGCGCCGGTGGGCCAGAGATGGCCGAAATCCAGAGTGATTTCCTGCGCAGCGACGCTCGTCGCCGAGCCTGCCGCGATCGCGATCGCGCCGGCCAGTCGGCTTGTCCGTGACATGATGTTCCTCCCCTTATTGCGGGGCCGACCTTACTGACGCTGCCGCGCGCTGGCAACAAGCCGGCCACCGCCGCCGCGTCATTTCAACGCGACCGACACGGTCCCGAGATCCGACATCGCGACATCGATCCGCGCCGGGCCGCGCACGGGGCGGATCGGGGCATGCGTGCCGCACAGGATGATCTGGCCCGCCGCCAGCGACAGGCCGCGGCGCGCCAGGTGATTGGCGAGCCAGTGCGCCGCGTCGAGCGGGTGCTGCGGCGCCGCGCCCGTGACCGAAAGCTCGGGCGCGGCGTCGATGGTCACGCTGGTGTGCACCTGCGCCGGATCGAGCGCGTCGGGCGCGATGCCCGGCCCCCCGATGACCGCGCCGGCATTGCTGATGTTCTGGGCGATCACGTCGGCGAGGTCCTGGTCGGGCGGGTTCGAACCGCGCAGGTCGAGCAGTTCGAGCGCGGGCACCATCCGGTCGATGCAGGCCGCGACCGCCGCGCGCGAGAACGGCGCCTCCCCGGCGCGCAGCGGCGCGCCCATCACCGCCGCGATTTCCGGCTCATAGGCGAAATCGGCGAACCCATCGGCGGGCAGGCCGGCGCCGCTGTCGTGGCACTGATCGGCGAAGACCCGTCCGCTCGCCGGCTCCTCGACGCCGAAATGCGCCATCAGCGCGGGCGCGTTGACGGCGATCTTGTAACCGGCCACCGGCCCGCGCACCCCGGCATCCACAAGGCCCGCGGCGACGGCGTCCTGCAGCAGATACCCCTGATGGATGTCGCGCCGGCCCCCGGAGGCATGGGGATCGAATGGCGCGCGGTCCCGGATCTCCCGGACGATGGCGTTGGCGGTCGTGTCGTCGCGCGTCATGAGTTCAGCTCCCTCGAACCGGGCGTCGCGCCTGATCCCGTGGCCCGGCTGCCAGGGGGCGGCTCTTGTGCAGCGCGCAGCGTGCCGCCAAGGCCGCCGCCGCGCAAGCCATTCGCCCCGGGCCGACGCCGATTCCCCGAACTGCCGCCATCGCGGCGCGGCGTTTGCCGGCACATGGCGGGTTCCGGCGCCAGCGCCCGGTTTCGATCACGTTCCCGGGTGTGTCGCGCGCGCTCGTCGACGAGGGGTTGCGCCGCGACAGGCCATTCTATCTGTTCACGTTGCGGCGCGTTGCGGTGCTCCCGTCCCGCGCGGTCGACCGGCGGATGCGGCTGACAGCGTTCCCGGCACTGACCCCTCGCGCCGTCAGCCGGGCGGGCATGCGGGCCGGCACGGCGGCATGCGCGGCGCCGGGACCCGACGATTGGCGCCGGACGGCCTTTCGGGCGTCCTGTCGCCGCCGATTCCGATCTGCTTCGCCCTGCCGGGCCTCTTGCCATGGATTGCACGCATGACCCTCGACCTTCTCAAGCGCCGCCGGGCCTATGCCGGCTGGACCCGTCCGCGGCGGTTCGACCGCAACCTGATCGTGATCGGCGCGGGCGCGGCGGGGCTGGTTTCGGCCTACATCGCCGCCGCGACGCGGGCACAGGTCACTCTCATCGAGGGGCACAGGATGGGCGGCGATTGCCTGAATTACGGCTGCGTGCCGTCAAAGGCGCTGATCCGCAGCGCGAAACTCGCCCATCAGATGCGCCATGCCGATCGCTACGGGCTGACCGCGCAGGCGCCGCAGATCGATTTTGCCGCCGTGCTCGACCGGGTGCATCGGGTGATCGCCGAGATCGCACCCCATGACAGCGTCGAACGCTATACCGGGCTGGGCGTCGATGTGGTGCAGGGCCATGCCAGGCTCGTCGATCCCTGGACGGTCGAGATCCGCGAGAGCGGCGGCGCGACGCGCCGGCTGACCGGCCGCGCCATCGTCCTCGCCACCGGGGCCGCGCCGCTGGTACCGCCCCTGCCGGGGCTGGAGGAGGTCGGCTATCTGACCTCCGACACGATGTGGCAGGTGCTCAAGACGCGCAGCGAGGCGCCGCGCCGGCTCGTCGTGCTGGGGGGCGGGCCGATCGGCTGCGAACTGTCACAGGCCTTCGCGCGGCTGGGCTCGCAGGTCACGCAGATCGAGATGGCCCCGCGGCTGATGATGCGCGAGGACGAGGATGCCGCTCAGCAGGTCCGCGCGGCACTGGAACGCGACGGGGTGCAGGTGCTGACCGGCCATACGGCGCGCGCCTGCGGCACGGCGGAGGGCGCGAAGTGGATCGAGATCGAGGCGGGGGGCGAGACGCGCCGCATCGGGTTCGACGAGCTGATCGTCGCGGTGGGCCGCGCGCCGCGGCTGGCGGGGTACGGGCTCGAGGAGCTCGGGATCGCGACCGATCGCGTGATCGAGACGAATGCATATCTCGAGACGCTCTACCCCAACATCCTGGCGGCGGGCGACGTGGCCGGCCCCTACCAGTTCACCCATACCGCCAGCCACCAGGCCTGGTTCGCGACGGTCAACGCCCTGTTCGGCGCGTTGAAGCGCTTCAGGGCCGATTACCGCGTCATACCCTGGGCCACCTTCACCGATCCGGAGTTGGCGCGGGTGGGCCTGTCCGAGGAGGAGGCGCGCGCACGCGGCATCGCCTTCGAGGTCACGCGCTACGGCATCGACGAGCTGGACCGCGCGATCACCGACGGTGCGGCGCGGGGGTTCGTGAAGGTACTCACCCCGCCGGGCAAGGACCGCATCCTCGGCGCGACGATCGTGAGCGAGCACGCGGGCGAGCTGATCGCGGAATTCGTGCTCGCGATGAAGCACGGGCTGGGGCTGAACAAGATCCTCGGGACCATCCACATCTACCCGACGCTGGCCGAGGCCAACAAGTTCGCCGCCGGGAACTGGCGCAAGGCGCATGTGAATCCGCGCCTGCTGGCGCTGGTCGAGCGGTTCCATCGCTGGCGGCGCGGATGATCGACGCGGCGCCTGCATCACTCCGCGCCGCGGCGAAAGCAGCGCCGCTCGCGCCCCTCGCGATGCCCACATCCGCAAGGCGCTTCCGTGCCGGCAGCCGCGCCGCTCAGCTGCGCTTTCGCAGGAACGCCCGCAGCGCGGCCAGCGTTTCGGCCGGGGCCTCCTCCTGCAGGTTGTGGCCGCAATCGATGGCGCGCCCCGCGACGTCATGCGCCTTTTCGCGCCATGTCTCGAGCACGTCGTAGAGCGCGCCCACCGTGCCCCGCCCGCCCCACAGCGCCAAGAGCGGCGCCGCCACCTTCTGCGCGCCATCCTCGCGGTCATGGCGCAGATCGATCGTCGCGGCGGCGCGGTAATCCTCGCAGATGGCGTGCAGCGTCGCGGGGTCGCGGTAGCAGCGCAGATACGCCGCCATCGCGGCGGGCTCGGTGGCGCCGGGGACCTTGTTCTGCGCGGCGATGTGTTCGTTCAGGAAGAACTCCGGGTCCGCCCCGATCAGGCGCTCGGGCAGCGGGTAATCCTGGATCAGCAGGAACCACCAGAAATAGCGCCGTGCGAATTCCATGTCGGTGCGCTCATACATGGTCAGCGTGGGCGCGATGTCGAGCACCGCGAGCCGCTCCACCGCGCCGGCATGATCGAGCGCCATGCGATGCGCCACGCGCCCGCCCCGGTCATGGCCGACAACGCCGAAGCGCGCGAATCCCAGCCGCGCCATCAGCGCGACCTGATCGGCGGCCATGGCACGCTTGGAATAGTTGACATGCGACGGCCCGCCATCCGGCTTGCTGCTGTCGCCGTAGCCGCGCAGATCGGGCGCCACGACGGTGTGCTCGCGCGCCAGCTGCGGGGCGATCTTGCGCCATGTGACATGGGTCTGCGGGTGGCCGTGCAGCAACAGCACCGGCGGCCCGCTCCCGCCCATGGCGGCGCGCAGCCTCACGCCTTCGCCGATCTCGACATCCATCAGGCGAAAGCCCGGCATCAGCGGGGCGTCGTGCAGGTATGTCACGGCAGGTGACCTGTCGGGCCGGTCGGGCATCGGAGCCTCCCTCGGGACCCGGCGCGCGGGCCGCGTCCCTGATCGGATACCGTTGTGCGACGGCAGGGGCAACGCCCCTGCGGGGCCGGGACGGTCACGAAGGCGGACCCGGCGCATGGCGCGCGCGCCGTAGATCAGTCGCGCGCCGCGCCGTCACCAAGAGACCCGCCGGGATCACCCGGTTTCCCGCGCACCCTTCGACCCGCCCGCCTCCACCGAAGGGCACCGCACGGTTGTGCGGCGGTCAACCGGGAGCGTCGCCGAGCAGACGCAGCATCGCCTCCGAAGTGCGCTCGTTGTGAGCGACGAGACGTTCCGCGAGATCGAGCCGCGCCCGCGCCCGCAAGGCGGTCATGATCGCCTCATGCTCGCCCAGGGACTCGCGAACCCTCGCCGGATCGACGTTGATCATGAAGCGGGCCCGCAGGACCTTCGCCTGCAGCGCCTCGTAGATCTGCACGAGTTCGGGATTCCTCGTCAGTCGCGCAAGCTCGAGGTGGAAGTTTTCGTTCAGGCGCGTGTAGCGCCCCGGATCGGCCCTGCGCTCCGCCCCCACGAGGTCGGCATGCAGCGCGTCGATGCGCGCGAGATCGGCGTCGGTGGCGCGGCTGGCAGCGTGCAGGCCGATGAAATGCTCGAGCGCGCCCTTGGTCTCGAAGATGTCGCGCAGTCGATCCGGGTCGACGGGCGTCACGATGGCGCCGCGATTGCGGCGCAGCTGGACGAGGCCCTCCACCGAGAGCACCTTCAGAGCCTCGCGCAGCGGCGTGCGCGACACACCGAAGCGCCTGCACAGGAACGCCTCGGGCACCCGCTCGCCACTCTCGAGCTCGCCGCACACGATCATGTCGCGGATGCCGTCAACGAGGACGCGATGCAGGCTCGGCTGATCCGCCGGCGCATCGGCCGCTTGCCCGGGCTGCTGGCTCATGGCGCTGCGGGTCCCGTCTCGTCGAAGAGTCGCCCGAAGCGGTTCAGCGGCGAGGTGTCGATGCGTGCAACGCGCAGGGCACCCCACAGCGTCACGGCCACCGAGTCGAGAACCGGGATGCCGAAGCGCGCCTCGATCTGCGGTGCGACGAGCGGGCCGCGCATGTTCGTGCACAGGATGACGATGGCATCCGGCCCCTCCCCCGCGACCTCGGCGCACATCCCCGCGACGGTTTCGGCGGAGAAGCTGGCGAAGGCGAAGTTGTCCGATGTATCGCAGCGCCGTGCCGCGACCGTCGCGATGCCGCGCGCGGCGTAATTCGCGATGATTCTCCGCTCGACATCCGCGGTATACGGCGTCACGAGCCCGATGCGCCGGGCGGCGAACCTTTCCAGCAGCGCGTTGAGGGCAAGGATCGCGCTGGTGGCGGGAATGCCGGTGCGCGCGCCGATCGCGGCGCACAGTTTGTCATCGCTGTCGAAGCCGCGCCAGCTCGCAGCAGTGCCGTTCCACGCGATGACGGCCGGGCATGCATCGGCGAGCAACTCCGCGGCCGCGAGGATCGCCTCGAGCTCGAACTGGCTGTCGGCGTCGCCATCGAGGGCGATACGGGTCACGCGAAACCGGCCGAAATGGGCGCTCGCGCTGGCGGCGATCGGCGCAAGAAGCGCATTGGTCGCGGGCTCGAGCACCGTGTTGGAGGATGGGGTAAGCATGCCGATCCTGACCTGCGGACCCCCCTGCGCCACCTCTTTCGCTTCCATCATGCCTCCTCGCCGCCCACCGGGAACATCTTTGGCCCTCGACGCGTCTCCGGCGCCAGAGGGCGCTGCCGCTGTTGTCGCCCGGATCCCGGCCGCAGGCAACAATTTTGCATTCAGATTTTGCTGAAATATGGGGCGCTCTCGCAACCGGACAGCCAGAGAACGCAATCCACGGTAGCATGCAAATCTCAAGCTGCTGTCAAATATGTAAAAATACTGACCGGTCTTTGCGCTTTGAGAAGGGGTGTGCGGGATGTAGGTTATTTTTGCATTCAATCCTGAGCGGATAGGGCGCCAAAGGAGAGATGATGACGCATCCGAGATGGCTGAACGGAGACACCGTAACCGGGGCGATCGCCCTGGCGCTCGGGCTCGGTGCGCTCTCCATGATCCCGGCGCATGTCAGTCCCGACGGGCTCGGCGCCTGGGCCGACATGCGCTCGCCCGCATTCTTCCCGCTTGTGGTGTCGACGCTGCTGATCGTGCTCGCACTGCTTCTCGTCCTGCGCGGCTTCGCCTCGGCGACCGGTCCCGCGATGCCGGCGCGACGGCGCGACGGCGCAGAACCCGGCATCGCGCCGCGCCGGGTGGCGCTCGTGGGCGGGGTGCTCATCGCGGCGACGGCCGGGATCTTCGTGATCGGATACGTCGTCACCGCGATGCTGCTCGTTGCGGGGCTCGCACGCGCGCTCGGCTACCGCAGGGTGGCCATCCTGGTGCCGCTCGCCGTCGGCGTGCCGCTCGCGATCCAGGCGCTCTTTCAGGGCGTGCTGCGTGTGCTGCTGCCCACGGGGATGTTCTGAATGCCCGGCCATCTCGCGGCCGGATTCGCGCTCCTGCTTGATCCGCTGGTGATCGTCACGGCGCTCTGCGGCCTGATCGCCGGGATCGTGGTCGGGGCCCTGCCCGGCCTGACGGCGACGATGGCCGTGGCGGTGCTCGCCCCCTTCACCTTCTTCATGGAACCGCTGATCGGGCTTCCGTTCCTGCTCGGGATCTACAAGGGTGCGATCTATGCCGGATCGATCCCCGCGATCCTGCTGAACACGCCCGGCACCGCAGCCGCGGCGGCCACCGCGATCGACGGCAACGCCATGGCGCGGGCGGGCAAGCCGCGCCTTGCGCTTCAGATCAGCCTCGTCGCCTCGGTGATTGCCGATCTCGCCGCGACGGTCGTGCTGATCCTGGTGGCCGCACCGCTCGCCTCGGTGGCGATCCGCGTCGGCTCACCCGAGTTCGCGCTGCTCTATGCGATCGCGCTCACGATGGTGGCCGCGGTCTCGGGCGACGACCTGCTGAAAGGCCTGATCGCCACGGCGATCGGGGTGCTGATCGCCCTCATCGGGCTGGATCCGATGTCGGGGGCGCAGCGCTACACCTTCGACAGCGTCCTGCTGCAGGGGGGCGTCTCGCTCATACCGCTGCTGATCGGGATGTTCGCGCTCAGCGAGATCCTGATCCGGGCGGAAAAGGCAATGGCGGCGCCGCCGTCGCTGGCCGCGCATGCGGCAACCGGCGGGCCGGCGCTGCGCTGGCCGTTGCTGCGCAGGCTGATGCCGACCATTGCACGTTCGACCGGAGTCGGCACCGGCCTCGGGACGCTGCCGGGCCTGGGCGCCGAGGTGTCCTGCTGGGCATCCTACGGCATCGCCCAGCGCATCTCGCGCACCCCGCAGGAGTTCGGCCGCGGTGCGCCCGAGGGTGTCGCCTCCGCGGAGGCCGGCAACAACGCGGTCTGCCCCGCGGCGCTGATCCCGATGACGGTCTTCGGCATTCCCGGCGACACGATCACGGCGGTCCTGCTCGGCGCCTTCATGGCGCAGGGGCTCAACCCGGGCCCGCTGATGTTCGACCGCGACGCCGAGATGATCTATGCGCTTTTCGCATTCCTGATCGTCTCCAACCTGATGCTGCTGGCCTTCGGGATCATCGCGATCCGTTACCTGCAGCGCATCGTGCTGATCCCCGCGGGGCTGCTCTACCCCGTCGTCGCCGCCTTCTGTTTCGCGGGCGCCTTTGCGGTGAACAATGCCGGGTTCGACATCGTGATCATGACGGCCGGCGGCATCGCCGGGTATGCGATGCGCAAGACCGGGATGCCGATACCGCCGCTCGTCATCGGGATGCTGCTCGCACCCGGGCTCGAGAATGCGCTGCGCCAGTCCCTGACGGCCTGGCGCGGCTCGCTCGACATCTTCATCACCCGTCCCGGGGCGCTGGCGCTGCTCTGCGTCCTCGGGCTTCTGCTCGCCACCTTCATCTGGCGCGGCATCCGCAGCTCCACCGATCCAACCACCGCGAAAGGAGACTGACCCATGACCACCCGATCCCCGATCCTCACGAGCGGCGCCGCCGCCGGCGCTCTCGCCGCCGCCGCGTCGATCCTCGCCCCGGCGGCCATCGCCGAGGATTTCCCGAGCGCGCAGATCCGCTTCGTCACCCCCTACCCGCCCGGGGGCTCGCATTCCCTTCATGCCGGCATCATCACGACGGCGGCGGAGGAATTCTTCGGCGTCTCGCTCGTCTCCGTGACGCGCGACGGCGGCGGCGGCGCGGTGGGCGCGGCCGAAGTCGCGCGCGCCGATCCGGACGGCTACACCCTGCTCTTCGGTGACCCCACGATCAACTCGCTGCGCCCGCAGGTCGAGGACCTCGCCTACGAGATCGACGACTTCGTGCCCGTCGCGCGGATCAATTACAGCCCGGCGATCTTCGTCGTCCGGGCCGACGGCGGATACGAGTCGATGGCCGATCTCGTCGCCCATGCCGAGGAGAACCCGGGCGAGCTCATCTACAGTTCGGACAACGTGAACGGATGGACCTACACGATCTTCGAACTGCTCAAGGCGCGCACCGGCATCGACATGACCGGCGTGGAATACGGCGGCGGCGGCCCCGCCGTGACCCGGCTGCTGGGCGGCGACACGATGGCATATGCGGGCGACATCAGCGTCGTCGGCGAGCATATCGAAAGCGGCGATCTCCTGGCGCTGTGCGTCACCGACGACGAGCGGATGCAGGCCCTGCCGGATGTGCCCACCTGCACCGAGGAGGGCTTCGAGGTGATCTTCCAGTTCTGGCGCGGCGTGATGGCGCCGGCGGGAACGCCCCCGGAGGTCATCGCCGCGCTCAGCGACAGCTTCGAGGCGCTCGTCGAGGATGACGG
>SLQD01000200.1 GCA_007131685.1 Paracoccaceae bacterium | reverse complement strand
TTTCGGGTGCCGCGCCCCTGGAGCGCGGCGGAATTCGGCGCGCTGCGGCGCGACCCGGCCATCCTGTTCTGCACCCGGCCGCAGGCGGCGGCGCTGATCCGGGTGGCGGCGGACGAGGCCGAGCTCCTGACCATCGCGGTAGCGCCCGCGGCGCGGCGGTGCGGGCTCGGCCGCGAACTGCTCGGCGAGGCCTGCGCGGGCGCGGCGGCGCGGGGGGCGGCGCGCATCTTCCTCGAGGTCGGCGCCGACAATGATGCGGCGATCGGGCTCTATCGCGCGGCGGGCTTCGTCGAGGCGGGGCGGCGGCCGGGCTATTACCGCCTCCCGGGCGCAGGCGCCGTCGACGCGCTCGTGATGACGCGCGCTCATCTTGCGTAAACCGGGAATGCGGCATATTCCGGAGGTTGCACGCAGGATGCCCGCCGGATGCAGGTCTATTTGCCCATCGCGGAGATGTCGGTCAACGTCCTCGCCCTCCTGGGCATCGGCGGGGTGGTCGGTATCCTGTCGGGGATGTTCGGGGTGGGCGGCGGCTTCCTGATCACGCCGCTGCTGTTCTTCATCGGGATCCCGCCGCCGATCGCAGTGGCGACCGGGGTCAACCAGGTCGTCGCGTCCTCGGTGTCAGGGGTGCTCGCGCATCTGCGCCGGCGCACCGTGGACCTGCGGATGGGCTCGGTGCTGCTTGCGGGCGGTCTTGCGGGCTCGGTGCTGGGGATCTGGCTGTTCAACCTTCTCGGTGATCTCGGCCAGCTCAATCTATTCGTGCAACTTGCCTATGTGCTGTTTCTGGGTTCGATCGGGCTGCTGATGCTCGTCGAGGGCGCGCGCGCCCTGCGCCGGAGCCGCCGCCCCGACGCCCCGCCGCGGCGGCTGCACCGCCATCTCTGGGTGCACAGGCTGCCGCTGAAGATGAAGTTCCGCACCTCGGGCCTCTACATCAGCGTCATCCCGCCCGTGGTGATCGGGCTCGTCGTGGGGGTGATGGCGGCGTTGATGGGGGTGGGCGGCGGCTTCATAATGGTGCCCGCGATGATCTATCTGCTGGGGATGCCGACCAAGGTCGTCGTCGGAACCTCGCTGTTCCAGATCATTTTCGTGACCGGTTTCACCACGGTGATGCATGCCACCACGAACCAGTCCGTCGATGTGCTTCTGGCGCTGACCCTGATCCTCGGCGGGGTGGTCGGCGCGCAGATCGGCACCCGGATCGGATTGCGGCTCAAGGCCGAGCAGCTGCGCGTGCTCCTGGCGCTGCTGGTGCTGGTCGTGGCCGGCCAGATCGCCTCGGAACTCGTGCTTGAACCGGCCGAGCTTTACTCGATCACCGTGGAGCGCGGGCGATGAACTGGCGTGTCGCACTCCTGCCGCTGCTGCTGCTCGTGGCCGCACTGCCGGTGCGTGCCGACCAGGTCATTGCCGGGCTGAGCCAGAACCGAATCTCGATCACGGCGGGCTTCGATGGCTCCGAGATCCTGGTCTTCGGCGCGATCCGTCATGCCGCGCCGCAGGAGCACACCCTGCCGGCGGACGTGATCGTCGCGATTCAGGGGCCCGCCGTGCCCGCGACGGTCTGGCGCAAGGAGCGGGTCGGCGGCATCTGGGTCAATGCCGACGGCGTGCGGGTGAGCACCGCCCCGAGCTTCTACGCCGTCGCCTCGAGCGGGCCGCTCGACGAGGTCCTTAGCAGCACCGAGGATCTGCGCCACCGCATCAGCGTGACCACCGCGGTGCGCGCGATGGGGCTGCCCGCACGTGTGGCGGACGCGGCGCGATTCACCGATGCGCTGATCCGGCTGCGCGGCGAGGAGGGGCTCTACCAGCAGCTCGACGGCGCTGTGCAGATCGACGAGCAGACCCTGTTTCGCACCGCCGTCGCCCTGCCGGCCAACCTCACCGAGGGGACCTATCGCACCCGCGTCTTTCTCGCGCGCGACGGGCAGGTGATCGACCGGTTCGATACCGAGATCGAGGTCGGCAAAGTCGGGCTGGAGCGCTGGCTCTACAATCTCGCCCATGACCAGCCCTTCGCTTACGGGCTGCTGGCGCTGGCGCTGGCGCTGCTGTCGGGATGGAGCGCCTCCGCGGCGGCGGCGTATCTGCGCCCCTAGCCGCGCCCGACGAAGGGCGCCGCGCTCGCCATCACCGTCACGGTGAGCACATTGGCCGATAGCGGCAGCCCGGCCATGTACGCGACCGCATCGACCACGGGGCCGAGCTCCATCATCGGTTCGGGGCGCACCGAGCCGTCGGGCTGCGCGGCCCCCTCGCCGATCTTCGCGGCGAGCTCGGTGCGCGCATTGCCGATGTCGATCTGGCCGCAGGCGATGTCGAAGGCGCGCCCGTCAAGCGCGAGGCTCTTTGTCAGCCCCGTGACGGCGTGCTTGGTGGTGGTATAGGCCACCGAGCGCGGGCGCGGCGCATGCGCCGAGATCGAGCCGTTGTTGATGATGCGCCCGCCCTGGGGGTCCTGCGCGCGCATCCGCGCGAAGGCCGCGCGCGCGCACAGCACCATGCCTGTGAGGTTGATGTCGAGCGCGCGCTGCCAGTCGGCCGGGCTCATCTCGTCGATCAGCGCGGCGGCGGGGAAGATCCCGGCATTGTTGAACAGAACGTCGATACGACCGAAGCGCGCCGCCGCCGCGTCGAAGGCCGCCTCGACGGCGTCGGCCTCGGCCACGTCGCAGGGCAGCACGAGCGCGCTCGCATGCCCGTTCGCGACCGCTTCGAGCCTGTCGCGCCGCCGCGCGAGCAGCGCCACCTGCCACCCATCGGCGAGGAAATGGCGCGCGCAGGCTTCGCCGATGCCCGCGCTCGCCCCGGTAATGACGATGCTGCGCGCCATCTCAGAAGGCCCGGAAGGTCATGGTGGTCAGGGTCCGGCTGATATCGGGAATGTCGAACAGCCGCTCATTGAGGTAATGCCCGACATCCTCGTCGCGCGGGATATAGACCTTGGCGATCAGGTCGTATTCGCCCGAGGTCGAATAGAGTTCGGAGACGATCTCGCGCTCGTAGATCGCATCCGCGACCTCGTAGGTCTTGCCGGGTGTGCAGCGAAACTGCACGAAGACGCAGCGCATGGCGAACCTCCCTTGTGTCGCGGCGAGCCTACCGCATCGCGGCGGGCGGGATAAACCGTTTTCATGCGCGAATTTTCGCGCGCCGCGCCATGGCCGGACGCGGAGCTGCGAGACCCGTTGACAGCGCGCGCTCCGTCGCTTATCTCCGCACCGTTGGCACTCACAGGGAGCGAGTGCTAATCCGTTTCAACCGAAGCTGAGGGAGCGTTCTCAGATGGCATTCAAACCGCTGCATGACCGGGTGCTCGTGCGTCGCGTCGAGAGCGACGACACCACCAAGGGCGGGCTCATCATCCCCGAAACCGCGAAGGAAAAGCCCCAGGAAGGCGAGGTCATCGCCACCGGCGAGGGCGCGCGCAAGGACTCCGGCGAACTCATCGCGATGGCCGTGAAGGAAGGTGACAAGATCCTGTTCGGCAAGTGGTCGGGCACCGAGGTCACCATCGACGGCGAAGAATACCTGATCATGAAGGAGAGCGACATCCTCGGCGTCATGGGCTGAGGCCGCACCCTTCGTAACCGCAATCCGACAACCAGGAGCATTCCGAAATGGCTGCCAAGGACGTCAAGTTCGATACCGATGCCCGCGATCGCATGATCCGCGGCGTCAACACCCTCGCCAATGCCGTGAAGGTCACGCTGGGCCCGAAGGGTCGCAACGTGGTCCTCGACAAGAGCTTCGGCTCGCCGCGCATCACCAAGGACGGCGTCACCGTCGCCAAGGAGATCGAGCTCGAGGACAAGTTCGAGAACATGGGTGCGCAGATGGTCAAGGAAGTGGCCAACCGCACCAATGACGAGGCCGGCGACGGCACCTCGACCGCCACGGTGCTCGCCCAGGCGATCATCAAGGAAGGCGTCAAGGGCGTGGCCGCGGGCATGAACCCGATGGACCTCAAGCGCGGCATCGACACCGCCACCGACAAGGCCGTCGAGGCGATCCGCAAGGCCGCCCGCCCCGTCGAGGGCACCGACGAGGTTGCCCAGGTCGGTACCATCTCCGCCAACGGCGAGGCCGAGATCGGCCGCCAGATCGCCGACGCGATGCAGAAGGTCGGCAACGAGGGTGTCATCACCGTCGAGGAGAACAAGGGCCTCGAGACCGAGACCGAGGTCGTCGAGGGCATGCAGTTCGACCGCGGCTACCTGTCGCCCTACTTCGTCACGAACTCGGACAAGATGATCGCCGAGCTCGATGACTGCCTCATCCTGCTGCACGAAAAGAAGCTGAGCTCGCTGCAGCCGATGGTGCCGCTGCTCGAGCAGGTGATCCAGAGCCAGAAGCCGCTCCTGATCATCGCCGAGGATGTCGAGGGCGAGGCGCTCGCCACGCTCGTGGTCAACAAGCTGCGCGGCGGCCTGAAGATCGCTGCCGTGAAGGCGCCCGGCTTCGGCGATCGCCGCAAGGCCATGCTGCAGGACATCGCGGTGCTGACCGGTGGCCAGGTGATCTCCGAAGAGCTCGGCATGAAGCTCGAGAACGTCACCATGGACATGCTCGGCAAGGCCAAGAAGGTCGAGATCACCAAGGACGAGACGACCATCGTCGACGGACTCGGCGAGAAGTCCGAGATCGAGGCACGCACCGCCCAGATCCGTCAGCAGATCGAGGAGACCACCTCGGATTACGACAAGGAGAAGCTGCAGGAGCGCCTCGCCAAGCTCGCGGGCGGTGTTGCGGTGATCCGCGTCGGCGGCATGACCGAAACCGAGGTCAAGGAGCGCAAGGACCGCGTCGATGACGCGCTCAACGCGACCCGCGCCGCGGTGCAGGAAGGTATCGTCGTCGGCGGCGGCGTGAGCCTGCTGCAGGCGGCCAAGACCCTCGAGGGCCTCAAGGGTGAGAACCCGGACCAGACCGCGGGCATCGCCATCGTGCGCAAGGCGCTCGAGGCGCCGCTGCGCCAGATCGCCGAGAATGCCGGCGTGGACGGCTCGGTCGTGGCGGGCAAGATCCGCGAGAGCGACGATCTGAAGTTCGGCTTCAACGCGCAGACCGAGGAATACGGCGACATGTTCAAGTTCGGCGTGATCGACCCGGCCAAGGTCGTGCGCACCGCGCTCGAGGACGCAGCGTCGGTCGCCGGGCTGCTGATCACCACCGAGGCCATGATCGCCGACAAGCCCGAGCCGAAGGGCCAGGGCGGCGGCGGCGGCGCCGGCGGCGGCATGCCCGACATGGGCGGCATGGGCGGCATGATGTAGGCCGGCCGCAAACCGACGGGAAAGGGGGCCTTCGCGGCCCCCTTTTTCATGCGCCCTTGCGGCGCGGCGGTGCAGGGCGCAGTCTGGCACGATGCGGCTTGTCCTGCTCACCGTACTCGTGATGACGCTTTTCGCAGCGAATTCGCTGCTCAACCGGCTCGCGCTCATGGACGGGGCGATCGGGGCGGGTGAATTCGCGGCGATCCGGCTCGTGGCGGGGGCGATCACCCTGCTCGTGATCGTGCTGATCCGGGACCGCAGCGCCGCGCCCGCATGGCACATGGCAAACCCCGTGGCCGTGGCCGGACTCACCCTCTACATGCTCGGATTTTCCTATGCCTACCTGACGCTCGATGCCGGGCTCGGCGCGCTGATCCTGTTCGGCGGGGTGCAGGTGGTGATGTTCGCCGGCGGGGCGCTGCTGGGGCAGGGGCTCGCGGCCCGCCGCATCGCCGGCGGCGCCGTGGCCTTTGCCGGGCTTGCCTGGCTCGTCAGCCCCGCGGGAGTGGCGCCGCCCCTGGCCGGGGCCGGTCTGATGACGGCGGCGGCGCTGGGCTGGGGGATCTACTCGCTCATGGGCGCGCGCAGCCGCGATCCGCTCGCGGCGACGGCGGGCAACTTCGCCCTCGCGGTGCCGCCGGCGCTGTTTGCGGTGCTGCTGCTGCCGGGCGAGGTGCCTCTGACGGGCGCGGGCGTCGCGCTCGCGGTGCTGTCGGGCGCCGTGACCTCGGGGCTCGGCTATGCGCTGTGGTATGCCGTGCTGCCGCATCTGGCGGCGGCGACGGCGGGTGTCGCGCAGCTCACCGTGCCGGTGATCGCGATGGCGGGCGGGGTTCTGCTGCTTGGGGAGGTGCTCGAGGCCCGCGCCGTTGTCGCGGCACTCGTCGTGCTCGGCGGGGTGGGGGTGTCGGTGACGGGCGGGCGCCGCCCTTCGGGGCGCCCGCGCGCGGATCAGTGAACGCTCACCGGCGCCATGTCGTTCTGGCGCGCGAGGATGAAGGCCAGCTTGCGATCGCGCACCAGCGCGAGGCGTTCGCCGTCGGCGCCGTGCAGCGCGTAGAGCGTGTCGATGCCTTGCGCCTCCTGCCGGATCTCATCGGGGAGGTCGCGGACGGCGACCGAGCGCACATACACGATGCGGTCGCTGTTGCCGTCCGTGAAGTTGTATCTCGTTTCCATCGCGACCTCCTCTCACGAACGATCGATTTCAATGGTGCGCACCGTGCTTTCGGGCGGGGCACGGCGCAGGTCGATATGCAGCAGCCCGTTCTCCATAGTCGCGCCTGACACCTCGACGCCGTCGGCGAGCACGAAGGCGCGCTGGAACTGCCGCGTGGCGATGCCCCGGTGCAGGTAGACGCGCTCCTCGTCGGGCTCGCTCTGGCGCCCGCGGACCATCAGCTGGCGATCCTCCACCGTGATCGACAGGTCCGCCTCGCGAAACCCGGCCACCGCCAGGGTGATGCGATAGGCGTGCTCGCCGCGCTGTTCGATATTGTAGGGCGGATAGCCGTCATTGCCAGACTTGGCGGTCCGCTCCACGAGGCGTTCGAGCTGATCGAAGCCGAGCAGGAAGGGGTGTGCCCCCAGGGCGTGTTTCGTCATCTGCATGTCCTTGCGTTAAGCGACATTGCGGGCGGCCCCGTTTCGGCGGCCTTGCGACGCATATGGGGGTCTGCCGCGAAGGCTGCAAGTGCCGCTTCGCGGCGGGGTTTGCCTCGCGCCGCCGGGGCGCTATGCTCGCGGCGCTGTCACGCGCGAACGGGTCCGCCATGAACGCTCCGCAAGAGCTCGACCGCGAGGAGGTGCTGCGCCTGCGCCTCGAGGTGCTGCGCCGCGAGCACCGCGATCTCGACGACGCCATCGCCGCGCTCGATGCCGGCGGGCGCGGCGACGCGCTGGCACTGCGCCGCCTCAAGAAGCGCAAGCTGATCCTGAAGGACGAGATCCGCCGCATCGAGGACGCGCTCTATCCCGACATCATCGCCTGAGCACCCCGTTGCGGCCGGGGCCGAGACGGCTATAGTGCGGCGCAACGCGAAGGGGAGCGCATGGCGCAGGCACGCATCGGCATCATCATGGGCAGCCAGTCCGACTGGCCGACGATGCGCGCCGCCGCCGAGATCCTCGACGAGCTCGAGGTGGCGCATGAGACGCGCATCGTTTCCGCGCATCGCACGCCGGACCGGCTCTGGCGCTACGGCGAGACGGCGGCCGGGCGCGGGCTCGGCGCCATCATCGCCGGGGCGGGCGGTGCGGCGCATCTGCCCGGCATGATCGCCTCCAAGACGCGGCTGCCCGTGATCGGGGTGCCGGTGCGCACGGCGGCGCTGTCGGGGCTCGACAGCCTCTATTCCATCGTGCAGATGCCGCGCGGCTTTCCGGTGGCGACCATGGCGATCGGGGGAGCGGCGAATGCCGGGCTGATGGCCGCGCAGATCCTGGCGCTGTCGGATCCGGCGCTCGAGGCGCGGCTCGCGGCGTGGCGCGCGGCGCTGTCCGAAGGTATTCCCGAGGTTCCGTCCGATGACTGAACCGCTGCCCGCCGGTGCGACGATCGGCATCCTCGGCGGGGGGCAGCTCGGCCGGATGCTCTCGGTCGCTGCCGGGCGGCTCGGCTACCGCACGCATGTCTTCGATCCGGCCGCGGACGGTCCCGCCGCCCAGCTCGCGCATCGCGCGACGACGGCGGCGTATGACGACACCGCCGCGCTCGAAGCCTTCGCCGCCCGCGTCGATGTCGTGACCTTCGAGTTCGAGAATGTCCCCGCCACCGCGCTCGAGGTCGTCGCCGGGCAGCGCCCGATCCGACCCGGCCCGCGTGCCCTCGAGATCAGCCAGGACCGGCTCGCGGAGAAGCGCTTCCTCGCCGGGCTGGGCCTCGCCACGGCGCCGTTCGCCCCCGTCGATGGCCCCGGCGATATCGCCGCCGCGCTCGGGCAGGTGGGCGCGCCGGCGCTGCTCAAGACGCGCCGCTTCGGATATGACGGCAAGGGCCAGGCCCGCATCGAGGCCGCCGCCGATTCCGAAGCCGCATGGTCGGCGATCGGCGCGGCGCCCGCAATCGCGGAGGCGCTGTTGGATTTTCGCTTCGAGGCCTCGGTCATCGCCGCGCGCGGCCTCACCGGCGAGGTCGTCTGCTACGATCCCGGCCGCAACGAGCACGCGGACGGCATCCTGCGCCGCAGCACCGTGCCCGCCCCGCTCGACACCGCGCGGCGCACGGATGCGGCCCTTCTCGCCGGCAAGGTGCTCAACGCGCTCGACTATGTCGGGGTGATGGGGATCGAGCTTTTCGTCACCGCGCAGGGTCTCGTCGTCAACGAGATCGCACCGCGGGTGCACAATTCCGGGCACTGGACGCAACAGGGCTGTGCCGTCGATCAGTTCGAGCAGCATGTCCGCGCCATCGCGGGCTGGCCGCTCGGCGACGGGACGCGCCACTGCGACGTGGAGATGGAAAACCTTGTCGGCACCGATATCGACCGGCTGCCCGAGATCGCCCGCGACCCCGCCGCCGCGATCCATCTCTACGGCAAGGCCGAGGCGCGGCCGGGGCGCAAGATGGGGCATGTCAACCGCATCCGCGCGCGCTGAGCGCACCGGAGCGCCGCGCGTTCAGTCGGAGTCACGCGCCGTCCTCCAGCCCTCCGAGCGCATGTTCCGGAGCGCAGGACCGGTTCCAACTCCTGCACAGAATCCTCTATTCGCTGAACAGCACGCCGAGCGCGTCGCGAAAGCCGATATCGTTGTCGAAGCGGCCATGCTCGAGGAAATGCAGCGTCTCGGCGATCACGATCGGGTTGAACACCATGAAGGTATGGCTTACCGGCAGCACGATGTGATCGGCCATGCCGGGCAGGCGCGTGCTCTCCACGGCGACCTTGCCGTCATCGTCGCCCTCGATGAGCGAGGAATAGATCGGGTTGAAGGAGACGTCGCCGGCGATCACGCCGAGTTCGTAATCGGGCTCCGGCGGCAGGATGTTGGGCGTCGAACCCGGATCGGTGCTCAGTTCGAGCCCGGCGGGGCCGTGAATCCAGCCGAAGGGCTCGAGATCGCTGAAGGCATCGACGAGTTCCGAGCCGCGATTCGGCGGCGCGAGCATCACAACGCGGCCCATCTCTTCGGGACGGTTCTCGGCCAGCCAGGCGCGGGTCAGGATGCCGCCCATCGAATGGGTGACGAAATGCGTGCGCGCGCCGTCGCAGGCCGCGACACCGCGCCCGACCTCGGCGACGAGTTCCGAGATCGGCGCCTGGGTCGAGGGGTAGGGCTGGTTGATGACGGTGTAGCCATTGGCCTCGAGCGCATCCTCGATCATCGTCATCGAGCCGGCCCCGCGCGCGAGCCCGTGCAGCAGCACGACACAATCGCCGCGCGCAGGGGCGGCGGGCATGGCGGCGGCGCAACCGGCCAGCATGACGACGGCGAACAGGATCCTCATGGCGCAGATATAGCCCCGCGGGTGCGTTTTTGCGAGGGTCCGTCGTGGACAAGGCGGCGCGGCTGCGCGAGGCTGAGCGCATGTCCGCCAAGCCCCCCCGCATCGCCGTGCGCGGCGTCATCCTGCACGAGAACCGCCTGCTGCTGGTCAATGCCTGGCCCGGCGGCGTGAGCGATCTGTGGTGTGCGCCGGGCGGGCGCGCCGAGCCCGGCGCATCGCTGCCCGACAATCTCGTGCGCGAGCTTCACGAGGAGACGGGCCTGACCGTCGAGGTCGGCGATCCCTGCCTCGTCAACGAGTTCCACGATCCCGGGAGCGGCTATCACCAGGTCGATGTCTATTTTCGCGCCACGATTACCGCCGGGATCCTCGATGCGGGCTGGCGCGATCCCTCCGGCGTGGTGGACCGGCGCCGCTTCGTCACCCGCGCCGAGATGGGCGGGCTGCGCTTCAAGCCCGACAGCCTGCCCGATGTCGCCTGGGGCGCGGGGCTGCTCTATGACCCGCTCGAGCCCATCATCCGCTAGAGCGGCTCGGCCGCGAAGAAGGCCGGGCGCAGCATCGCGACCACCAGCGCCCCCGCCCCGGCCAGGGCGACCGCAAGCACGAACAGCCAGCCGAGGATCGGGATGAGCGCGATCAACCCGGCCGCAAGCGCGCCCGCAAACGCCGCGAGCACCCGCGCGCCCAGCGTGGTGGGCTCGCCGCGCCCGATGGCGATCATCAGCCCCGCGCCGAAGCTGTAGGCGCCGATGACATAGCCGGCGAGCCCCGTCAGCGCCGCGAGCGCGATCGCCGCGGGGCTGACGAGGATTCCCACCAGCGTCAGCGCGAGCATCACGGCCATGCCGATCAGCGCCGAGAGCGCGAGGAAGCCGTAGCCCAGCGTCGCGAAGGGCCGCGCCAGCACCCTCCGGCGCATCGCCGCAAGCGTCTTCGGCGCCACCGCGGCGACCAGTGCCGCCAGCAACGCGACCACGACGACACCGGCCAGAAACCCGCCGAGCGCGTGCCACCAGCTCAGCCGGACGATCTCCGGGCGCTCGACCCCGGGCCAGTCGGCGCGCGGCAGCCGCTCCACGCGGTCGGCGGCGATGACGCGCTCGGGGATCTCGACGGCGTCGTGGTCATCGGCGTAGAGCCGCAGGGTGCCGTCGATGCGCGCGTCGTTGCCGAAATCGATCCGGTCGGCCGCGATCGCCGCATCGCCCGCAATCACCGCATCGAGATCGAGCCGGTCGGTCCCGATCAGCGCGCTCGACCCCACCGGCGCGGCGATCTCGACCCGCGCCGCCGCCACGCGCAGCGCGCCGCCGATCTGCGCCTCGATCACGGCCGAATAGGCCGCCAGCGTCGCATCCCCGGCCACCGGCGCGCGCAGCGAGAGCTCCATGCCCGCCGCATAGAGGCCGCCCCCGACCGGCGCTTCGAGAATCACCCGCCGCCCGGCCAGATGCGCGCTCGCGGAAATATCGGCGGCCTGGCGCACCGTCTCGCCGGCCATGAACAGGCTCGCCGCGCCCGCCGCCTCGTGGGCAACGCGGCTGCCCGCGATGTAGACATCATCGCCGAGTGTGAAACGCGCGGGATCATCAGCGCTCGCCGGCACGGCGGCGCAAAGCGCCACGAACAGCATCATCAACAAGCGCATCGCGCAGCACCCCCGGCCCGGACTCCGATTCGTCGTCGCCCAGCCTAGCGCGATTCCCGGCCCGTGCAGTTGCGCCAGATCATTCCCGCATCGCGCACCCGTCAGCCGGCGATCAGGCCCAGCTGCTCGAGCTTGAGTACCACCTGCTGCGCGCAGTAATCGACCTCGAGCCCCTCGGTATCGACGCGCAGCTCGGGTTCGGCGGGCTCCTCGTACGGGTCCGAGATGCCGGTGAACTCCTTGATCTTGCCCTCGCGGGCGAGCTTGTACAGCCCCTTGCGGTCGCGGCGCTCGCACTCCTCGAGGCTGGTGGCGACATGGACCTCGACGAAGGCGCCGTAGGCCTCGATCATCTCGCGCACTGTTCGCCGCGTGGCGGTGTAGGGCGCGATCGGCGCGCAGATCGCGATACCGCCATTCTTGGTGATCTCGCTCGCGACATAGCCGATGCGCTTGATGTTGAGATCGCGGTGCTCCTTGGAAAAGC
>SLQD01000057.1 GCA_007131685.1 Paracoccaceae bacterium | reverse complement strand
TCCTCGTCCTCGGCCTCCGCGTCGGCGTGGCAGGAGGCGCAGCCCGCCGCCCAGAACACCGCTTCGCCGCGCTCGGCGTCGCCATCGATGCCGTCAAGCGCCCCCTCCGGCAGCGGCTCCGGTGCGCTCAACCACCAGTAGCCGCCCCCGCCCAGGCCGAGCAGCAGCACCGTCGCACCCGTCAGTCGCCGCATCGCGCAGCGTCCGGGCGCTTACTGTTCCGCGCGGTAATCGTCGTGGCAGGCGCTACACGCATTGCCGACCGCACCGATGGCGCCGCGCAGCTCGTCCAGCCCCTCGCCGGCGGCCATCTCGAGATTGGCCGTCGCTTCGCCGAGATCGGCGTATTTGTCGGCGAAATCGTCGAGATTCTCCCAGATCGCGGGCAGCGCGCGGGTGCCCTCGATGCTCTCATTGTCGGATCCGTCCGGCCAGAGCCGGTCCTGGTGCAGGGAGGTTACGCTCGCGAGATTCTCCGCCGCGGTCGCCGCCATGTCGGCATCGTAGTCGATATCGCCCTGCGCCATCTCGACGAGCGGTCCGATATTGAACGCAAAGAGCTTGAACTGTCCCTGCCGGGTCTCGACCTCGGTGTCGAAATCATTGGCGAGCGCGGCGCCGGCCCCGAGGGCGGCCATGAGGCTGGCGGCTGCGGCGAAGCGAGTGAAATTCATGGCGAGTCTCCCTGTAACTTTGTTTCGGGAGGCTAACATGCGGCCTGCACAACGCAAACGCGAAAGCCGCCGCGCCGCGTGATTTCCGGGGCCATGCGCCGGGATCCGCTCAGCGGGGCCAGCGGCCGAGGAACTCGTTCGAGGGGGTCAGCCGTTCGGGCCAGCCGATCCAGTGCTCGACCGCGGCGACGGCGAGCACCAGCGCAATCACCCCGAGCACCAGTTTCACCATTCGCGGCGAAGGCGGGTTGCGCACCCAGCGATAGGCGCGCAGAAGCCAGCGGATGTTCATGGATCGGTGAAGCGCACCTTGCCGATATGCGGCAGGTTGCGGTTGTATTGCGCATAGTCGATCCCGTAGCCGACGACGAACTCGTCGGGGATCTCGAACCCGGTCCAGGTCGCGCGGATATCGACCTCGCGGCGCGACGGCTTGTCGAGCAGCGCGCAGGACTCGAGCCGCCGCGGCCCGCGCGAGCGCAGCAGGTTGATGACATGGTGCAGCGTGAAGCCGGTATCGACGATGTCCTCGACCACGAGCACGTCATGCCCGCCCACCGCGCCGCTAAGATCCTTGAGGATGCGCACCTCGCGGGTGCTTTCCATGCCGCTGCCATAGGACGAGGCCTCGAGGAAATCCACCTCGACATGCAGGTCGAGCTCGCGCACGAGATCCGCGATGAAGATGAAGGAGCCGCGCAGCAGCCCCACCACGACGAGCTTGTCCGTGTCGTGGAAATGCGCCGTGATCTCGCGCGCCAGCGCCTCGACGCGCGCCGCGATCGATTTGGCGGAGATCATCTCGTCGATGACATAGGGGGTTTCGGGCATGGCCGCCTCTTGATTTCGCGCGCCGCGTCCGTGAAAAGCGGCGCAGCCGGGCAGGACAGGACAGGCGTTTCATGACGACCCATTCGGAAAAACGCAAGCTTCCGTACAGCGCACAGCAGATGTACGAGCTCGTCGCCGATGTCGAGCGCTATCCAGAGTTCCTGCCCTGGACGGCCGCGGCGCGCATCCGCAAGCGCATGCCCTTCGAGCAGGGCGAGGTGATGGAGGCGGATCTGGTGATCTCCTTCAAGGTGTTTCGCGAGAGCTTCGGTAGCCGCGTGACGCTCTGGCCCGACAAGCTGCGCATCGACACCGAATACATCGACGGCCCCTTCGAGCACATGCGGGCGCGCTGGGATTTCGAAGACCTCGAGGCGGGGGGCTGCGAGGTGAGTTTCGGGGTGGATTTCGAATTCCGCAACGCGATGCTGCGCCGCGTGATCGGAACGGTCTTCAACCAGGCCATGCAGAGAATCGTGCGCGCCTTTGAAAAGCGGGCGAAAAGCCTCTACGGCTAGGGGCGCCGCGCGGGCCGCATCGCCGCGATCCAGACGAGCGCGAGCCCCAGCGAGGCGAGCCCGTTCCACGACGCCATCGACAGCCCCAGCATCTCCCACGCGACCTCGTCGCACAGTACCACGCCCGACGGCCCGTCCGTGCCCAGAAGCTCCGCGCCGCTCATCCCGCTCAGGCTGCCGCCGGCGCCGCAGCTGTCGGGCCCGGCCCACCAGCCACGCTCGATGCCCGTGTGATAGCCCGCGAGCCCCGCCGAGACGAGCATCGCGCCCGCCCCCGCCAGCGGCCAGATCAGCGCGGGCACGAGCCAAGCCCCCAGCCCCGCCAGCGCCGCCGCGACATGCGGCCAGCGCTGCCAGATGCACAGCGGGCAGGGGGCCATGCCGGCCAGATACTCGAACGCGAACGCCCCGAGCAGCAGCCCGATCGAGCCGAACGCCCCCAGGGCCAGCAGCCAGCCGCGCGTCACAGATACCTCACCAGGATGAACCCCCCGACGATCCCCGCCATCAGCAACGTGAACATAAGCCCGAGCCGGCGCTCGATGAAGTCCCGGATCGGCGCGCCGAACTTCCAAAGGAGTGCGGCCACGATGAAAAAGCGCAAGCCCCGCGCGATGATGCTCGCCACGATGAAGACCGGCAGCGAAAGCTGCGCCGCCCCCGACAGGATCGTGATGACCTTGTAGGGAAAGGGCGTCACCCCCGCGATCAGCACCGCCCAGGCCCCCCATTCCGCGTAGCGGATCTGGAATTCGGCGAAATACTCCTCCTTGCCGTAGAAGAGCAGCACCGGCCGGCCCACAGTGTCGAACAGCCCGTAGCCGATCAGGTAGCCGAACATCCCCCCCGCCACCGACGCGACCATCGCCACCCCCGCGATCACGAAGGCCCGGCTCGGCTGTGCGATGATCATCGCGATCATCAGCACATCGGGCGGGATCGGAAAGACCGAACTTTCGATGAAGGCGACGAAGGCCAGCGCCCAGAGCGCGTTGCGCGACTGCGCAAGCGAAATCGTCCAGTCGTAAAGCCCGCGCAGCATGCATAGGTCCCGTC
>SLQD01000037.1 GCA_007131685.1 Paracoccaceae bacterium | reverse complement strand
CACCTGATGAGCCCGGCCATGGCCGCCGCCGCCGCCGTCACCGGGCGGCTCACCGATGTGCGCGAACTCGCCTGAGGCGCGGCAGGGAAAGGACCGAGACGATGGACAAGTTCGACAAGCTCACCGGCATCGCCGCGCCGCTTCCGATGGTCAATGTCGATACCGACATGATCATCCCCAAGCAGTATCTCAAGACGATCAAGCGCAGCGGGCTCGGCAAGGCGCTGTTCGACGAGATGCGCTATCTCGACGATGGCAGCGAGAACCCCGATTTCGTGCTCAACCAGCCCGCCTGGCGCGACTCCGAGATCCTCGTGGCCGGGGAGAATTTCGGCTGCGGGTCCTCGCGCGAGCATGCCCCCTGGGCGCTGAAGGATTTCGGCATCCGCTGCATCATCGCGCCGAGCTATGCCGATATCTTCTACAACAACTGCTTCAAGAACGGCATCCTCCCCATCGCCCTGCCGCAAGCCGAGGTGGACGCGCTGATGGAGGAGGCCCGCAAGGGTGCCAATGCGCGCCTTGCCGTCGATCTCGAGGCGCAGACCGTGACCACCACGGATGGCCGCGAGATCCGCTTCGAGATCGACCCGTTCCGCAAGCATTGCCTGCTCAACGGGCTCGACGACATCGCGCTCACCCTCGAGAAGGCCCCCGCGATCGCCGCCTATGAAGACCGCGTCGCGGCCGAGCGCCCCTGGGTCTAGGGCATGTCGCGGAAAAGTGGGGACCGGTTTTGCGCTCCTCGGACATGCGACCTCCGAAGGCTAGAGCCCGGCGCGTGAATGCGAATGAACGCGCCGCGCTCTAGGCCGTTGCGGGCGCTGGCGCTCCTGCTGACGCTCGCGGGCGGGCCGGCGGCGGCGGAGACGGTGCGGCTGGCCACTTTCAACGCCGATCTCTCTCGCGACGGTCCGGGGCTGTTGCTGCGCGACATCCTGTCGGGCGAGGATGCGCAGGTCGGCGCGGCGGCGGAGATCATCGCCCATGTCGATCCCGATATCCTGCTGATCACGAAATTCGATTACGACCTGGACGGCGTCGCGCTCGATGCCTTCGCCGGGCTTCTGGCGGCGCGCGGGGCGGCGTATCCGCACCGCTTCGCGCTGCGCCCCAATACCGGCATGCCAACCGGCCGCGACATGATCGGCGACGGCCGGCGCGGCACTGCCGATGACAAGCAGGGTTACGGCCGCTTCGCCGGGCAGGCGGGGATGGCGCTGCTGTCGCGCCACCCCGTCGCCGACGGGGTGCGCGATTTCTCGGACTTCCTGTGGCGCGACCTGCCCGGCGCGCTGATCCCCGAGCGCGACGGCGTGCCCTTCCCTTCCGAAGAGGTCTTCGAGATCCAGCGGCTGTCGACCACGGGGCACTGGGACGTGCCGGTGGCGCTGCCCGATGGGCGTGTGCTCAACCTGCTGGCCTTCTACACCTCGCCGCCGGTCTTCGGCGGGCCCGAGGACCGCAATCTGCGGCGCAACCATGACGAGGTGCGGTTCTGGACGCTCCTGCTCGACGGCGCACTACCGATGCCCCCGCCGGAGCCACCCTTCGCCGTGATCGGGGATTCCAATCTCGACCCGCATGACGGGGACGGCCTGCAGGCGGCAATGCGCGATCTGCTCGCCCATCCGGCCCTGCAGGACCCGGCGCCCGAGAGCGCGGGGGCCGTGGCCGCCGCCGGGGAGGCCGAGGCGGCGCAGTCGGGCGATCCGGCGCGCGACACGACCGAGTGGCGGATGGCGGATGGTCCCGGCAATCTGCGCGTCGATTACGTGCTGCCCTCGGCGGAGCTTACCTTGCGGGAGGCGGAGGTGTTCTGGCCGCACCCGGATGACCCGGCGCATGCGCTGCTCGGCGAAGGCGACGAGGCCGCCTCACGCCACCGCCTCGTCTGGGTGGACATCGCGCTGGAGCGCTGAGGCAAGCGCGGCCTCGAGCGGGGTATCGGCGAAATCGGGCAGGAGCGCGTGCAGCCGCGCGCCGTCGAGCCGGTGCGGCACCGCCCAGAGATACCGCATCTCCAGAAGCCCCGCCGCCATGCCCCAGAACGGCCGCGCCAGATGCAGCGGCCACCAGGCCATGCGCCGCAGCGCGATCTCCTGCCCCGTCACTCGCGACAGCGCCGCCGCAAGCTCCGTGCCCGTCAGGGTGTAGCCCGCAAAGGGCACTTCCTCGAAGCGCTCGAGCGTGGCGCGGCGCGCGGCGAGCTGTGCTGCGGCGCGCCCGAGATCGGGCAGATACGCCCAGGCATGCGGCACATCCGGTGGGCCCGGATAGCGGACATGCCCCTTCGCGATCGGCGCGGCGATGACCTTGTCGAACCAGCCGCGCGACGGCGCATCGTCGAGAAAATCCCCAGCGCGCAGGAGGATGACCGGCACGCCCGAGTCGCGCAGCGCGGCCTCCATCGCGATGCGCAGCCGCCCCAGCGGATTGACCGCGCGCTGCGGCGTGTCCGGGCCGAGAACGGGCAGCGCCTCGGGGCCGTAAACATAGACATTGGCCGGCTGCAGGATCGTCGCGCCGCTGTACTTCGCGGCGGCGATCACCTGGCGCGTGAGCCCCGGCAACTCGGCCGCCCAGCGCCCGTAAGGCGGGTTCCAGCCATTGACGATCAGCGCCGCACCGGAGGCGGCGTCGGACAGGCTGTCGCGGGTTCGGTCAAAACGGCGAAGCTGCCAGCCACGCGCTTCGAGCGCGGCGGCGGCGTGGCGCGCGAAACGGCCGCGCGCGCCGAGAATCAGGGCGGTGTCGGACATGGCGCGCTCCCGAAAGCCGCAGCATAGCACGTCCCGCCCCGCCGCGCGCCAGCTTGACCGCCCGCGGCCCAGCCGCTAGGCGAAGCGCGCAGCAATCCAGCGAGGACGCCCCCATGACCAACCCTTCCCTGCTCATCCTGCCCGGCGACGGCATTGGCCCCGAGGTCATGGCCGAGGTGCGCAAGGTGATCGACTGGTTCGGCCAGCGCCGCGGGCTCGCCTTCGATGTCGAGGAGGATCTCGTGGGCGGTGCGTCCTGGGACAAGCACGGCACGCCGCTGACGGATGCGGCGATGGCGCGCGCGCAGGCGGTGGATGCGGTGCT
>SLQD01000263.1 GCA_007131685.1 Paracoccaceae bacterium | reverse complement strand
CCCTTCGCACTCGGCCGCGCGGCGCAGGAGACGCTGACGGGCGATGTGCGCGGCGGCTCCACGGTCACGCAGCAGATGATCAAGAATACCGCGCTCGGCAACGCGGTCACGCTCGAGCGCAAGCTGCAGGAGGCGATTCTCGCCACCCGGGCGCACAGCGCCATGTCGAGCACGCGCATCCTCGAGACCTATCTCGAATCGGCCTGGTTCGGCCGCGGACAGACCGGCGTGATGCGCGCCCCGCAGGTCTGGTTCGACAAGGGCTGGGACGAGTTGACGCTTGGCGAAACGGCCTTCCTCGCGGCGATCCTGAAGGGCCCGCACGCCTATGACCCGACCCGCAACCCGGAGCGGGCGCGCGCGCGGCGCAATCTCGTGATCGACGCGATGCGCGACACGGGCAGCATCACCGAGCAGGAGGCCGAGGCCGCGCGGGCCGAGGAGCTCATCGTCGCCGAGCACTCGCGCGCGCAGGAGAGCGATCCCTGGGTCGCCTCGCTGGCGCGCGCGCAGATCGCGCGCGACGGTATCGTCGAGCGGATCGGCAGGATCTCCGACGAACTCCACATCGAGACCACGATCGACCCGGACTGGCAGGCGCATGCCGTCGCCGCGCTGCGCGACGGGCTGCATGACTTTTCCCCGCTTTCCGCGCTCGGCACGCTGCCTCAGGGCACGCTCGAGAGCGTCGCGAACGCCGATCTCGGGGCCGACAGCGCCGCGCGCAGCACCCTTGCCGCCGCCATCCGCGGCAATGCGCGCACGGTTTCCCCGGCCGGGCGCGTCGCGCTGCTGCGCCAGGGCGAGGGCGGCTGGGTCGGCGCCCATCTCGACACGGACGGCGTGCTCGAGCGCGTCGATGTCGAGATCGTCGACGCGCGGTTCCGTCCCGCGCCGGGCGACATCCTGCTCGTGCGCGAGGCGGCGGAGGGGCGCGTGCGCGCTGCCGGCGTGCCCGACTTCCAGGGCGCGATCTATGTCATGGACCCGCGCGACGGCAGGGTGCTCGCGAGCGTCGGCGGATATGATGCCCGGCTGACCTCCTTCGACCGGACGCGCCAGGCCCGGCGCCAGCCAGGCTCGGCGATCAAGGGCTTTCTCTACGCCGCCGCGCTCGACGCGGGCTACCGTTTCGACGATCTCGTCGACAATCACGAGCGCACCTATTTCGATGCCAACGGCCTGCCCTGGCGCCCGCGCAATTACGACCGCTCGCAAAGCGGCCCGATCCCGCTCTTCGTCGGCTTCGAGCGCAGTTCGAACCTTGCCGCGGCCAGTATCGTCAGCGCGATGGGGGTCGACCGGCTCGCTGCCACGGCCGAGCGCGCGGGCGTCTATGACGAGGGCGAGATGGGCCGGTTCCTCGCCTCGTCGCTCGGGACCTCGGAGACCACGCTCGAGCGCCTCACCGCCGGCTACGGCACGCTCATCAACGAGGGCATCCCGCGCCGGCCGCACGGGCTCGGCACGATCCGCAACCCCGCCGATGGCGGGATGACCGAGCTCTGGAGCTTCGAGCGCGACCGCGACCCGGCCGGCACGCCGATCACCTCGCGCTCCACACCCGATGTGATGACCTCGATGATGCGCGGCGTCGTCACCCGCGGCACCGCCGCGCGCGCCTTCTCGGGCCATCCGGTCACCGTTGTCGGCAAGACCGGCACCAGCCAGAACCACGCCGATGCGTGGTTCATGGGCCTGACACCGCATCTCGCGGTGGGGGTCTGGATCGGCCGCGACGACAACAGGCCCATGGGCGAGGGCATCACCGGCGGGCGCACCGCGGCGCAGGTCTCGGCCGGCCTGCTCGAGCGCGCCCATGCCGACGGGCTGATCTCGGCCGAGGGTTTCCGCGACTCGCAGCGCAACCGGGATATCCTCTGGCCGCCGGCGACACTGGCGCCGGGGCAGGGGCCGGCGATGGGCCAGTATGGCTACGATGCGGAGCGCGATTATCTCGGCAGCCAGCTGCCCCACCACGTCGCTCCGACAGCGCCAGGCTCCGGCAGCAGCGCCGCGACCGGCGGACACCAGGAACGGCCGAGCAGCGCCTTCGTCGGCAGCGGCGGCCTTTACTGACGCCTCACTCCAGCTCGAGGCCGAGCACCGCGCCGAGTTCGTCGGGTGCGGTCATGCTCGTCATCGCGATGTCGAAAAGGCCCACGGGGCGCTCCGGCGCCATGCGCATGCCGCCACCGCGCGCAACGATTTCGGAGGTCCAGTCGATGATGCCGTCGAGCGGCCCGCTCACCCCGCCACGCAGCGGTCCCGGGATGCTCGCCGCGATGGCGTCGCGCCGCTCGGCCAGGATCTCCGGAATCGACCGGCCCGCCAGCGCCGCGACGATGGCATCGAGCCCGTCATCCTCAAAGGACAGCTCTGCCGCGACCAGCCGGAGCCCGGTAAGGAATTCGAGCTGCGCAGCATCGCCGTCCAGCATGCGCGTCATTTCGCTCCCGCCGCCGTCGCGCCCGCTTGCGGCGGTGCGCAGCTCGACCCGGGCGCCGAACTGCGCAAGCCCGGTCATGTCGAGCCGGTGATCGAGGCTGATCGTGTCGTCGCCGGTGTCGATCTGCAGCCCGACATCGCCCGTGATCCGGTCATCCTGCGCGAGCCCGGCCCGCAGCCGCATCGACGGGGGCAGCAGGGCGCCGACGGGCAGATCGAGTCCCGCGAGTTCGAGCGCGATCCCGGCCCCGGGAATATCGCCGCTCAGGAACATGTCGCGCAGCGGCTGCGCGCTCGCGAGCAGCTCGAATTGCCCGAGATCGGCGGTTGCCTCGGCATCGAGCGTCAACTGCCCCGACAACCGATCGAGCGCCATCAGCGCTTCACCCTCCGCGCTCTGCGCCGAGAACCCTTCCGCCGCGAACCTGAAATCCGTTTCGCTGCCCGCGCTGCGCGACAGTTCGAGCCGGTCGAGCGCCGCGGAACTGCGGTCGATCGCCCGGCTGGTGACGCCCTGTGCCTGCACGGCGTCGAACCCGGCGCACGCCCCGTCGCCGTCCCCGAACCGGAGCGTCGCGCGAAGCGTGTCGACCTCGATGCGTTCGGGACCCGGCGCCTGTGCCGGAAGCAGGCTGCGCGCCGCGCTGAAGGT
>SLQD01000092.1 GCA_007131685.1 Paracoccaceae bacterium | reverse complement strand
GCGGCCTCCTCGGCGGCTGCCTCGGCCGCGGCGGCGGCCTGCGCGGCCTCTGCGGCGGCCTCGGCGGCCCGGCGCAGCGCTTCCTCGTCGGGCGCGACCTCCTGTGCCGCGCCGGCGTCCCCGCCTTCGGTGGCCTGCGCCAAGAGCGGCAGCGGCGGGACAGCGAGCGAGAGCATCACGGTCAGCGCCGTGGACCCCTTTAGAAACCGATAAGCCATGACAAATCCTTAAGATGATGGTTCGCGCCGGTGGGCAAGCGCGGTTCGCACCGCAACTGCTACAGTATAAGCACGAACCCGCCGTACCGTTCCTTCCGCAGCGTCGCGAAGACACAACTTTTCGTGACTCTTTTCGCGATCTCGCGCCCCTCAGGCAGCCGCCAGAAGCCGCATCAGCCTCGGCTTGTCGCCAGCCTCCCCCGCCTCGGCCAGCGCCGCGGCGAGCCCCTCGAGCGCGGCGACATTATGCCCGGCGCGGAAGCTGTCCACATGCGGCAGCATCTGCCGGATGCCCTCGGCGCGCGGCGCGAAGCCGTCCCAGCGCAGCAGCGGGTTGACCCAGACGAGCCGCCGCGCCGACAGGTGCAGGCGCTCGATCTCGCGGCTGAGTTCGTCGGGCGGGCCGCGCTCGAGCCCGTCGGTGATCAGCAGCACCACCGCCCCGGACCCGAGCACCCGGCGCGACCAGTCGCGGTTGAAGGCCCGCAGCGCCGCGCCGATGCGCGTGCCCCCTTCCCAGTCGCGCGCCGCGCGCCCGGCGTCCGAAAGGGCCGCGTCCACGTCGCGCGCGGCGAGCTGGCGGGTGATGTTGGTCAGCCGCGTGCCGAAGGTGAAGGCGTGCAGCGCGCCCCAGCCCGCGCCGCGCTGCGTGGCCATGGCGTGCAGGAAGTGCAGCATCACGCGGCTGTAGCCCGACATCGAGCCGGAGATGTCGCACAGCGCAACGAGATCGGGCGGGCGCGGGCTCGGTGCACGCCAGTTGAGCCGCCCAACCTCGCCGCCGCGCCGCATCGCGGCGCGCATCGTCGCGCGCCAGTCCGCGCGCCGCCCCGCCGGATCGGGCGCGAGCCGGCGCGACGCAAGCGCGATCGGCGGCAGGCGCAGCCTTGCCAGCATCCGCCGCGCCTCGGCGAGTTCGGCCGCGCTCATCTGCTCGAAATCGAGCTGGCGCAGGCGCTCGCTGGCGGAGGCGGTTTCGGCCGCGTCGATCTCGATGGCAACCTCGTCGCTCTCGTCGGCCTCGGGCGCGGGCGGCGCGGCATCGCCCAGGAGCGCCTCGGCGGCGCGGCGCTCGGCGGGTCTGGCCGCGCGATCCTCCTGCACGCCGCGCATCGACGGCAGCAGCATCTCCATCATCCGCTCCATGTAGCGCGGATCGCGCCAGTAGAGCCGAAAGAGCTGCGCGAATACGGCGCGGTGCTCGGGGCGCGAGACGAAGCAGGCATGCAGCGTCCAGTAGAAATCCGTGCGCGTGCCGATCCCGGCGGCCTGCACGGCGCGGATCGCATCCGCGATGCGCCCCGGCCCCACCGGCAGCCCCGCCCGGCGCAGCGCCCGCGCGAAATGCGTGATGTTGCGCGCGAGCTGCGGATTGTCGGGCAGCGCGAGATCGCCGGGCTCAGCCACGCCGCGCCGGCCCGCTCACTGCGCCGCGACCTCGGCGCGCGCGGCGTCGAGAATGCGCCGCGCCTCGGAGCCCTCGAGCCGCTGGATGTCGTCCTGGTACTTCAAGAGCGCGCCGAGCGTGTCGGCGATCACCTCGGGCGAGAGCTCGATCACGTCGAGCGCGAGCAGGCACTTGGCCCAGTCGATCGTCTCCGCGACGCCCGGCGCCTTGAACAGATCCTCGCCGCGCAGCGCCTGCACGAAGGCCACCACCTCGCGCGAGAGCGCCTCGGAAGCCTCGGGAACGCGCGCCTGCAGGATTCGCGCCTCGCGTTCGAAATCCGGATACTCGACCCAGTGATAGAGGCAGCGGCGCTTGAGCGCGTCATGCACCTCGCGGGTGCGGTTCGAGGTCAGCACGGTGATCGGCGGCTCCGGGGCGGCGATGGTGCCGAGCTCGGGGATCGTGACCTGGTAGTCGGACAGCGCCTCGAGCAGGAAGGCCTCGAAGGGGGCATCGGTGCGGTCGATCTCGTCGATGAGCAGCACCGGCGCGCCGCCGGGCTGGGGCCGCATCGCCTCCAGAAGCGGGCGCGCGATCAGGTAGTCCTCGCCGAAGAGCTCGGCCTGCAGCGCGGCGCGCTCGGCGGTACCGGCGGCCTCGGCGGTGCGGATCGCGACCATCTGCGCGGCGAAATTCCACTCATAGACCGCGCTCGCCGCGTCGAGCCCCTCATAGCATTGCAGCCTGATCAGCCGCCGCCCCAGCGCCGCCGCTATCGCCTTGGCGATCTCGGTCTTGCCGACCCCGGCCGCGCCCTCGAGAAACACGGGCCGCCCCAGCCGCAGCGCGAGAAACACCACCGTCGCAAGCGCCCGGTCCGCCATGTAGCCCGACGCGGCGAGCCGCTCCTGCACCGCGTCGATGCTCTCGAAGTCCTGCGCCATCCCGCCCCCGTCCCGGTCCAGATGGATGCAGTCGGGCATGGCGGGCGCGTGGCGTCAAGGGCGCTCAGTGAACCCGGACGCCTTCCGTCGCGGCGCCGGACCGCGGCGCCGTCGCCTTCGCGGACTTCGCGCCGCCGCCGCGCGGCTTCGCGGACTCGCGCGACGGCCGGTCCGGCTTGCGCGTTCGGGCCGCCGCGGCGTCTGTGCGGCGCATCGCTTCGGCATCGCGCGCGAGCTGCGCGGCGCTGCGCGGCGCCATCCCACCCGCCATCGCCTCGATCAGCCGGATGTTGAACTCGGTCTGGGCAGTCATGCAGGCGCGCATCATCTGCATCCCCTGCTGCCAGAGCATCATCTGAAAAACGAACGGTTGCATCGCTACTCCTCCCCCACTGGTCACGCGACCCTTACCACGGATATGTCCACGCCGGCACAGGCGTTCAACCACGGCGCGCGGTGCCCGCGCCGATGCGCGGATTCGCGCCCCGCGCGCCGGCACAGGCGTTCAACCACGGCGCGCGGTGCCCGCGCCGATGCGCGGATTCGCGCCCCGCGCG
>SLQD01000224.1 GCA_007131685.1 Paracoccaceae bacterium | reverse complement strand
GAGCTGATTCACAGGGAGCAGGGCACCGCGCGCGATCGCGCATGGCTGAACAATCTCAAGCGCCGCTGCATCACCGGGCGGCGCAAGCGGTGGTGGCTGCGGCGCCTCTGGCATGGGCAGGCGCTGCGCGCCAGGCTGCGCGCGGGGGCGACGGTGATCGTCTCGAACGAGAACATCTCGATGACGCCGAACGGGATCTGGACCGGGGACGGGCCGGGGCCCGGCACCGTGGCGACGCGGCTCGCGGCGGCGGCGGGCGAGCTCGGCGTGCCGGCATCGCGGGTGCGGATCCTGTTCGGTCTGCGCGCAGGCGCCCTGGCTGGCCTCGCGCTATGCCGAATCCGCCAAGTCCAACCCGGATTTCGACCAGGCCGATTTCGCCCGCCGCATCACGGCGGTCGCCGAGGGCGCGGCGCAGGGCGCGCCGCTCGAATGGCTCGACTATGCGCATGTCCATGACGGGCTGGCCGGGGTCTTCGGCGCCGACAACCTGCTCTTCCTGCCGCTCGAGGCGGTGCGGGAGATGTCGGCCGCCGAATGCCAGGGGCGGATCGCGGCCTTTCTCGATCTGCCGCAGGCGCCGCAGCGCCCCGCCGCGCTGTCCGAGGCGCTGCGGCGCAATGTGAGCGCGCGCGCCGAGGGCGGCTGGCGGCTGAAATCGGGGGCCGGGCATATCGAGCTGACCCCGGCGCTGGAGGCCGCGATCACGGCGCGCTTCGCCGCGGCCAATGCCGGGCTGCACGCGCGCACCGGCATCGCCCTGCCCTGACGGCGCGGGCTTGCCCCGCCCCGGCCGCGGCCCTAGCATCGCCGCGCCGGGCAGGCGGGGACATCGCGAATGCTGTGCTTTCACATCGGCCTGCCCAAGACGGCGACGACCTTCCTGCAGCGCCATGTCCTGCCCACCATCGCGGGGGTCGATTTCGCCCACAAGGGGGCCGACCGGGGCGCGCGGCGGATGATGCGGCGGCTGCGCGCGCATTGCCAGCGCGGCCGCCGGGCGGCGGATGCCTATCCGCAGCTCGTCGCCCAGCTGCGCGCCCGGCTCGACGCCGCCGCGGCGGCCGACTCCTGCCTGCTCGTCAGCGACGAGAACATCTCCATGCTGGTGCATGGCATCTGGACGGGCGAGGGCGCCTGCCCCGGCGCGGTGGCCGCGCGGCTGCAGGGGCTCGCCGCGGCGCTGGGGCCGCGGGCGGGGGCGGTGCGCATCATCATCGGCATCCGCGCACAGGCGCCCTGGCTGGCCTCGCGCTATGCCGAATCCGCCAAGGTCACCGCCGCCGCGCGCGCCGATATCGTCTTCGGCCAGCCCGATTTCGAGCGCCGCGTCAACGCCCTGCTGGAAGATCCGGCGCCCGGGGGGCCGCGCGGCTGGCTCGACTATGCACATGTATATGACAGTTTCGCTGACCGGTTCGGCCGCGCGAACCTGCTCTTCCTGCCGCTCGAGGCCGTGGCGGAGATGAACACCGCGGCGGGGGCGGCGCATGTGGCGGCCTTTCTGGGGCTGTCCGCACCGCAGGCGCCGCCCGGCACACCGCCCGGCACGGCGCCCGGACCGCGGCCCAGTAACGCGCTGGCGCAGGGGGCGGGACGCTGGCGGCTGAAATCGGGCCACGGCCTCGTCGAGCTCACCCCGGCGCTCGAGGCCGCGGTCGCGGCGCGTTTCGCCGCGGCCAATGCCGGGCTGCGCGATCGCACCGGACTCGCCCTGCCCTGACGCGCGGCGTTTCGCGCGCGAAACGCGGGCGGCGGCTTGTCCCTGCCCGGTGCGGCGTCTAATTCGCGCGCAGGGCATGACGGGGGTGACGATGCGGATTCTGTGCGTGGGGGCGGGGCTGTCCGGGGCGGTGATCGCCCGGTCGCTCGCCGAGGCGGGGCACCGCGCCACGGTGATCGATGCGCGGCCCCATGCCGCCGGCAACTGCCACACCGAGCGCTGCCCCGAGACCGGCGTGCTCGTGCATGTCTACGGCCCGCACATCTTCCATACCGACGACGCCGGAGTCTGGGACTACGTCAACCGCTTCGAGACCTTCCGCCCCTACCGCAACCGCGTGAAATCCACCGCGCGCGGGGCGGTCTATTCGCTGCCCGTCAACCTGCACACCATCAACCAGTTCTTCGGCGCGACGATGCGCCCGGCCGAGGCGCGCGAATTCATCGCCGCGCGCGCCGACAGCTCCATCACCGAGCCGCGCAATTTCGAGGAGCAGGCGCTCAGCATGATCGGGCCCGAGCTCTACGAGACCTTCATGAAGGGCTACACCGAGAAGCAGTGGGGCTGCAGCCCCCGCGAGCTGCCCGCGAGCATCCTCAAGCGGCTGCCGCTGCGCTTCAACTACGACGACAACTATTTCTTCCACCAATACCAGGGCATGCCCGAGACGGGCTACACCGCCATGGTCGAGCGCATCCTCGATCACCCCGGCATCGACCTGCATCTCGAGACCCCCTACAGCCCCGAAATGGCCGGCCGGCACGATCACCTCTTCTGGTCGGGGCCGCTCGACGGGTATTTCGCCGATGCGCTCGGCCGGCTGGGCTACCGCACGCTGGATTTCGAGCGCTTCACCGACGCGGGCGATCACCAGGGCTGCGCGGTGATGAACTACCCCGACCCGGATGTCCCCTTCACCCGCATCACCGAGCACAAGCATTTCGCGCCCTGGGAGGATCACGACCGCACCGTGTGCTACCGCGAATACAGCCGCGCCGCCGGGCCCGGCGACATCCCCTATTACCCGATCCGCCTCGTCGAGGAGAAGGCGCTGCTGGCCGATTACATCGCCCGCGCCGAGGCCGAGGAGGGGGTGACCTTCGTGGGCCGGCTCGGCACCTACCGCTATCTCGACATGGATGTGACGATCCGCGAGGCGCTCGACACCGCGCGCGCCTTTCTGGAGCGTGCGCCCGGCGCGGCGATGCCCGCCTTCGCGGCCGCGCCGATGTGAGCGCGCGCGATCGCCCGGCCCGGGCGATCGGCGCAGGGCGGCTGTCACGCAGGCGCCCCGACGCGGCGGGGTGCCGGGCCGGGGCGCGGGGTGGCGGCGCCGGGGCGGGAGGAGAGACCCCGGCACGCCGGGCGCATCAGCGAATGGTGTGCAGGTGGGTGCGCCCG
>SLQD01000058.1 GCA_007131685.1 Paracoccaceae bacterium | reverse complement strand
GCATGCAGGCGGCGCAGTCCGAGGCGCGCGGCCGGCACTGGGACATCCGTGACATCGAGCGCGGCGACATCGGCGCGCTCAACTACCTCATCGAGCAGGAGCGCCTCGAGATCCGCCGCGCGGTGCTCGATCACGGCCCCGATGCCGCGCGCACGCAGGAACTGGTCGCCGCCGCCGAGGCCAATATCGACGACCACCAGTCCCGCTTCGCCGAGCTTCAGGCCCAGGTTGGCGAGATCCGCCAGGAGAACGAGCGCAACCGCGCCATCCTCGAGGAGGTCGGCGGCGAGACGATCGAGGTCGAGCTGAGCGACATCGTGCGCTTCTATCCGGCGAACGCGCTGTCGCTGACGGACAAGATCGGGATCTATCTGTCGCGCTGGGGCGAGTTCATCGCCTCCGAGCCGCGCGAGGCCAACACCCAGGGCGGGGTCTTTCCGGCGATCTTCGGCACCGTGGCGATGACGCTGTTGATGGTGGTGTTCGTGGCCCCCTTCGGCGTGGTCACGGCGCTCTATCTGCGCGAATATGCCCGGCAGGGGCGGCTCACCTCGATCGTGCGCATCTCGGTGAACAACCTCGCCGGGGTGCCCTCGATCGTCTACGGCGTGTTCGGGCTCGGGTTCTTCGCCTACATGATGGGCGGCACCATCGACCAGCTCTTCTATCCCGAGCGGCTGCCCAACCCGACCTTCGGCACCGGCGGCATCCTCTGGGCGTCGCTCACGCTGGCGCTGTTGACCGTGCCGGTGGTGATCGTGGCCTCGGAGGAGGCGATCTCGGCGGTGCCGCGCTCGATGCGGGAGGGTTCGCTCGCCTGCGGGGCGTCGAAATGGCAGACCATCCGTTATGTCGTGCTGCCCAAGGCGCTGCCGGGGATCATGACGGGGATGATCCTCGCCATGGCGCGCGGGGCGGGCGAGGTCGCGCCGCTGATGCTCGTCGGGGTCGTCGCCCTCGCGCCCGCGCTGCCGATCGATCAATTCGCCCCCTATGTACATCTCGAGCGCAGCTTCATGCATCTGGGCTTTCACATCTTCGATGTCGGCTTTCAGTCGCGCAACTCGGAGGCGGGCAAGCCGATGGTCTTCGTGACCACGCTGCTGCTGCTCGGGCTGATCCTGACAATGAACGCCACCGCGATCTGGGTGCGCGCGCGGCTCAAGCGCCGTTACGCCACATCGCAATTCTGATACGGGTATGACCATGACCGACACCATCGACGCCGGCACCGAAACGGCCTATCACCTCAAGCCCGGCGGCGACGGTGCCGTGATGCGCATCCGCGACTTCGAGCTGTGGTACGGCAAGACGCAGGCGCTTTTCGGCATCGACATGGAGATCCAGCGCGGCCAGGTCACGGCGCTGATCGGCCCGTCGGGCTGCGGCAAGTCCACGCTGCTGCGCAGTCTCAACCGGATGAACGATCTCATCGACGAGCTGCGCATCGATGGCACCGTCGAGGTCGGCGATCTCGACATCTACGGCCGTGGCGTGGACGTGATCGCGCTGCGCAAGCGCATGGGGATGGTCTTTCAGAAGCCCAACCCCTTCGCGATGTCGATCTATGACAATGTCGTCTACCCGATGCGGGTGGACGGGGTGACGAAGCGCAGCATCCTCGACGAGACCTGCGAGCGCGCGCTGCGCTCGGCGGCACTCTGGGACGAGGTCAAGGACCGGCTCAAGGAAAGCGCGCTGTCGATGTCGGGCGGCCAGCAGCAGCGGCTGTGCATCGCCCGCGCCATCGCCGCCGACCCGGAGGTGCTGCTGATGGACGAGCCCTGCTCGGCGCTCGACCCGATCGCGACGGCGCGCATCGAGGACCTCATCGCCGAGCTGCGCGGCCAGTACAGCATCGTCATCGTCACCCACAACATGCAGCAGGCCGCGCGCGTGTCCGACAATACCGGCTTCATGTATCTCGGCCGGCTGATCGAATACGGCGAGACCGACCGCATCTTCACCAATCCGATGCGCCGCCAGACCCATGACTACGTTACCGGGCGTTTCGGCTGAGCTGACGCCCCAACGCCCGACCGGAGAACCAAGGATGCAACCACCGCACACTGCCCGTGCGTTCGACCGCGACATGGACGAGCTGCGCACGCAGCTTCTGACCATGGGCGGCCATGTCGAGACCGCGATCACCGAGGCCGCCCGTGCGCTCGAAGCGCGCGACACGGCGCTGGCCGCAAGCGTCGTGGAGGGCGATGCCGCCATCGACGCGCTCGAGGACGCGATCAATGCCGAGGTCGTGCGCATCATCGCCCTGCGCCAGCCCGCCGCGAGCGATCTGCGCATGGTCATCACCGCGATGCGCATGGCCGGCGATCTCGAGCGGGTCGGCGACTACGCCAAGAATCTCGCCCGCCGCGTGCCGATGCTGGGCAGGGACGGCGAGGTCGAGGGGGCGAACGGGGCGATTCACCGCCTCGCCCGGCAGGTGAACGACCTGCTGCGCGCTGCGCTCGACGCCGTCGAGCGCGAGGATGCCGAGGCTGCGGCCGCGGTGCTGACCCAGGACGTCGAGATCGACGAGATGACCGGCGCGTTGTTTCGCCAGTTCCTCACCCACATGATGGAGGATCCCCGCAGCATAACCGCCTGCATGCATTACCTTTTCATTGCCAAGAATCTCGAGCGCATGGGCGATCACGTCACCGAGATCTGCGAGCAGCTCATCTATCTGCAGACCGGCGAGCGCCCGCAGGCCCGCCCCAAGGGCCCATCGACCGCCTATCTCGACATCCCGCCCCCGGATCCGGCATCGTAATCCGGAGGCCACGGGCGGAAAATCGCGGCTGCGCGGCAAAATGTGACCGCGCCGGGGTGGTGCAAGCGGCGTGGTGTTGAGATATTCGACGGATGTGACGAGGAATCTTCATGTCCGATGCCGGTATCTTCAGCCTGAGTTCCCTGATCGTCGGGATGGTGAGCGCAGTGGCCACCGGGCCGCTCGGCGGCCTTGACCTGCCCGAAGGTGACTTCGACGCGGTGGTGGCCGAGCGCCCCACGGGCTACCATGCGCAACTGACGCTCGCCGACGGCACGCCGGCGGGGCTGCTGCAGTCGTCGCAACCGGTGCCCGTCGAGCTCGACAAGCTGCCCGACGCCTTCATCGACGCGGTCCTGTCGATCGAGGACCGCCGCTTCGG
>SLQD01000165.1 GCA_007131685.1 Paracoccaceae bacterium | reverse complement strand
TCGGGCGCGCCCTTTGCGGAGGATGCGCGATGAGCGAGACGCCGCTGTTGCAGGTCCGCGGGCTGACGAGGCGCTTCGGGGCGCGGCTCGGCTGCGGGGATGTGAGCTTCGATCTTTGGCCCGGCGAGGTGCTCGGGGTCGTGGGCGAGTCCGGCTCGGGCAAGACGACGCTGCTGCGCTGCCTGTCGGGCGGGCTTGCCGCCGATGCTGGCGCGGTGTGGTTCGACACGAGCGCCGGGGGGGCGCGCGACGTGCTCGCGATGCCGGAGCCCGAGCGGCGGATGCTGGCGCGCACCGACTGGGCCTTCGTGCACCAGAACCCGCGCGACGGGCTGCGCATGGGGGTGAGCGCGGGCGGCAATGTCGGCGAGCGGCTGATGGCGGTGGGCGGGCGCCATTACGGGCGCATCCGCGCGGCCGCCGAGGACTGGCTCGCGCGCGTCGAGATCGACGCGGCGCGCATCGACGAGCCGCCGCGCGCCTTTTCGGGCGGGATGCAGCAGCGCCTGCAGATCGCGCGCAACCTCGTCACCGGCCCGCGGCTCGTCTTCATGGACGAGCCCACCGGCGGGCTCGATGTCAGCGTGCAGGCGCGGCTTCTGGACCTGCTGCGCGGGCTGGTGCGCGGCATGGGACTCTCGGCGGTGGTGGTCACGCATGATCTGGCGGTGGTGCGGCTTCTGGCACAGCGGCTTCTGGTGATGAAGGACGGCCATGTCGTCGAGGCCGGGCTGACCGACCAGGTGCTCGACGATCCGCAGCACCCCTATACGCAGCTGCTCGTCGGCTCGGTTCTGCAGGTCTGAGGGGGCGTCATGATCGAGGTTGCGGATCTGTCCAAATCCTTCACCCTGCACAACCAGGGCGGCACCACCATCGAGGTGCTGCGCGGGGCGGCGCTGCGGGTGGCGCCGGGCGAATGCGTCGCGCTCACCGGGCCGTCGGGGGCGGGCAAGTCCACGCTGATGCGGCTCATCCAGGGTAATTACCGCGCCGCGGCCGGGTCGATCCGCATCGGCGGGGTCGAGATCGCGGGGGCCGATGCGCGCACCGTGCTCGCATTGCGGCGCACCACGCTCGGCCATGTCAGCCAGTTCCTGCGCGTCGTCCCCCGGGTGCCCGCGCGCGCGGTGGTAGCCGAGCCGCTGCTGGCGGTGGGCACGGACCCCGCCGAGGCCGATGCGCAAGCCTGCGCACTGCTTGCGCGGCTGCGCCTGCCCGCGCCGCTGTGGGATCTCTCGCCCACCACCTTCTCGGGCGGCGAGCAGCAGCGCGTCAATATCGCGCGCGGGCTGGTGCATCCCTTCCCCGCGCTTCTGGTGGACGAACCGACGGCGAGCCTCGACGGCGCCAACCGCGATACGGTGCTCGAGCTTCTGGCCGAGGCGAAGGCGCGCGGGGCGGCGATCCTCGGGATCTTTCACGACCCGTCGGTGCGCGCGGCGATCTGCGAGCGCGAGGTGGATGTGGGCGCCTTCACCCCGGGCCCGGCATGAGCGCGGGGCGGCTCATCGCGGTGGTCGGCCCGTCCGGGGCGGGCAAGGACACGCTGCTCGCCGCGGCGCTGGCCGCGCGCCCCGACCTTGTGCGCGCAAGGCGCGTTATCACCCGGCCGCAGGAGGCCGGCGGCGAGGCGTTCGAGGGGGTGAGCGCGGCGGAATTCGAGGCACGGCTGCGGCGCGGCGCCTTCGCGCTGCACTGGCGCGCGCACGGGCTGCGCTACGGTGTGCCTGCGCGCATCGACACCGATCTCGCGGCGGGGCACACTGTGCTCTTCAACGGCTCGCGCGCCGCTCTGCCCGCGGCGCGGGCGCGCTACCCGGCGCTCGAAGTGGTGATGATCACCGCCCCGGCGCGGCTCCTGGCCGAGCGGCTCGCCGCGCGCGGGCGCGAGGACGCGGGCACCATCGCCGCAAGGCTCGCGCGCGGGACGCTCGCGGTGCCGTCCGGCGCGCGCATCGTCGTCAATGATGCGAGCGCCGAGACGGGCGCGGCGCGGCTCCTGTGCGCCATCAACCCCGAAGCGGAAGGCGCCTGACGAGATGGAACACCCCGTCCGCATCCTCCCCGAACACCGCGAGCGACGCCATCACATGCGTCTGTGCGAGGGCGGGCGCGAAATGCGCCTCGGCGGCGGCCGTCACCGGTTCGATCTCGCCATCCTCGAGCGGCCCGGTCAGGGTGACGTGAAAGCGCAGCTCCTCCATCACATACGGATAGCCCCAGCGTTCGAGCAGCGCCTCCTGGCGCGGCGTGAGCCCCGCGGCGCGGCGACGCGCGAGCTCGGAGTCGGTGGCGGGGGCGCGATAGCCGTCGAGCGCCTCCACGACGACGGCGGCGAAGGTGTTGAGCGCGGGGGGCGGCGCCTCCGGCACCAGCGCGAGGAACCGCCCGATCCGCGCGACGCGCAGCCGCCCGAGCGCGATCGGCGCATAGGATTCGGCGAGCGCGCCGGCCTCGCGCATCAGCTCCGACGCGCTGCGCCCCGCCGCGAGCCGCATCGGCGGCTTGAGCGTGCCGTGCAGACCGTATCGGCGCGGCGACGCGGTGATCCCGCCATGCGCAAGCGCGGGCGCGGCGGCGGGCGGGTCGAACACCGCGCCCGTCTCGGCATCCCGGCCCAGCCACTGCGCCCCGAGCCGCGCCAGCCGGCAGCCCTGCGCCGGAGCGTAGTAGAGCGCGTAGCGATCGTAATGGCGCAACATGGCGCGTCCTCCCGTGACCATACCAGCACCAAGCAAGCCTGCATCTCCAGTGTCACATGCCGGTGACAGGAGGCTGCGACAAGGCCGCGAAACCACCGGAGCCCGGACGATGACCGAGACGATCCTGACCAATGCCCGCCTCGTGCTCGACGGCGAGACCCGCACCGGCACGCTTGTGCTGCGCGACGGCGCCATCGCCGCCATCGATGACGGCCCCAGCATGGCCCCCGGCGCCATCGACTGCGCGGGCGACTACCTCGCCCCCGGCCTGGTGGAGTTGCACACCGACAATCTCGAACGCCACCTCACCCCGCGCCCCGGCGTCGACTGGCCGGTGCGCAGCGCCATCGCCGCGCACGATTCCGAGCTCGCCGGGGCGGGCATCACCACCGTGTTCGACGCGCTGCGCATCGGCTCGATGGTCTCGACCCGGCGCACCGATTACCGCGCCTATGCCCGCGACACCGCCAGCGCGATCCTCGCCATGCGCGCGCAGGCCGCGCTACGAATCAGTCATTTCCTGCATCTGCGTGCCGAGATCTGCTCGGAGACGCTGCCCGAGGAGCTCGATGCCTTCACCCCCGAGGACCGCGTCGGCATCGTCAGCCTGATGGACCACACCCCCGGCCAGCGCCAGTTTCGCGACACGACGCAGCTGCGCACCTACATGAAGGGCAAGCACGGGCTCACCGATGACGGGTTCGAGGCCCATATCGCCGAGCAGCAGGCCCTCGGCGCGCGGGTGCGCGCCGATCACGAGGCCGCCGCGGTTGCCGGGGCGCACCGGCTCGGCGCGATCCTCGCCAGCCACGACGACACCACCGCCGCGCATGTCGCCGCCTCCGCCGGCCACGGCGCGGCGATCGCGGAGTTCCCCACCACGGCGGAGGCCGCGGCGGCCTGCCACGCGCACGAAATCCGCGTGATGATGGGCGCGCCCAACCTCGTTCGCGGCGGCTCGCATTCGGGCAATGTCGCCACCGCCGAGCTCGCCGGCGCCGGGCTCGTCGACATCCTGTCCTCGGATTACGTGCCCGCCGCGCTCCTGATCGGCGCGGTTCAGCTCGGCGCGCGCACGGGCGACATGGCGCGCGGCCTCGCCACCGTCACCGCCGCCCCCGCCACTGCGGCCGGGCTCACCGATCGCGGCCGCCTCGCGCCGGGCCTGCGCGGCGACGTGATCCGCTTCTCGGTGCTCGAGGGCGCGCCCCTGATGCGCGCGACATGGGTGCGCGGGGCAAGGGTCGCCTGAGCGGCGGCGTCACATTGCGGTCACATGCGCCCAGTAGGGCCTGCGGCGACGCAACACCGCAATGGAGGCCTCCATGTCGAACCGTGCCCCGATCCTCGCCATCGCCGCGACCCTGACCTCCGGCAGCGCCGCCGCAAGCGACCTCGTGATCTACACCTCGACCCCGACCGAGGCGATGGACGAGCTCGTCGCGGCGTTCAACGAAACCCACCCGGATATCGAGGTGGAGTATTTCCGCTCCGGCACCACCGAGGTCATCAACCGCCTCTCCGCAGAGTTCGAGGCCGGCGATCCGCAGCCCGACGTGCTGCTCATCGCCGATACGGTGGTGATGTCCGGGCTCAAGGCCGACGGGCGGCTGATGGCCTATGACGACGCGCCCACCAACGGCACCGACGCAACCCTGCACGACCCCGACAACACCTTCTTCAGCACCAAGCTGATCACCACCGGCTTCATGTACAACACCGACAACGTGGAGACGCCGGTGACCTCCTGGGCCGATCTCGCCGACCCCGAGATCGCCGAGCGGCTGACCATGCCGAGCCCGCTCTACTCTGGCGCCGCGATGATCCATGTCGGCACCATCGCCGATCAGGAGGGTTTCGGCTGGGATTATTTCGAAACCCTCGCGGAGTATGGCGCGACCGCCGGGCGCGGCAATGGTGGCGTTCTCGAGGCGGTGGCGCAGGGGCAGATGGATTACGGCGTTATCGTCGATTTCATGCCGCTCAACGCCCGCGCGGAGGGCTCGCCGGTCGATTTCGTCTTCCCCGATGAGGGGGTGACCGCCGTCACCGAGCCCGTCACGATCCTCGAGACGGCCGAGAACGTCGCCGCCGCGCAGGCCTTCGTGGACTGGCAGCTCTCCGAGGCCGGGCAGCGCTTTCACGTCAGCCAGGGCTATCTGCCGATCCTCGAGGGCATCGATCCGCCCGAGGTCTTTCCGGACATGGACGATCTGCACGTCATCACCGCCGACCCGGCGATGCTGATGGAGCAGGACGAGGACATCAAGCAGCGCTTCTCCGACCTCTTCGGCGGCTGATGGCGCAGGCGGCCGCGACCTGGGTGCGTCGCGGACGCATCGGGGCCGAGGGATGGCTTCTGGCCGCCCTCGGCCTCTATGTGCTCGGGCTGTGCGTCTGGCCGCTCCTGCGGCTGCTTGCGACGGTCTTCGCGGATGGGGTGCCGGAGGGGATCTCCTTCATCGGCTCGGTCTGGGCGAGCGACGCGGCACGCACGGCGACCTACAACACCATCGAGGCGAGCCTTTGGGCCACGCTCCTGTCGGTTCTGCTCGGCGGTGCGGTGGCGTGCGCGCTCGCGCTGACGGATCTGCGGTTCAAGGCGGTGCTGGCGTTTCTGTTGATTCTGCCGCTGCTGATCCCGCCGCAGATTTCCGCACTGGCCTGGCTGTCGATGATCGGGCCGCAAAGCCCGCTGTGGATGCTGCCGGGGGGCGAGGCGCTGCAGCCACGCGGCAACCCGCTGCTGGGCCGCGCGGGGGTGATCCTCGTGATGGGGATCGAGCATGCGCCGATGGTCTTTCTCGCGATGCGCGCCGCGCTGCGCGCCCTGCCGGCGGATCTGATCGACGCGGCGCGCGCCGGGGGCTCGCGGCCGATGGGGGCCGTCGGGGGCGTGGTGGTGCCGCTGATGCTGCCGGCGCTGGCGGCCGGTGGGTTGCTCGCCTTCGTCTCGGCGATCGGCAATTTCGGGGTGCCCGCGCTCCTGGGCATTCCGGGGCGCTATCCCGTCCTCTCGACACTGATCTATCAGCGCCTGTCGGGTTTCGGCCCCACGGCGCTCGCCGAGGTTTCGGCGCTCGCGCTCATCCTTGCGGTGATTGCGCTGGCGGGGATCACCGCGCAGATGCTGCTCCTGCGCCGCTACGCGGTGACCAGCGACAGCATCGCGGGGGCGCATCGCGGCTTCGCGCTCGGGCGCTGGTTCTGGCCGGCGAGCGCGGGGATCTGGGCGCTCATGCTGCTCATTGCGGTGTTGCCGCTGATGGCGCTTGCGGGCGCGGCGCTGGTGCCCTCAGTCGGCGTGCGGCTCCGCCTCGAGACGCTGACCTTCGGCAATCTCGCCTATGTCGTCACCGGTCTCGGCAGCGCGCAGCGCGCCTTCACCAACAGCCTGCTTCTGGCCGGGTCCGCCGCGGCGCTGACGATGGCCGTCTCGGTGCCGCTCGCCTGGCTGATCGTCTCGCGCCGCTCAAGGCTCGCGCGCGCGCTCAACGCGGCGGCCGACGCGCCCTATGTGCTGCCCGGCATCGTGCTGTCGATCGCCATGATCCTGACCTTCCTGCCGCCGCTGCCGGGGCTCGGCATCAGCCTTTACAACACGTTCTGGATCCTGCTCCTGGCCTATCTCGCGCGGTTTCTCGCGCTCGGGCTGCGGCTTGTCGTCACCGCGCTCGCGCAGCTTGACCGCGCTGCCGAGGAGGCCGCGCAGATGGCCGGCGCGGGGCCGCTCTTTCGGCTGCGCACGGTGGTGCTGCCGATGATGGCGCCCGCGGTCGGGGCGGGGGCGCTTCTGGTGTTTCTCGGCGCGTTTTCCGAATTGACCGTGTCGGCGCTCTTGTGGTCACGGGGCAACGAGACGCTGGGCGTGGTGATCTTCTCGCTCTATGACGAGGGCAATTCGACGGCGGCGGCGGCGGTCTCGGTGTGGGTGCTGATCGTCGTGCTGGTCCTGTCATTCGCGATCAGCCTGCTCGCGCGCAGGCTGCCAAGGGGGGTGCTGCCATGGCAGACGTGACGTTGCGCGGGGTGCGCCGCGCGGTCGGCGAGACCGTGATCATCGATGATCTGACCCTCGATATCCGCGACGGGGAGTTTCTCACGCTGCTCGGCCCCTCGGGCTGCGGCAAGACCACGCTTTTGCGCATGCTCGCGGGATTCGAGTCCGTCGCCGCCGGGGAGATCCGCTTTGACGGGGCGCTCATGTCGGCGCCGGAGCATCACGTCCCGCCGGAGGACCGGCGCGTGGGCATGGTGTTTCAGTCCTACGCGCTGTGGCCGCATCTCGATGTGGGCGGCAACGTCGGCTACGCGCTGCGGGTCCGCGGGTTGGGTCCGGCCGCGCGCACCGCGCGCATTGCCGAGGCGCTCGAGACGGTCGGCCTGCCCGGTTTCGAGCGTCGGCGCATCGACAGCCTGTCCGGCGGGCAGCGTCAGCGCGTCGCCCTGGCGCGGTGTCTCGCGATGCAGCCGCGTCTCGTGCTGCTCGACGAGCCGCTCGCCAATCTCGATGCGCATCTGCGCGAGGTGATGGTGGACGAGTTCCGCCGCTTTCACGAAGCCAGCGGCGCAACGATGGTCTATGTCACCCACGATCAGGCCGAGGCGATGGCACTCGCGGATCGCGTCGCGGTGATGGAGGGCGGCCGGCTCGAACAGATCGCGCCCCCGCGCGAGCTGTATCGCGCCCCCGAAAGCGAGATGGTGGCGCGCTTCGTGGGCCACGGCCAGCTCGTGCCCGTCGAGGTGATGGGTGCGGAGGACGGCCTTTTGCGGGTCTGGATCTTCGGGCGCATGGCGCGGCTGCGCGGGCGGCCCGACACGCCGCCGGGGCCGGCGCTGGCCTGCCTGCGCACCGGGGATCTGGCGTTTGCCGAGGGCGGCGACGGCATCGCCGCCGAGGTCGTCGGCCAGCGCTACGAGGGCCCCTCGACACGCGTGCGCGTCGCGCCCCGCGCCGCGCCCGATTGCGCCCTGTCGCTCAACATGGCGGGGCCACCGCCGGAGATCGGCGCGCCGCTCGCGCTGAGCGTTCATGATGGCTGGGTGCTGCCCGGTGCGACACGGCCGCAGGCGGCCGCCGCGCCGCCGGCATCCGCGACGCGCGGCGGCACGGCGCTGCGCGGCTGACGGTTTTCAGCCGGCGAACGGGTTCGCGCCGCGCCGCGCGAGCCACAGATTGACGACAAGCAGGATGCCGGTGGTGATCACGATGGCGATGGTGCTCATCGCCATGCCGACCTGCACGGAGCCCTGCTCGAACTGCGAGAACACATAGGTGCCCACGGTGCGCATCCCCGCCGGGGCGAGCATGATCGAGGCCACAAGTTCGCGCGAGGCGATCGCGAAGACCAGCATCATCGCCGCGATCAGCGCCGGCGCCATCAGGGGCAGGAGGACATGGCCGAGTGTCTGCGCCCCGCTCGCACCGGCCACGCGCGCCGCGTCATCTAGGCTGCCGCCCATCTGGCGCAGCTGCGCGACGGCGTAGCGGATCGGATAGGGCAGCAGGATCGCCGTATAGGCCACAAGCAGGATCGCCGCCGTCCCGTAGAGCGTGACGGGCAGGTAGGGGCTGTTCCAGAACAGGATCACCCCCACGGCCAGCACGATCGCCGGGATCGCGTTGGGCAGGATCGACAACGCATCCATTGCCTGTCGCGCACGTGCCGTCCCGCGTACCACGATCACCGCGACGAGCCCGCCGATGAGCGATGCCGCGAGCGCGGTGACCGTCGCCAGCCAGCCCGAAGTCATCAGCGCCTGCCCCGCGCGGCTGCCGGTCGCGAAGATCGCCTCGTAATGGCGCAGGCTGAGATTGGACAGGCTGAGCCCGCCCGAGATCGTGCCCGTCAGCGAGGTCGCGACGATCGTGAAGAGCGGGATCACCACGCCGATCGCACCCACCAGCGCGAAGAGTCCCAGCGCAGGCCAGCGCCATGGGCCGAGCTCGGCGCGCTCGATCGCGGCGGGTTTGCCGGTCTGCGCCACGTAGGAGCGCCGCGTCGCGATCCAGTTCTGCAGCAGGAACGCGGCGAGCACGAGCGCCATCAGGATCACCGAGCCGACCGCGGCGCCCGAAAGATCGATCGGATAGTCCGACAGCCTCGTGTAGATCCCGGTCACCAGCACCTCGAAGCCGGTGCGCGCGGCAAGTGCGGCGGGGGTGCCGAATTCCTCGATCGACATCGCGAAGACGATCAGCAGGCTCGCCGCGATCGCGGGTACCGACAGCGGCGCCGTGATGAGGACGAAGGCGCGCAGCGGCCCCGCCCCGCAGACCCGCGCCGCGGCGGCGTAATGCCCGCCCACGACCTCGAGCGCGCGCGAGACGGCGAAATAGACGAGCGGAAAGAGGTTGAGCGTCATCACGAAGGCGACGCCCGCGAAGGTGAACAGAAAGCCCGACATGTTGAAGCCGAGCGCGCCCTCGAGATAGCCGTTGCGCTGCAGCAGCATCATCCAGGCGATCGCCGCGATGAAGGGCGGGATCAGGAACGGGATCAGGAACAGCACGTCCCAAAGCCGCGCGCCCGGCACCCGGAAGAGCCCGCGCAGGATGCCGACGGGCAGGCCCAGCAGCAGACAGCCCAGCATCACCGACCCGGCGAGCAGCAGCGTGTTCGCGGTCTGGGTGAGCAGGCGGGGGTTGTGCGTGACGATGTCGAGCCGCGAGAAGGGGGCGGCGAAGGAGCCGCCGCGCGCGAACTCGGGAAAGACCGCCTGCAGCAGGATGAACAGCACCGGGATGCCGACGAGCAGGATGATCGTGGCGCCGGCAATCGCACTGAGCGTTGCCGGCGCGGCGAGCCACGCCCCGGCCCTGCGCAAGCGAACCGGGGCGCGGCCGTCGCCGCGGCCCCGCCCCGTCACGCCGTCGCGCGCGCCGGACTCAGCGGCCAAGCACGACCTCGTTGTAGCGCGCGATGATATCGTCGCGCTGCGCGTCGAGTTCCTCGGCGTCGAGCTCGATGATGTCGAGATCCTCGATCCCCGGCCGGCGCGCGGCGATGTCGGTGCGCGCGGGCATCAGGAAGACCTCGGCGACCAGCTCCTGTCCGGCCTCGCTGAGAACGAAGTCGATGAACGCCTGGGCGCCCTCGGCATTGTCCGTCGACTCGAGGATCATCATCGGGCGCGGCGCGATCACCGTGCCGCTTTCGGGGGCGATCACCTCGATCGTTTCGCCGTCATCGGCACGGCCGTAGGAGATGTAGTCCACCGCCCCGAACACCGCCGCGGCAGCCCCTTGCAGAACCGGGTTGAGCGCGGCGGCGTTCGCACCGGGCACGATCATGCCGTTCTCGGCGAGCTCGCCCAGCAGCGTCCAGGTGTCCTCGCCCATGGCCTCCTGCAGCCCGGCGACGAGCTCGAATGCCGATCCCGACTGCGACGGGTCGGGCATCGTGACGAGATCGGCGTATTCGGGGGCGGCCAGATCGGCCCAGTCGGAAGGCCGCGGGGTGCCCGACTCGGTGTTCCAGGCAATCGCGAGTGCCGAGACCCCCTGCGCGACGTAATGGCTGTGCTTGAGGAAATCCGGCACGGCCTCTGCGTTGGGCGATTCGTATTCCATCAGGAGCCCGCGATCCTGCAGATCGAGCGCCGAGGCCCAGCTCGCCGAGACGACGACATCGGCCTGCGGGTTGGCTTCCTCGGCCTCGAGCCGGGCCATCACGTCGCCGGTGGTGGCCTGGAAGAGCTCGACATCGATGCCCGTCTCGGCCTCGAAGGCGTCCTGCAGGGCCTCGGCGAGGTTGGCCGGGCCGGCGGAGTAGACGGTGATCGACTCGGCCGCCGCGACGCCGGCGAAGCCGGCGGCGATGCCCGTGGCGATGGTGACTGTGCGAAGCATCGTGAAGTCCCTTCCTTGGGTGGGTGGTCGGTCAGGCCGCGGCGGGGAACAGCCGCAGCCGGTCGTGAAGCATCTCGAGCCCGACCTCGGCACCCGCGCGCGCGGGCTGATCGGACGGGCAGACGAATTCGGCGCCCGCATCACCGAGACTGAGCCGCAGCAGGTATCGGTCGCCCTGGAACTGGCACCGGGTCACCCGCGCGCGCAGCTGCCCGTTCTTCGCCTCGACGGGGCGCAGCGCGGCGCGCGGGACGAGCAGATGCGCGGGGCCGTCTGGAGCCGGCGACGGCGCCGCGACCTCGAAGCCGCAAGCGGAGCGGAACCGCGCGCCGGTCGCGATGCCGTCGAGGATCGCGCCGACATTCAGAAACCGCGCCACCTCCACCGAGGCGGGCGCCGAGAACAGCGCCTCCGGCGTGTCGATCTGGATGATCCGGCCACCCTGCATGATCGCCACACGGTCGGCGACGGTGAAGGCTTCGGCCTGATCATGGGTGACATAGAGCGCCGAGAGGCCGAGCTCGCGCAGCAGCTCGGCGAGTTCGACGGCGAGGCTTTCGCGCAGTTCGCGGTCGAGATTGGAGAGCGGCTCGTCGAACAGGACGAGCGGCGGCTCGGCGACGATCGCACGCGCGAGCGCGACACGCTGTTGCTGCCCGCCCGACAGCGTGCCGGGATAGCGATCCGACAGCGCATCGAGGCCGACCTGCGCGAGCGCACGCATCGCCCCGGCACGGCGCGGCGCGCGCCCCACGCCGCGCATGCGCAGCGGAAAGGCGACGTTGTCGATCACCGACAGGTGCGGCCAGAGTGCATAGTCCTGGAACACCATGCCGAGGCCGCGCGCCTCGGGCGGCAACACGCGGCCGCCACTGCGCGCGACGCTGCGCCCGCCCAGCGCCAGCCGCCCCGCACTCGGAGCCATCAGCCCGGCCGCGATCCGAAGCAATGTCGTCTTGCCGCAACCCGATGGACCCAGAAGCGCGATCACCTCGCCATGCCCGAGATCGAGATCGATGCCGTCGAGCACCGTGGTGCCATCGAAGGATCTTCCGATGGCGCGTGCCTCGAGTGCGGGCGTCTGGGGCGGGGGTGAGTCGCACTTCATATCCGCCGTCTATCGGGACCTCATGTCAGTTTCATGACAGCGCCCCCGCGCGCGCGCCGGCGGTGACTTTGTTGCACAAATAGGTTGATGGTCGGACTTCCCCTTTCCCTGGACAGACTCATGCCACGGCCTCGGTGACGGGTATGCCGAGCGCGGTGAAGCCGTTGAGCACGGCAATCCGGATTTGGAACTCGGCCACCTGACGGTCGAATTCGCGCGCCGAGAGGCGTTGGCCCGGGAGCTTGACGCAAGTGCATCTTCGTCCCTGCGCGGCTTCGGCGGTGGTATCCGCTCCATCGTCTCCGGAGCGCACGACTCGGATACTTCGAGGTCCGCAATCCTCGTTGCGCTCCCCTGCTCAACGGCTTCCAGCGTCCGGCGTTCCTGCGCGGTGATAGTGAGGGCACGAGCGCCACCGGTTCGAGCGCGTGCCCGAACGCGGCCGCGCCCCGGTCCGCGATGGCGTCGTGGCACTTGCGGGTGTCACAGGCGCCATGCTGA
>SLQD01000089.1 GCA_007131685.1 Paracoccaceae bacterium | reverse complement strand
TTCGGTGCGGTCGGGAGCTGTGGAGTCGGGCATGGCCCCTCTCAAAGCTGGAAGGCGCGCTTGCGAAAGCGCTGGCGGATGAGTTCGGCGAGGGTGTTGATGACGAAGGTCATCACGAACAGCGTGAGCGCGGCGAGAAACAGCACGCGGTAGTTCGTGCCGTCGCGCACCGCCTCGGGCAACTCGATGGCGATGTTGGCCGAGAGCGTGCGCAGCCCCGCGAAGATGTTCCAGTCCATGATCGCGGTGTTGCCCGCGGCCATGACCACGATCATCGTCTCGCCCACGGCGCGCCCCATCCCCATCATCACCGCCGAGAACACCCCCGACGCCGCCGTGGGCAGCACGATCCAGGTCGCGGTCTGCCACGGTGTCGCACCCGCGGCGAGCGAGCCCGCGCGCAGATGCGATGGCACCGAGTTGAGCGCGTCCTCGGCGAGCGTGTAGATGTTCGGGATCACGGCGAAGGCCATGATGAAGCCAACCACGAGCGCGTTGCGCTGCGCGTAGCTGTCGATGAAACCGCCGCGCGGGTCGTAGCCGATCAGCGTGAGTGTGCCCGCCAGGGACCAGGCCAGCCCGAGCGCCGCCGCAAGGAACACCACCCAGCGCAGCATGTCGAGCCGCCCCGCGGCGCTACGCTCGCGCGCGCGGGTCAACTCGCGGTAACGGTGCCCGATGAGGCGGCGGAAGGTCCAGGCGATGGCGAGATAGGACAACGGCAGCAGGATCAGTGTCATGAAGGGCGTGCCGGTGCCGAAATTGCCCGCCGTCCAGGCCTTGAAATCGCCCTGAAACAGAACCTCCTCGAAGATCGGGCCGACCCCGTAGGACACCCAGCCCGTCAGAAGCACCATCGCGATCATGAAAACGAATTTGGGAAATCCGTCGAGCCGCAGCACCACCTGAGGCGGCAGGCTTTGCCACGCGAACGCCCCCAGCATCAGCCCCAGCGGCAGCGCGATGAAGCCCAGAAGCACCGCCGCGATCCATTCCTCGACGATCGGCGCGAGCACGAGCGCGGCGACGAAGCCGAGCACCACGGTGGGCAGGCTTTCCATCAGCTCCATCACCGGCTTGACGGTGGCGCGCACGCCGCGATGGACGAATTCGGAAGTGTAGATCGCCGCCATCAGAGCGATCGGCGTGGCGAACAGCATCGCGTAGGTCGCGGCCTTGATGGTGCCGAAGATCAGCGGCATCAGCGAGTATTTCGGCTCGGCCTCGTCGGTGCCGGCGGTGGACTGCCAGGTGAAGCCCGGCGCGTTGTAGCCCTCGTACCAGACCTCGCCGAAGAGCGTGCCGAGCGTGATCTCGGCATGCGGATCGTCATAGACCCAGACATCGACCTCGCCGCGCTCGCTCACGAGGATCGCGCCGTCGCCGCGTGCGAAGCCCATCGCGGTGGAAGGTATCGAGGGATCGCCGCTGCGCCGGAACTCGAACATCTCGACATCCGAGGTGGACTGCACGACGCGGACATTGCCGTCGGCGTCCGTGGCGACGAAGGACTTGTCGCGCTGGCCCTCCGCGATATCGGTGATGGCGGCGGGCATCGGGGCGTGCTCGCGCGCGCGCACCAGCTCGTAGCCGTCGGCGGTGCCCTGCCCGGCGACCTGCAGGGGGGCTGCGGCCAGCTCGAAGCCCGCATCGGTGACGGCCGGATAGACGATGGGCGGCGGGCCGTCCTCGGCCACCGCCGCGCTCTGGAGCCGGAAGAACACCCCGAGCGAGCCGTCCGAGCCGCCCACCACCAGTGCGGATCGCCCGGACAGATAGGTCATCGCCGAAACGGCGACATCGTCGGCCGCGACGCGGCGGCGCTCGGCCATCACCGGGTTGTCGAAATCGCGCAGGTCGTAGCGAAGGACCACGCCGTCATCGGTCGAGATGATCGCCCGGTCGCCGCGCCCGGCGAGCAGTATGTCGGTCACGTTCACGCCGTCGGGCAGGTCGAGATCGGGCAGCTCGACGGTGTCGGTGCTCACCGTCTCCTCGCCGGTCATCATGTTGCGCTGAATGCGCGAGTTGGACACGCGCGCGTTGCCGTCGGCGCTCACTGTGGCGAACGAGATCGTCGGGCGCTCGCGGGTGCCGCCGGTGCGGATATCGACGGCGATGATCGGCGTGTCGGCGACCTCGACGATCTCGCCCAGGGCGTTCTCGGGCTTGAGCGTGCGGTAGTCGCCGGTGCCGACGCGGCTGTAGATGGTGTCGTCGGCGAGCCAGTCGGTCGCGCTGAGCTCGGTGCGCTCGGCCGGGAGATCCTGCGGCTGAACGCTGGCAACCTCGACTATGGCGGTGGCAAAGCGCACCGAGCCGTCGTCGAAGCCGAAGATGAGGTCCTCGCGGTCCAGCGTGCCCGCAACGGATGTGACCGCGCGGCCTTCGAAATCGAAGGCGTCGGTCGAGACGACCTCGCCGGTGGGTATGTGATAGTTCAGGATGTCGCCGCTGCGCGTGATGCCGAGGCCGAGGGTGCGGTGCTGGTCGGCATTCACCCAGACGAGCTCGTCCTCGACCGGCAGGTTGTAGGTATGGTGCTCCTCCTCGGAGCCGCCCGCCATCAGCGGCGCGACCACCGAGGCGAGGAACACCATGATCCCGAATACCGCCACAATGACCAGGAGCCCGCCCACGGTGATGACACCGCCGGCCAGCCGCTCGCCGAAACGCACGCTCCATGGCGTGCTGTGGCGGCGGCGCGGACCGCGGCTGTAGGCGGCGCGTGTATCCCGCGCATCGGAACTGTCGGTCATGCAGGCAGGCCCGTTTCATTGGAAGGAATGACGGCCGGGGGCGAGGCCCCCGGCCGCCTTGGCGGAACCGGATCAGTCGGCCAGGCCGAAGGTCGCGAGTTCCTGCTCTGCAAGCGCATTCACGACCGGGAAGAACCCGGCGCGCACCACGTCCTCCTGGCCCTGACGGCTGTAGACGTAGCGGATGAACTCGGCGCGCAGCGGGTCGAGATCCTCGTTCGGGTTCTTGTTGACATAGATATAGAGGAACCGCGCGATCGGGTAGTCGCCGGAAACCGCGTTCTCGCCGGTGGGCGCGTAGCACTCCCCGTCATCGCCGCGGATCTCGAGCGCCTTCACGTCGGCGGTGGCGTAGCCGATGCCCGAATAGCCGATGCCGTTGATGTCCGAGGCCACGCCCTGGATCAC
>SLQD01000078.1 GCA_007131685.1 Paracoccaceae bacterium | reverse complement strand
GGGTTTCGCGCCGTGCCCAACTGCGTGGTGCGCCGCTCGGCCTATATCGCGCCGGGCGTCGTGCTGATGCCGAGCTTCGTCAATCTCGGCGCGCATGTCGGCGCGGGCACGATGGTCGATACCTGGGCGACGGTGGGTTCCTGCGCGCAGATCGGCGAGAACGTGCACCTGTCGGGCGGCGTCGGCATCGGCGGGGTGCTCGAGCCGATGCAGGCCAACCCCACCATCATCGAGGATGGCTGCTTCATCGGCGCGCGCTCCGAGGTCGTCGAGGGTGTGATCGTGCGCGAGGGCGCGGTGCTCGGCATGGGGGTCTATCTGGGCCAGTCCACCAGGATCGTCGATCGCGAGACCGGCAAGGTGCATATGGGCGAGGTGCCGGCGGGTGCGGTCGTGGTGTCGGGGTCGATGCCGTCCACGGGCGGGGTGAACCTCTACTGCGCGGTGATCGTCAAGAAGGTCGATGCGAAGACCCGCGCGAAGGTTTCGATCAACGAGCTTCTGCGCGACTGAGCCGGTGGCCGGCGCGGTCTATACCCTGCTCGTCGAGGTCGGGCGCAAGGCGGGCGACGGCCTGCCCGAGGAGGCCGCGGGGGCTGGGCTCGTCTGTTACGCGGCCGGGCGCGACGAGGCGGAAGCGGTGCGCGAGACCGTCGCGGTGCTCAAGCAGGCCGATCTCGCTCCGCTCGACGTGACGAGCTACGGCACGCTCGAGGAGCGCCTTGCCGCAGGCGCCGAGATCGACGAGGATGAGCGCGCCCTGATGCGGCGCGCGGCCGACGAGAACGCCGTGATCGTCGCCCAGGTCACCCCCTTCGAGAACTGAGGCCCCATGACCGAGACCGATCCCGTCGCGCTGACCGCGGAGCTCATCCGCTGCCCTTCCGTCACCCCCAGCGAGGGCGGCGCGCTCGAACTGCTCGCCGGCCGGCTTACGCAGGCCGGCTTCGAGTGCCACCGCGTTGATCGTGAGGGCGTGCCCAACCTCTTCGCGCGCTGGGGGCCGAAGGGGCATCCGCGCAGCTTCGGCTTCAACGGCCACACCGATGTCGTTCCGGTGGGCAGCCGCTCGGCGTGGTCGGTCGATCCCTTCGGCGCCGAGATGCGCGACGGGATGCTCTGGGGCCGCGGGGCGACGGACATGAAATCGGGCGTCGCCGCCTTCGTCGCGGCCGCGATCGACTTCACCCGCGACACACCGCCTGACGGCGCCGTGATCCTCACCGTCACCGGCGACGAGGAAGGCCCGGCCGAGCACGGCACCGCCGCGATCCTCGACTGGATGGCCCAGAACGGCGAGGCGATGAGCGCCTGCATCGTCGGCGAGCCCACCTGCCCCGAGCGCATGGGCGACATGATCAAGATCGGCCGGCGCGGCTCGCTCACCGCACGCATCACCGCCGAAGGGCTGCAGGGCCACACGGCCTATCCGCACCGCGCGCGCAACCCGCTGCATGCGATGGTGCGGCTGATGGACCGGCTCGCGCACCACGAAATCGACACCGGCACCGCGCATTTCGACCCGTCCACCCTCGCCATCACCTCGATCGACACCGGCAACCCGGCGAGCAACGTGATCCCGGCGCGCAGCACCGCGACGGTCAATATCCGCTTCAATGACCTGCATGACGCCGAGAGCCTGGCCGGCTGGCTGCGCGACGCGGCGCAGGCGGTCACGGAGGAGACCGGCGTGCGCTTCGAAGTCGCGCCGCGCCCGGGCAGCGAGGCCTTCCTGACCCCGCCGGGCGCGCTATCCGAAGCCGTCAGCCGCGCCGTGACCGCCGAGACCGGGATCGAGCCTGCCCTCTCGACCTCGGGCGGCACTTCGGATGCTCGGATCATCAAGGATCACTGCCCCGTCGTGGAGTTCGGCCTCGTCGGCGAGACGATGCACCAGGTCGATGAACGGGTGGACCCGGACCAGATCGCGACCCTGCGCCGGGTCTATCTGCGCGCGCTGCGGGACTATTTCGCGGATGGCGGTTGAGCGCGCGGGGTATCCGGCCCGGCGATTCGGGCGATGACGCCGCCGCGGCAGCGTGATAGGGGCCGCACGATGACGAAGGTGCCCTCCAAGGACGAACTGCGGGACTGGATCGCGCAGAACCCGGCCCAGGCCTCGAAGCGCGACATCGCGCGCGCCTTCGGCGTCAAGGGGTCTGACCGTGTCGAGCTCAAGCGGCTCCTGCGCGAACTCGAGGCCGAGGGGCTTGTCGAGCGACGCCGCAAGAGCTACCGCGACCCGGACGGGCTGCCGCCGGTCACGGTGCTCACCGTCGCGGACCCCGACAGCGATGGCGACCTGTTCGCGAAACCGATGGAATGGCAGGGCAGCGGCCCGCCGCCGCGGGTGCTCATCGTGGCGCGCAACTCCGATCCGGCACTCGGCGCGGGGGATCGGATCCTCGCCCGGATCACCGCGGTGCGCGAGAGCGATCACGGCTATGAGGGCCGGCTCATCCGCAAGATCGGGACCAATCCGCGCCGCATACTCGGCGTGTTTCGCCGCGAGGCGGAGGGCGGGCGGATCCTGCCTGTCGAGAAGGGCGCGGATCGCGAATGGCGCGTCGCTGCCGGTGCCGATCACGGAGCGCAGGACGGCGAACTCGTGGAGGCCGAGTCCGCCGGCCCGCGCGGCCGCCTCGGCACGCCGCCCGCCCGCGTCGTCGAGCGGCTCGGCGACCCCTCGGCGCCGAAGGCCGTGTCGCTCATCGCCATTCACCAGCACGGCATCCCCGACTCCTTCCCCGACAGCGTGATCGCCGAAGCCGACGCGATGACCGCCGCGCACCCGGATGGGCGCGAGGACCTGACCGAGCTTGCGCTCGTGACGATCGACCCGGCGGATGCGCGCGACCACGACGACGCGGTCCACGCCCATCCCGATGCCGACCCCGAAAATCCGGGCGGCTACATCGTCTGGGTCGCGATCGCCGATGTTGCGCATCATGTCCGCCCCGGAACCGAACTCGATCGCGAGGCCCACCGGCGCGGAAACTCGACCTATTTTCCCGACCGCGTGGTGCCGATGCTGCCGGACCGGCTTTCGGCGGATCTCTGCTCGCTGCACGAAGGGGTCGACCGGCCCTGCATCGCGGTGCGCCTGACGCTCGATGCGCATGGCGAGAAGATCGCGCATCGCTTCACCCGCGGCTGGATGCGCTCGCATGCTGCGCTCACCTATTCCGACGCGCAATCGGCCGCCGACGGCGCACCGACGGAACGCGCCGCACCGCTTGCCGAGACCGTCATCGCGCCGCTCTTCGCCGCCTGGCGCGCCGCGCACGCCGCCCGGATCCGGCGCGCGCCGCTCGATCTTGACCTTCCCGAGCGGCGCATCGTGCTCGGTGCCGATGGGCGGGTGGAGTCGGTCGCGATCAAGGACCGGCGCGATGCCCATCGCGTGATCGAGGAGTTCATGGTCCTCGCCAATGTTGCCGCCGCCGAGGAACTCAAGCGGTTGCGATGGCCGCTCCTGTTCCGGGTCCATGAAGAGCCCAGCCCGGAAAAGCTCGAGGCGCTGCGCGAGGTGGCGCAGGCATCGGGCTTCACCCTCGCCAAGGGGCAGGTGCTGCAGACGCGACATCTCAACAGGCTGCTCGCCCAATCCGAAGGCACTGAGTTCGACGAACTCATCAACATGTCGACCCTGCGCTCGATGACCCAGGCCTATTACACGCCGGAGAATTTCGGGCATTTCGGCCTCGCGCTTCGCGATTACGCGCATTTCACCTCGCCCATTCGCCGCTACTCGGACCTGATCGTGCATCGCGCGCTGATTTCGGCGCATGGCTGGGGCGAGGACGGGTTGAGCACGGGCGATATGGAACGCCTTCACGACACCGCGCGCCACATCTCCGAGACGGAGCGCCGCTCGATGGCCGCCGAGCGTGACACGGCGGACCGCTATCTCGCCGCCTTCCTCGCTGACCGGGTGGGCAACGAGTTCACCGGACGAATCTCGGGGATCACGCGTTTCGGGGTGTTCGTGCGCCTCGCCGACACCGGTGCCGACGGCTTGATCCCGATCCGCACGCTCGGCCGCGAATATTTCCACTTCGACGCCGACGAACAGACCCTGATGGGCGAGCAGAGCGGTCTCACCCTGGCACTCGGCAACGAGGTTCTGGTGCGCCTTGCCGAGGCGACACCGATCACGGGCGGCCTCACACTCGAATTACTCGAGATCGATGGCAAGAAGCTGCCGCGCGTCGGAACAGGCCGACCGCGTCGGGGGGCCAACGCGGCGCGCCAAGGTGCAAAGGCGCGACGCTCGAAGCTGCGCCGCGCAAGGCAGCGGGACCGCCAAACCTGACCGTGGCGATCCGGCGCCGCGCCGAACCGCAGCCCCCCGACGGCCGACCGATTCGCGGCGCCGGAACTGCCGCCAGCTTGCGCAGCCTATTGGACGATGAATTCCGCATGGAGTGCGCCCGCCGCGTCAATCGTCTTGAGGATATCGATCATTTGTCTGGGTGCCAGACCCAGCGCATTGAGCCCTTCAACCACCTCGGAAAGCGATGTTTCGCCGCGCACCTCCGCAAGCGGAGTGCCCTCATCCTCCTCGATCTGGGCGCGCGTGCGGGGCACGACCACGGTCTGACCCGTTGCGAAGGGATTGGGCTGCGCGACGACCGGCTCCTCCTCGACGCGCAGCGTCAACCCGCCCTGCGACACGGCGACACGGCTGATACGGACATCCTCCCCCATCACGATGGTTCCGGACCGCTGATCCACGACGACCCGCGCCTTGCGCTCCGGCTGCACACGCAGGTTTTCCACCCGGCTCATCGCGTGGGCCGGGGATCGCATCCCGGTCGCCGCGATGTCGAGTTGCACGGTCCCCGAATCGAGCATGAGCGCCGCGCCGCGGCCGAACTCGGCATTGATTCCCCGCTCGATTCGCTCTGCTGTCGTGAAGTCGGGATCGCGGAGCGCGAGGCGGACGCGATCGAGGTCGGCGAACTCGAAATCGACCTCGTTCTCCACGCGCGCGCCCGACGGAATCGTGCCCGAGGTGGGGACACCCTCGGTCACGCTGGCCGCGTCGCCCGTCGCGGAAATGCCGCCAGCGATGATTGCGCCCTGCGCAACGGCGTAGATCTCGCCGTTCGCGCCCTTGAGGGGGGTCATGACGAGCGTGCCGCCGGCCAGGCTGCTGGAGTCACCGATTGCGGAAATCGTGACATCGATACGGCCGCCGACGCGCGCGAACGCGGGCAGCTCCGCGGTCACCAGCACCGCGGCGACATTGTCGGGCCGAAACTGTTCCCCGGTAACGTTAACACCGAGCCGTTCAAGAATGCCGGCCATGATGTCCTCGGTGAAGGGGCTGTTGCGTACACCGTCCCCCGTCCCGTCAAGCCCGACGACGAGACCGTAGCCCACGAGGTCATTGCCGCGCACACCGTCGAATTCGACAAGGTCCTTGAGGCGCACCGGCGCCGCAGCGGCGAGCACTGGCATCACCAGCGCGAGAATTACGAAGCCGGACAGCAGCCGCATCAGAGCCGCTCCGCCAGGCTGAGACCGGCCAGCCGCGCAGTAAGCATATGCATCATTTCCAGCTGGACGCGTTTCGCCTCAAACCGGGTCGCTGCATCAGCCTGATCGACACCAACAAGTTCATTCTTCGTTTCCGCAAGCGCGGTCCCCTCCGCTTGATGCCGCGTGATGGCGCGCTCAACGCGTTCCTCGTGAACCCCGAGACCCGCTTGTGCTTCAACCAGCCCATAATGCGCGCCCGACAGTGTCACGCCGGCGCGCTCCGCGAGCTTGGCTGCCTCGGCCGGATCATCCGCGAGCGCTCCATCTGCAAGGACGACGCCCATGGCGAACCCCTTGAGCAATTCCCGAATTGCGGGATCCTGTGCCGTCACGTCGAGCGACACTGACTCGTCGGGGCCGATGCGAAGCGGCGAGATTGGCTCGTCGGATCCTGCGTAGCCGTCGGTCCCGAACCCACCCCCCGGCGCAAACCATTCATCGAGCGCCGCCGCGAACTCGTTCGCCGTCGTCGCGCCATCGACAGCATCGGCAATCATTTCGCGCAAATCCGGCGCGTCAGCGAGCGCCGCTTGATCGGTCGCATTGCCCGCGAACAGGGCCTGCCCGCCGAGCCGCTGGTTGAAACTGCTCACGAGCGGATCGAAACCCTCGATGGCCTGCTCGGCCACGATCTGAATCTGATCGCGCTGGTTGCTGTCGGAAACGCGAAGCATCTCGGCGCCCAGATCCGCAGCGTCCTCCCGGGCCCGATCCAGCGTTGCCTGAATGCGTGAAAGCATCCCGCCGACCTCGTTGGCCGCAGTCATGTATGACTTGGTCGCGGAGAGGCCGCGCTCGATCGCAGCGAACTGGCCGTAATCCCCGCCGAGAGCTTCGCCGACTTTCGTTGCTCGACCGGTCACGACCTCCTGCCCGAGATCAGAGAGGGCTGCCCTTGTTTGCGGCATCTGCTTGCGCAATTGTGCCGTCTGAGCAAGATCACCGAAATTGATCAAGGCCATGGGTCAGATCTCCAGCAAGGTTGCGATCATCGAGTCGGCGGCGCGCAGGACGCGGGCATTCGCCGCGTAGGTGCGCTCGAGTTGGAGAAGACCCTGGAGCTCCTTGTCAGTGTCGACGCCGTCCGCGAGACGTGCATCACGGAAGGTGCCAAGTTCCGCGTCGGCGAAGCTCTTCTCCGAGCGCGCGCTGTGAAGTGCCGCGCCGTTCATCGACAGCATGTCCGCCCCCAATTCCGGGTAGCTGCGTGCGCTGCCCGGAATCGCGCTCGATGCGGCATGACGGGGCTCTGTAAGCGCTTCGGATAACGCGTTGATCCGCTTGGGATCGCCGACCGGCCCCGGCGCATCGGCGCTGAGCCCGTCGCGCAGGCGCCAGAGCTCGTCATCTTCCACCGATGCGAACGCCAGCCGAGCGGCAAGTCCGCGCTCCGGCATGCCAGGCTCCGCCGGGTCGCTGAAAACAGCCATGTCCGGCGTGTCCGCGACCCGGTCGAGGAGATCGCGTGCGAACGCATCGAGTCTGCCCTGCACCCGGGAACCAACGGCGTCGCGCATCTCGAAATGAGCTGCAAGAGAGCCACCGGAGTCTCCCCCCTGCAGCGCACCGAGAGCGGGCTTGCCGTCAATGCTGAGCCCGCTCAACTGCCCGCCCTCGCGGGTCGTATCCGGCGTGACCGCAGTCGCGGTCTCGAATTCCAGCCTGACGTGGCGACCGCCGTCGACGAGCTTGGTGCCATCGTCGCCGAACAACGCGATACCTCCCTTTTCCCGCGGTACTTCACGGACCGGGATGATGTTCGAGAGCGCATCCACGCGCCGCTGCCGCTCATCGAGCAGTGAATTGACATCCTGACCGCGGGCCGTGGCCGTGACGATACTGCGATTGAGATCGGCGACCTGTGCGACGATCTCGTTGGCCGCATCGGTTTCACGCCCGATCGCGCGATCAGCCTCCGCGCGCAGGTCCTGCACACTGTCGCTGGCACCGTTGATGACGGCGGCGAGCGCCTCGCCGGTCTGGCGGACGCCCTCGAGGCGCACCTGAGAATCTGGGCGGGTGGCGGCGGATGTCAGGGCATCCTCGAACGCGGAAATGCGGCCCAGTATGCTGCTGCCGTCCTCCGGAGTTCCGAGCGCACTCTCGATGCGCTCGAGACCCTCCAGCCGGGTTGCCGCGCCACTCGCCGATGCCCCGGCGGCGCGCAGGTCGGCGACCAGCCCCGGGTCCTGAACCCGGATGACACCGCCTGCCCGGGCGTCGAGACCGCCGCGCGCGAGTGCCGCGTGGTCAATCTCTCGCCGTGCGTAAGACTGATCGGTCGAATTCGCAATATTCGTCGAAACAACCTCGGCCGACCGCGATGACAGGGTCAGACCCGACATCGCGTTGTTGATCGCGCTCGAAATGCTCATCGTCTACCCCCCAACGCGCCGTGGCGACGCACCCGCTCAGCGCTTGAGATTGGTCGTTTCCTGCAGCATCTCGTCGACCGTCTGGATGACCTTCGCGTTCGACGAATAGGCCCGCTGTGTCTGGATCATCTGGGTCAGCTCTTCGGCGACATCCGTCGCCGACTCCTCGCGCGCGAAGCCCGCAACGTCGCCGGTCGGTCCGTCACCGGCATCCCACAGGAAGAAACTGCCGCTGTCGCCCGAAGGTGCGAAGGTCTGGTTGTCGAGCGAGATCAGCCCGTTCGGGTTCGGCACATCGACCACCGGCACCTGGTAGATCAAGCGCGTTGCGCCCGAGTCGTAATTGGCCTTGACGAAACCGTTCGCGTCCACCTCAACGGAGGTGAAGTTGCCGATCGGGGCGCCGTTCGCGTTCAGAGAATCGGGAATGAAGCTGTCAGAGACCTGGGTCAGCCCATCGCCGGTGCCGGGCGCGCCGAGATCGAAATCGATCTCGTTTCCGGCGATGGTCATGGTCAGGGCGCCGGTTTCAGGGTCGAAATCACCGCCAGCGCCGAGGGTCTCGACCTCGGCGAGCGTGCCGCCGTCCTCCGCGCCGTCATTGAAGCGCAGAAGGTATTCACCGGCGAGTTCGCCGGTCTCCGGATCGGTCACGCTCATACGCCATTCATTGTCTGCTTCGCCGGTGGGATCGAACTCGACATCGAGCTGCATGGCCTCCCCGAGATTGCCGAAAATCTCGATCGTGGCGGTGCGCGCCTCGCCCGGCTCGCCCTCGCGCGCCGCGGTCGCGGGCAGGTTGACGCCCATCTCGATAAGCGTGGTCGGGTCGCCCTGAAACTGGTTGTCGGTGATCCGGACGGGCTCGAGACCGCCCATGCTGTCGCGCGGCTGCGTGGGGATATCGCCGTTGCGATCCGCCTTCCAGCCGAGCAGGACCTCACCCGTCGGTGAGCGCAGGATGCCGTTCTCGTCCGGCCTGAAGGAGCCTGTCGAGGTCATCATGAAGGGCAGCTCGCCCCCGCCATCGAGCGCGGTTCCGGAGGTGACGGGCAGCATGCCGCGGCCGTTGACCGCCAGGTCAGTGGGGTTCGATGTCGAGATCAGGGGCATCTGCTGATCGATGAGCCGGTTGGTGCTGGCCTGCACGCCGCCGGCGGCGTAGCTGCCGCCCTGCCCGCCCATGACCATCGAGCGGAAATCGGTCTCGACGCGCTTGTAGCCGTAGGTCGCCGAATTCGCCATGTTGTCGGAGATCGAGGCAAGCCGCTGCGCGTTGCCGCGCAGCCCGGCGACACCGGCATTGAGCGAGGAGGAAATCGACATGAAGTGGCCCTTCCATGGCTGGTTCGACGGGTTTGACACGGCGAGAATGCGCGCGACCCCTTAATCGCGCCCTAACGCGCGCCGGTTTCACGGGGTTCATCCTTCGCGCAAAAGCAGCACCTCGAGCCGGTTGTTGCGGATATCCTGCGGATCATCGCGCGCCGGGCTGCGCTCGCCATGGCCGGTGACGCGCATCAGGCGATCGGGGGCAAGCCCGCCGGCTTCGAGCAATTCGCGCATCCGGTGCGCACGTTCGGTCGAGAGGTCCCAGGCCGGCGGATCACGGCGAATCAGCGGATAGGCGCGGGTGTGCCCGGCGGTGGCAAGCTCGTTCTCCACCGTCGCGAAGACCTCGGCGATCATGTCGGCGAGCAGGCGCAGCACGGGCCGGGGCTCACCGGTGTCGGCGTCGAAGAGGGGTCGGTCGGGAAGGTCCATAAGCTCCACGATCAGGCCCTCGTCGGTGATTCGGGTAACGACATGGCGCAGCGCGTTCTCGATAACGGAGCTCTCGCCGCCCCAGCCCAGCAGCCGCTCCTCGAGCGCCTCGGGGGATTTCGGATCGAGCGCGGCATCCTCGACGGCGGGCGGCGGGCTTTCCGCCATGATCTCGGCCATCAGTTCGCCCGGGGCCATGTCCTGCCCTCCCAGCAGCCCGTCGAGGCCGCCGCTGGTGCGACTGATCGGGATCGAGGGGGCGAAGTAATCGGCAAGGCCCATGCGCTGCGTGTCGGTCGCGGCGGTGATCAGCCACATGATCAGGAAGAAGGCCATCATGGCGGTCGCGAAATCGGCGAATGCCACCTTCCAGGCACCGCCGTGATGGTCGTCATGGCGCGTGATCTTCTTGCGCTTGATCACGACGGGCGCGTTGCCCTTGCGGCTCATGGCCCACCCTCCTGTTCATCTCCGACGAGCGGTAGCAGCGGGGTGTAAAGGGGGGATTACCGGCGCCCGGCGATCAGCTCGGCGGCCTTCTCCGCGATCATCAGCGTGGGCGAATTCGTGTTGCCACTCGTGATGGTGGGCATCACCGACGCATCGGCCACCCGCAGCCCCGCGACGCCGCGCACCCGAAGCTGCGGATCGAGCACGGAGTCCGGGTCGGCGCCCATGCGCGCGGTCCCGACGGGGTGAAAGATCGTCGTGCCGATCCGCCCGGCCGCCTCGGCGAGCGCGGCATCGGACTGCGCCTCGGGGCCGGGGCGGAACTCCTCGGGCCGGTAGGGCGCCATCGGTGCGGCGGCCATGATGCGGCGCGTCAGCCGGATCGCGCTTGCCGCCACGCGCCGGTCACCCTCGGTGGAGAGATAATTGGGCGCGATCTCGGGATGCGCTGCGGGATCGGGGCTGGTGATGCGCACATGGCCGCGGCTCTCGGGGCGCAGCGGGCAGACGCTGGCGGTGACGGCGTCGAAATCGTGCAGCGGCTCGCCGAAGGCGTCGAGGCTCAGCGGCTGGACATGGTATTCGAGATCAGGGGTGGCCACATGGGGCGCGGAGCGCGCGAAGTCGCCGAGCTGCGAGGGCGCCATCGACATCGGCCCCGAGCGCGTCAGCGCGTATTCCAGGCCGATCCGCACCTTGCCGAAAAGCGAATTCGCCATCGTGTTCAGGGTCTTGGTCCCGTGCACCTTCCAGGCGCAGCGGATCTGGAGATGATCCTGCAGATTATCGCCCACCGGCGCGTCGCGCCGCACCGCGATCCCCATCTGCTGCAACAGCGCGCCCGGGCCGATGCCCGAAAGCTGCAGCAGCTGCGGCGTGCCGATCGCACCCGCGCACAGGATTACCTCGGCCGCCGCGCGCGCCTGCCGCACCGCGCCGTCCTTGCGATAGCGCACGCCCGCGGCGCGACCCTCCTCGACGATCACCTCCTGCGCTTGCGCCCCGGTGATCACCTTCAGCGCGTCACGCCCGTGCACCGGGCGCAGGAAGCCCTTCACCGCGTTCCAGCGCCAGCCGCGGCGCTGATTGACCTTGAAATAGCTCACGCCCTGGTTGTCACCGGTGTTGAAATCCTCGACCTGCGGGATGCCCTCCGCGGCGCAGGCACGGGCGAAATCGTCGAGCACTGCCCAGCGCAGGCGCTGCTCCTCCACCCGCCACTCACCGCCGGCGCCATGCGCATCGTCGGCGCCGGCGAAATAATCCTCGTGGCGCTTGAACAGCGGCAGCACGTCCTCCCAGCCCCAGCCCGTGCAGCCCATCTGCGCCCAGCCGTCGTAATCGGCCGCCTGCCCGCGCAGATACAGCATGCCGTTGATCGAGGAGCAGCCGCCGAGCACCCGCCCGCGCGGATAGCCGATGCTGCGCCCGCCGAGGCCCGGCTCGGCGCGGGTGCGAAAGCCCCAGTCGGTGCGCGGATTTCCGATGCAGTAGAGGTACCCCATCGGGATGTGTACCCACAGGTAATCATCCCTGCCGCCCGCCTCGAGCAACAGCACGCGACCCTGCGCGCTCAGCCGGTTGGCCAGCAGGCAGCCCGCCGTTCCCGCGCCGACGATGATGTAGTCATAGCTGTCCATGCCGCCTCCCGCGCCGGAGCCTAGGCCGGGAGCCGCCGATTGTCACGGCGTTCGACGCACGCGGCGAATGCCCGCGATTTCATCAATTGACTCCGGAGCATGTTGCGGGTCACGGATGCAAGGCACGATTGCATCGGGGGGGCGGCAAGCCGCTAGGCTGCGCCGCGCGGGTGCAGGACATTCAAGACCAAGGGAGAAATCCGCCATGAAGAAGATCCTCGTCATCTCCTGCGCCGCGGCGCTCGGGCTCGCGGCCTGTGACACGCCGCCGGGCGCGACCGGCGACCGCTACACCACCTCCGAGGCCGGCCAGGCGATGACCGTCAGCGACAACTGCCAGGTCACCAGCGCGCGCTGGGTCGAACTCGTCGACGACAGCGCCGCCGCCGATCGCCGCGCCACCACCGGCCAGATCGCCGGCGGCGCCACCGGCGCCATCCTCGGCGGCGCGCTCGGCAGCCAGGTCGGCGGCGG
>SLQD01000138.1 GCA_007131685.1 Paracoccaceae bacterium | reverse complement strand
CGACTTCGGGCTTGGCCTCGGCGATCTTCTCGTCGACCTTGGCGTCGAGTTCCTCGGCGGTCACCGTGATGGTGTAGCCGCGCTTGAGGCCGTCTTTCTGGGTCTCGGTGACCTGCATTCTCGCGTCCTTCCTGCTCCTCTGGTGCGGGTGGAGGGATTTGAACCCCCACGCCTTGCGGCGCCTGGACCTAAACCAAGTGCGTCTACCAGTTCCGCCACACCCGCATACATCTACGGCAGCCCGCCAGACCGCGGGCCACCAGATCGCGCCCGCTCTAGCAAAGCCGCCGCCGCGATGCGAGAGCAAACTTGGGCCTCAGGCACCCAGCTCGCGCAGCACTGCCGGAAGCTGTTCGGGCAGGTCCTCGGCAATCAGCCCGGGGCCGAATTGCCGCGCAGCCGCAACATGCAGCCATGCCCCCGCGCGCGCCGCACGCCAGGCCGTGCAGCCGCGCGCCATCAGCCCGCCGATCAGCCCGGCGAGCACGTCCCCCGCACCGGCCGTCGCGAGCCAGGGCACGGCGCTGGCATAGACAGCGGCGTTGAGCGCGGCATTGCCATCGGGATCGGCGATGACCGTGTCGGGCCCCTTGAGCAGCACCGTGCATCCCGCCCGCCGCGCGGCCGCGCGCGCCGCGTCGAGCCGCGACCAGGCCGGGCCGCGCTGCGGCGCTTCGCCGAGCGGGGCGGCGAGATCGGGAAAGAGCCGCGCGAACTCGCCGTCATGCGGGGTGAGCACGCAGTCCGGATGGGTGGCCGCGAGCAGTGTCTCGGGCGTGTCCGCAAAGGCCGTGAGCGCATCGGCGTCGAGCACGCAACCGCGGCGGGCCTCGAGCGCGACGGCCACAAGCGCCCGGGTGCGCGCGCCGGTTCCCAGCCCCGGGCCGAGGCACAGCGCCGTGATCCGCTCATCCTTGAGCATGGCGGCGAGCGCGGCAGCATCGGGCAGGGGGCGGAGCATGACGGCATCGAGCCGCGCGGCGTTCTCGGCCACTGCCGCCGCCGGGCACGCCACCGTCACCAGCCCCACGCCCGCGCGCAGCCCGCCCCGTGCGGCAAGACGTGCCGCGCCGCCAAAGCCGGGCGGGCCGCCCGCGACCACCAGGTGCCCGTGATCGTATTTGTGCCCGCCGGCCTTGGCGGGGATGTCCTCGGGGCCCGTGAGCCGTGCAGCGGCGCTGCCGTCGTGCACGAGCCCGATATCGGCCACGACGAGCCGCCCCCGCGCGCCCTCGGCGAGATAGTGCCCGAGCTTGGCGCGGTGAAACGTCACGGTCAGATCCGGGCTGAAAGCGGGGCCGAGGAAGCGGCCGCTATCGGCGCACAGGCCCGAAGCGATATCCACCGCCACGATCCGCCCCCCCTCGCGCGCGCGCCGCGTGGCCATCACGGTCACGGCCTCGGCCGCCGCGCCCTCGACCGGACGGCTCAGCCCGGTGCCGAACAGCGCATCGATCCACAGCCCCTGCGCCGGCAGCGCCGCGGTATCGAGCGGCGCCACCGAACCGCCACCCTGGCGCCACCGCGCGAGCGCGCGCGCCGCGTCCCCGCCCACGGCCGCCGGGTCACCCAGAAGCTGCGCCGTCACCTCCCAGCCCCGTTCCGCCAGAAGCCGCGCGATCACGAAGCCGTCGCCGCCATTGTTGCCCGGCCCGCACAGCACCACGGCGCGCCCCGCCCCCTCCTCGCCGAGCGCCGCGACGACGCCGCGCCCGGCCCGTTCCATCAGCTCCTCGCCGGTGACCGACCCCGCAGTGATCGCGGCCTGCTCGATGGCGCGCATTTGGGCAGAAGTGAGCAGTTCGATCATTTTTCCGGCCCTCCGGCTTTGCACGATGCCCGCCTCATGGGCTTGGCGCACATAAATTGAGCAAAAAGCACGCGCCGGCCCGTGCCCGCGGCCGCAATTGCTCCGGCGCGATTGTGTCGTGTTCGCGGAAATGGTGTGAGGTCCAGCATGTGACGATCAACCGGGAGGCAGGGCATGAAAAAGGTCGAGGCCGTCATTAAACCCTTCAAGCTCGACGAGGTGAAGGAGTCTCTGCAGGATATCGGCGTTCAGGGCCTGTCGGTGATCGAGGTAAAAGGCTTCGGGCGGCAGAAGGGCCATACCGAACTCTATCGCGGGGCCGAATACGTCGTGGACTTCCTGCCCAAGGTCAAGATCGAGGTGGTGCTGGCCGACGACCAGGTCGAGGAGGCCGTGGAAGCGATCGCCTCGGCCGCGCGGACCGACAAGATCGGCGACGGCAAGATCTTCGTCAGCCCCGTCGAGCAGGCCATCCGCATCCGCACCGGCGAGACCGGCGACGACGCGCTCTGAGCCGGGGCCTCCGCACAAGCACCCATCAACCAAACGCTAGAGGGATGACACTCCGATGAGCAAGGCAGACGTTCTCAAGAGGATCAAGGACGAGGATATCGCGTATGTGGACATGCGCTTTACCGACCCGCGCGGGAAGCTGCAGCATGTCACCATGATCGCCGATGCCGTGGACGAGGATTTCATGGACGAGGGCCTGATGTTCGACGGCTCCTCGATCCAGGGCTTCAAGACCATCGACCAGTCCGACATGAAGCTGATGCCCGACCCGGACACGGCGCATATCGACCCGTTCTACGCCGAGAAGACGCTGTGCATGAACTGCACCATCCTCGAGCCCGATACCGGCGAGCCCTACAACCGCGACCCGCGCGGCACCGCGGAAAAGGCCGAGGCCTATCTGAAATCCTCCGGCATCGGGGATGCGGCCTTCTTCGGGCCCGAGGCCGAATTCTTCGTCTTCGATGACGTGCGGTTTTCTAACACGATCAACAAGGTGTCCTACGAAGTTGACGCCATCGACGGTTCCTGGAACACCGACACCGAGTACGAGATGGGCAATCTCGGCTTCCGCGGCGGCGTCAAGGGCGGCTACTTCCCCGTCAACCCGACCGACCACGGCATGGACATGCGCGCCGAGATGCTTTCGACGATGAAACAGATCGGCATGAAGGTGGACAAGCACCACCACGAGGTCGGCTCCTGCCAGCACGAACTCGGGCTGATCTTCAGCGCCCTCAAGAAGCAGGGCGACGAGCTGCAGAAATACAAGTATGTCGTCCACAACGTGGCCAACGCCTATGGCCGCTCGGCGACCTTCATGCCCAAGCCGCTGCAGGGCGACAACGGCACCGGCATGCATGTCAACATGTCGATCTGGAAGGACGGCAAGCCGCT
>SLQD01000208.1 GCA_007131685.1 Paracoccaceae bacterium | reverse complement strand
CCGGGGCGGTCGCGGCGCAGCCGGGCACATCGAGTGGTAGCGCCTTTCTCGTCAACGAGGCGGGCTGGCTCGTGACGAATGCGCATGTGGTCGCGGGCTGCACCGAGGCCGAGGTCACCGGCCACGGCACCGCGGGCACCGTGATTCGCGACCCCGGGGCGGATCTCGCAGCGCTGCGCGTGGAGGGGGGTATCGACGCGGACCCGCTCGTCCTGCGCGACGCGCCCGCCCGGCTCGCCCAGCGGGTGCATGCGCTCGGCTATCCGCTCGCCGGGGTGCTGTCACCCACGGTGCGCGTCACCAGCGGGACGGTCAATGCGCGCCCCGACGCGGATGCCGACGGGCATCTGCAGATCTCGGCGCCGATCCAGCCGGGCAATTCGGGCGGCCCGGTGATCGACGACGCGGGCCGCGTTGTCGGCGTCGTGGTGGCGACGCTCGCGGAGGAGGCCTATGCGCGCGCGCAGAACGTCAACTTCGCGATCCCGGCCGATGACGTGGCACAGTTCCTGCGCGCCAATGGCATCGCCTTCGAGCAGCACGCGGCCGGCGCCGGGAGCGCCGATGGCGAACTGTCCGACCGGGTGGAGGCGGCCGCGGCCGCAACGCTTGCGGTCAGCTGCACGCCGCAGGACGCGGTCGCCGAATCGCTCCGCGGGGAGCCCGAGATCCCGGCGCCGCCGATCGACGGGCCGATGTCGCTGGCGCCGGGGCATGACCTGCTCGGCTTCGACTACCGGATGCTCGAGGATGCCAGCCTCGAAGGCTGCCGGCAGATCTGCATGAACGAGCGACGCTGCGTCGGCTTTACCTTCAACCGGCGCTTCGACGCGTGCTTTCTCAAGGATGATGCGCTACTGCTGGTGCGCAACGAGGATGCCGTCGCCGGTGCCGAGCGCGGCCGCATCGATGATATCGTCGTCTCCGGGCTCGAGGTGCATTCGGACACCGACAGCCCCGGCGGCGATTATGCGCGCCTGCGCGATGCAGATTTTCCGCAATGCCTGCTCGAATGCGAGCTGGAGGCGCAATGCCGCGCCTTCGCCTATGTGCCGCGCACGCGCGACTGCTGGCTCAAGGACCGGGTGGGCGCGCTGGTCGCCGCACCCGGTGTCGAATTCGGCCGCCGCTAGAGGGCCGTCCGCAGGACCGGCTCGCGATCCTGCGCGCGCGCTTCAGGCGGCGGCGCGGCGCCCGCGCTGCGAGCGGTTCTGGGGCCGGCGCGGCTTGCCGCGCGGCGCCGCGGCGGCCGGCGCGGGAGCGGTACCGCCACCGACGGCGATCGGCCGGCCGAGGATCTTCTCGATGTCGCGCAGCGAACCGATCTCGGCGGGCGCGCAGAAGGCGACCGCGTTGCCCTCGGCTCCGGCGCGCGCCGTGCGCCCGATGCGGTGGATGTAGGCCTCCGGCACCTCGGGCAGGTCATGGTTGTAGACATGCCGAACCGCCGGGATGTCGAGCCCGCGCGCGGCCACATCCGTCGCCACGAGCACCTGCACCTTGCCGTCGCGGAACGCCTTGAGCGCGCGCTCGCGCTGGCCCTGGCTCTTGTTGCCATGGATCGAGGCGGCCTCGAAGCCCCAGCCCGCGAGCAGCTTCATCAGCTTCTCCGCGCCGTGCTTGGTGCGCGTGAAGACGAGGGCAAGCTCGCCGCGATGCTCGCCCAGATAGCTCTCGAGCAGGCGCGCCTTGTCGCTCTGGGTGGTGAAATGCACCGACTGCTCGACCTTGTCGGCGGTGCGCCCCGGCGGCGTGGCCTCGACGCGCACCGGATCGCGCAGATAGGTGCCGGCGAGTTCGGCCATGGCCTTGGGCATGGTGGCCGAGAACACCGTGGTCTGGCGCTCGGCGGGGAGGTGGCGGGCGATGCGGCGCAGCGCCTGGATGAAGCCCATGTCCAGCATCTGGTCGGCCTCGTCGAGCACGAGCCGACCGGCATCCGCGAGCGTCAGCGCGCGCCGCTCCAGCAGATCGATGAGCCGGCCCGGGGTCGCCACCAGGATATCCGTGGGCTTCGACAGCCGGCGGACCTGGTTGTTGATCGAGGCACCGCCAACCACGGTCGCCACGCTGATCGGCATGTCTGCCGTCAGCTTGCCGAGATTGTCGGCGATCTGGTTCACGAGTTCGCGCGTCGGCGCGAGAATGAGCGCGCGCGGCGCCTTCGGGGCGGCCTTGCCGCGGCCCATCAGCAGATGCACGAGCGGCAGCCCGAACGCCGCCGTCTTGCCGGTGCCGGTCTGGGCGAGGCCCATCAGGTCACGGCCGCCAAGGATATGCGGGATGGCCTGCGTCTGGATCGGGGTCGGTTCGGTGATGCCCTGTGCTTCGAGCGCCTTGATGAGGCTGCCATGCAGCTCAAGGGAGGAAAAATTCGTCAAGTCATTGCCTTTCAGCGGCGGGAGGTGCCCGCCTTGTGGCCCGGACAGCCCGGGCGATTGCAGTGGGTGCGGGAACGCATCGCGCCCCGCCAGCCCCCTTGCGTGATCATGGGAACCCGTGTCCGGGATGCCTTGCACCCCGATGTCCGGCCGGTCGCCCCTTGCGGGCGGCTGCTCACGCGGCAGCGCGGCGAGATCGCTTCCTAAGTGTCGGTCCCGGCCGCAGAAGTCAACCCCTGCGCGCCGTCACGCACCGAACAGCACGCCGTGCATGATCCGCCCCGGCAGAAGCGTGAACAGCCCAGTCACCACCACCCCGGCCCAGACCATGGTCAGCATCGTGCGCCGGTGCTCGCCGATGCGCTGGCCGCGCGCCGCGCGCACCCCCGTCACCAGCGAGACGAGCACCACCAGCGACAGCGCGTGGATCGGGCTGAACGGGCCCAGAAGCTGAAAGCTGTAGATGCCGAAGCTCGACGCCGCGACCACGCCCATCGCCACGACCCAGCTCCAGCCGAGCACGCGGTGCGCCCGCGTGCCGCGCGCGCGGGTGAAGATCAGCACCGTGAGGATCACGGTGGCGAGGGCGGCGGCGACATGGATCTGGATTGCGGGCGTGGTGTGGATGAGCGGTGCGACGTTCATGGCGGATCTCCCCTCGGGTTTGCGCATCGGGGTTTGCGCGCCGGGCCGGTTGCGGGCAATCTGCACTGCGCCGATCACCGCCCGCATGCGTCAACAACCGGACCCGCACCGCCCGTGTCACTCACGCTTCGCCAGATGCAGGTGCCGATCGCGGTGTGGCTCATCGCGAGTCTCGCGGGCACGCTGGCGGGGCCGTTCGG
>SLQD01000059.1 GCA_007131685.1 Paracoccaceae bacterium | reverse complement strand
GCGGTCCGGCATTGGCCCCGGATCGATGATGGCCTCGAGCCGAACCGTCAGGACTCTATTGCCAGCAGCCCTTTCAGGCCGGCGTTGCCGAGCATCGCATCCGCCAGAAGACGCGTCAGATCGGCAGTCTTGGCTTACGGATCCTTCAGGCGGCGCAGCTCGGAAACCTGCATGCCCCTTGCCGGCACTTCCGCTTGCAGAGCGTCGCATCCGACATGCCGTGCTTGCGGCACAGCTCCGAGAGCTTCGCCCCGGCCGCATATTCCTGCGAGGTCGCGCCAATCCGCCCTCCGGAGAAGCGGGACTTGCGCATCGTCCGATCTCCTCGCCGCGTTGAGCGTTACACGAACAGACCTTCCGAACGAATGGCCCTGTGTACGCGAGCAGGTCATGTCATCCCGGATGCCCGCATGCGCGCGGGGCCGGGTGCCGGCATCCTGATCCCGCCTTGAAGACGCGTGACGGGCACCGCGCAGATGCGGGTGGAAATTGCGCGCGATCCACTTGCCGCGTCGCGGGGAGTGGCGGGCAGGAAGCCTTCGCGGCAGCGGTCATGCCGGGCGGCGATGCGTCGCCACCCCTCGGGGCGGGCCTGGAATGGTGGGCGCGGCTGGGTTCGAACCAGCGACCCCTACGATGTCAACGTAGTGCTCTACCGCTGAGCTACGCGCCCGTCCCGTCCCGCTCCGGAGCCGGCCCGCATTGCGGGCGCGGTCGCGGGCGGGCCGGACGCGCAGCGTATAAAAGGAACTGCGGGAGGGTTCAAGGGCTTTTGGCGGCGCGCGAAACCGCGCTATACCTTCGGACAGGAGTGCGCATGACCGAAGAGCCCTATCGCCTGTTCCTGCCTGCGCGGCGCAGCACCAGCGTGCTGTTCGCCTCGCCCCATAGCGGGCGCGACTACCCGGAGGGCTTCGTGGCGCGCAGCGTGCTCGACCGGCGCGCGCTGCGCTCCTCGGAGGATGCCTTCGTGGATGAGCTCTTCGCCGCGGCGCCGGTGCACGGGGCGGCGCTGCTCGCGGCGCGGTTGCCGCGCGCCTATGTCGATCTCAACCGCGATTGCGACGAGCTCGACCCGGCGCTGATCCGGGCATTGCGCCGCGGCGCGCCCAATCCGCGGATCACCTCGGGGCTGGGCGTGATCCCGCGGGTCGTTGCGGGGGGGCGGGCGATCTATCCGGGGCGGCTGTCGCGCGAGGAGGCGGAGGCGCGGCTCGCGACGGTCTGGCGGCCCTATCACGCCGCGCTGCGCGCGCTGATGGACGAGACGCGCGCGCTGTTCGGCGAGGCGGTGCTGATCGATTGCCATTCGATGCCGCATGAGGCGATCGCGGGCTATGCCGCGCCCGGGCGGCCCTGCCCGGAGGTGGTGCTCGGGGATCGCTTCGGGGCGTCCGCGGGGGCCGAGATCACCGAGCGGGTCGAGGCCGCCTTCGCTGGCGCCGGGCTGCGGGTGGCGCGCAACACGCCTTTCGCCGGAGCCTTCGTCGCGCAGCATTACGGGCGGCCCTCCGAGGGGTGCCATGTCATCCAGGTGGAGATCGACCGTGCGCTCTACATGGATGAGCGCCGCATTGCCCGCGGCAGCGGCTTCGACGGTTTTCGCGCCGTGCTCGAGGGGATCGTCGCCGAGCTCGCGGCGCTCGGCCGCGGCGTGCCGCTCGCGGCGGAGTGATCAGCGCAGGGCCCGGCCCTTGATGATCGCATCGGGGCCGAAGCGGGCGCGAATGGCGTCGCGCGCGGCTTCGGCGCGGGCGCGGCGGGCGGCCTGCGGATCGACGAGGTCACCAGCCGTGCGGTCGGCTTCGGCAGCGGCGGACAGCTCGCTCAGCCCGACCCCGACGAGCCGAAGCGGCCCGGTGCCCCCCGTCTCCCCGCGGGGCCGTGCCGCCCCGGCATCGCGCAGAAGCTGCGCGGCGGCGGTGTAGAGCGTCTCGGCCATCTGCGAGGACTCGCGCAGGCTGGCGCGGCGGGTGAGCAGGCGGTGATCGGCGCGCTTGAGCTTGACTGTGACGACACGCCCGGCAAGGCCCTTCGCCTTGGCGCGGTCGCTGACCTTCTCGGCGAGGCGCCAGACATGGCCATCGAGGATATCGGGGGCGTCGATGTCGCTTGCGAAGGTGGTTTCGTTGGAGATCGACTTGACGGGCGCGTCGGGGCTGACGCGGCGGCGATCCTCGCCGCGGGCGAGCCGGTACAGCCGCTCGCCCGTGCTGCCGAAGCGCGCTGAAAGGTCGCGCCGGTCCCAGCGCAGCAGGTCGTCGATGCTGCGCACCCCGGCGCGCTCGAGCGCCGCGCGTCCCGCCGTCCCGATGCCGGGGATCAGCCCGACCGGCTTGCCGCGCAGCACCTCGGCAGTGTCCGCGCGCCCGATCACGGAAAAGCCGCGCGGCTTGTCCATGTCGGAGGCGAGCTTGGCGAGAAACTTGTTGTGCGACAGCCCGACCGAGGCGGTCACGCCGAGTTCGTCCTCGATGCGCCGTACCAGCCCCGCCAGGAGATTTGCAGGCGCTGCGCCATGCAGGCGCGCGGTGCCCGACAGGTCGAGAAACGCCTCGTCAAGCGAGAGCGGCTCGACCAGCGGGGTGAGCGCGTGCATCAGCGCCTTGATCGCGCGCGAGGTCTCGGCATAGGCGGCCCCGCGCGGGCGCACCACGACGGCGCCGGGGCACAGCCGCAGCGCCTCGAACATCGGCATCGCCGAGCGCACGCCGTGAATCCGCGCGATATAGCACGCCGCCGAGACGACGCCGCGCCGCCCGCCGCCCACGATCACGGGCTTGTCGCGCAGCGCCGGGTCGTCGCGTTTTTCCACCGAGGCATAGAAGGCGTCGCAATCGACATGCGCGATGGCGAGGCGGTCAAGCTCGGGATGTTCGAGCAGGCGCGGGCCGCCGCAGGCGGGGCAGCGTCGTGCGGTCTCGATCTCGGTCAGGCAGTCGCGGCACAGGGCGGACATTGCCGCAATCTAGCATGGCGGCCCCGTCAGGGCATCCGGGATATGATCGCGCGCGCGGCGGCGGCGGGATCGGCGGCGCGGGTCACCGGGCGGCCGACGACGATGTGGTCGGCCCCGTCGCGCAGTGCCGCAGCGGGCGTGGCGATGCGCTTCTGGTCGCCGGGCTCGGCGCCCTCGGGGCGCACGCCGGGGGTGACGATGAGGCGGCCATCGGCCCCGGGCAGGGCGCGCAGCGCGGCGGCCTCGCGCGGCGAGGCGATGAGCCCGTCGGCGCCGGCGTCGAGGGCGCGGCGGG
>SLQD01000080.1 GCA_007131685.1 Paracoccaceae bacterium | reverse complement strand
TCGATGCGCACGCGGATGAGGCGCCGGGTGGCCGGGTCCATGGTGGTTTCCTTGAGATCCTTGGAGTCCATCTCGCCGAGACCCTTGAACCGCGACACCTCGACCTTGCCTTTGCCGCCGAGGCCCTTTTCCATGAGCGCGTCCTTTTCCGCCTCGTCGAGCGCGTAGACCCGCGTCGCCCCCTGCGTCAGCCGGTAGAGCGGCGGGCAGGCGAGGTAGAGATGCCCCTCGTCGATGAGCGGGCGCATCTGCGAATAGAAGAAGGTCATCAGCAGCGCCGCGATATGCGCCCCGTCCACATCGGCGTCGGTCATGATGATGATGCGCTCGTAGCGCAGATCGTCGAGCCGGAACTTCGCCCCCAGCCCCGCGCCCAGCGCCTGCGTCAGGTCGCTGATCTCCTGGTTCTGGCCGAGCTTGGAGCTCGCCGCGCCGAGCACGTTGAGGATCTTGCCGCGCAGCGGCAGCAGCGCCTGCGTCGCCCGCGAGCGCGCCGCCTTGGCCGAGCCGCCGGCGGAATCCCCCTCGACAATGAACAGCTCCGTGCCCTCGCGCGAGGCCGCCGTGCAGTCCACCAGCTTGCCGGGCAGGCGCAGCTTGCGCGTGGCGGTCTTGCGCGCGGTCTCCTTTTCGGCGCGGCGGCGCTGGCGCTCCTCGGCGCGCAGCACGAGGTAGTCGAGGATCGCGCCCGCGGCCTTCGGGTCGGCGGCGAGCCAGTTGTCGAAATGGTCGCGCACCGCGTTCTCGACGAGCTTCGCGGCCTCGGCCGTGGCCAGCCGGTCCTTCGTCTGACCGACGAATTCGGGCTCGGCGATGAAGCACGACACCAGCGCACAGCCCCCGCCCATGAGATCCTCGCGGGTGATCTGCTGGGCCTTCTTGTTGTTTGCGAGCTCGCCGTAGGCGCGGATGCCCTTGAGGATCGCGGCCCAGAAGCCCTGCTCGTGCGTGCCGCCCTCCGGGGTGGGCACGGTGTTGCAGTAGGACTGGATGAAGCCATCGCGCGAGGGCGTCCAGTTGATCGCCCATTCCACCGAGCCCGCGCGGCCGCGCCCGTCGAAGGCGACGCGCCCGGCGAATGGCTGGCTGGCATGGGTCGTGGCGTCGGCGAGCTGCTCGCGCAGGTAATCGGCCAGCCCGCCGGGGAAGTGAAACGTCGCCGAGGTCGGCGTCTCGCCGTCATCGATGGCGGACTTCCAGCGGATCTCGACGCCCGAGAACAGATACGCCTTGGAGCGGGCGAGCTTGTGCAGCCGTGCGGGCTTGAGGGTCTGGGAGCCGAAGATTTCCGGGTCGGGGCTGAAGGTGATGGTGGTGCCGCGCCGGTTGGGTGCGGGGCCGACCTTCGCGACGGGGCCTTGCGGGATGCCGCGCACGAATTCCTGCGCGAAGAGCTCGCGCCCGCGCGCAACCTCGACGCGCATGTGCTCTGAGAGCGCATTGACCACCGAGGCGCCGACGCCGTGCAGCCCGCCCGAGGTCGCATAGGACTTGCCCGAGAACTTGCCGCCCGAATGCAGCGTGCACAGGATCACCTCGAGCGCCGATTTGTCGGGGAACTTGGGGTGCGGCTCGACGGGGATGCCGCGGCCGTTATCCGTGACCGTGACGGCCCCGTCCGCGCCGAGCGACAGCTCGATGCGCGAGGCATGGCCGGCCACGGCCTCGTCCATCGCGTTGTCGAGGACCTCTGCGACGAGATGGTGCAGCGCGCGCTCGTCCGTGCCCCCGATATACATGCCGGGGCGCTTGCGAACGGGCTCGAGGCCCTCGAGCACCTCGATCGAGGCGGCGTTGTAGTCATCCGGCTGGCCGGAGAGGAGATCATCGGCGGACATGGCGCTGCTCGCTTGTTGTTTGCGCCCGCAGGGTAGGGACGCGGCCGTGCCGGGGCAAGGCCGCGCTACCCCCTCAGTTGAGGCTGTCGAAATCCGCGCCCCTGGCGACCAGATCGGCCAGCAGCGGCGCCGGCTCCCAGAAGAAATCATCCTCCTGCGCGAGCGCGCGGATATCGGCAAGGATGTGATAGAGGCCGATCTGGTCGGCGTGCTTCATCGGCCCGCCGCGCCAGCGCGGGAAGCCGTAGCCGTGCAGCAGCACCACATCCACGTCGAGCGGACGCCGCGCGACCCCCTCGCCCACGACCCGCGCCGCTTCGTTGACCATGGCGCCGATATAGCGCTTGCGGATCTCGTCACCCGGAAAGCTGCGCGGCGTGATGCCCAGCTCGGCGCGGATATCGGCAAGCAGGGTGTCGAGCTCGGGATCGGGGCGGCCCTTGGGCGTTTCGTCGTCATAGATGTAGTAGCCGCGCCCGGTCTTGCGCCCGAGCCGGCCGAGCTCGTAGAGCCGGTCGGCATGGACGGGCACGCGCTCGCGCGCATCGCGGGTGGCGGCCTTGCGCTGGCGGGTCATGTAGCCGATGTCGAGCCCGGCGAGATCGCTCATCGCATAGGGCCCCATCGGGAAGCCGAAATTGACCACGGCGCGGTCGATCTCGAACGGCGAGGCCCCGTCGAGCACCATGTGATCGGCCGCGGCGCGATAGGCCGAGAGAATGCGGTTGCCGATGAAGCCGTCGCACACGCCGCTGCGCACGGCGATCTTGCGCATCTTCGCGGCGAGCGCGAAGCCCGTGGCAACGGCCTGCGGGTCCGCCCCCTCGGGCACCACCACCTCGACCAGCTTCATCACATGCGCGGGCGAAAAGAAGTGCAGCCCGATCACGTCGGCGGGGCGCGAGGTGGTCGCGGCGATGGCGCCGACATCGAGATAGGAGGTGTTGGTGGCCAGCACCGCGCCGGGGCGGCACACCGTATCGAGCCGGGCGAAGACTTCCTGCTTGACCTCCATGCTTTCGAACACCGCCTCGATGACGAGATCGGCGCGGGCGAGCGCGTCGTAGTCGCTGAGCGCGCGCAAGCGCTCGGTCAGGATCTCGTCGCGCGCGCCTGCGGAGAGCTTGCCGCGCTGCACGCTGCCCTCGAGGGTCCTGCCGATGCTGGCGGCGGCGGCCTCGGCGGCTTCGCCGTCGCGCTCGATCAGCGTGACCTCGAGCCCCGCGAGCAGCGCCGCCACGGCGATACCCGCCCCCATCGTGCCGCCCCCGATCACCCCGACATGGCCGAGCGCGCGCGCCGCGACATCCTCGAGCTCGGGCAGCCGGGCGACCTTGCGCTCGGCGAAGAAGGCATGCACGAGCGCGTCGCGCTGCGGGCTTTCGCGCAGATGCTCGAAAAGGCGGCGCTCCTCGGCGAGCCCGTCCGTGAAGGGCAGCGCGCAGGCGGCGACTGCGTCGATGGCGGTGACCGGGGCGATCTGGCCCCCGGCGCGCGCGGCGACCTTGTCGCGCCACGCATCGAGCATCGCCGCGTCGATCCCGGGGGCGGGCAGCTCGCGCACCCGGCGCACCCCCTGCCCCGCCGCGAGCAGTTCCTCGGCAAAGGCGACGCCGGCCTCGGCCGGGTCGCTTGCGGGGCGCAGCGCATCGACGATGCCGAGCTCGGCGGCCTCGGCGGCGGGCACCCGACGCGCCGAGGTGACGATGTCGAGCGCCGGCTCGAGCCCCGTCAGCCGCGGCAGGCGCTGCGTGCCGCCCGCACCGGGCACCACGCCGAGCGTGACCTCCGGCAGCCCGACCGACGCCCCCTCCAGCGCGACACGGTAATGCGCCCCGAGCGCCACCTCGAGCCCGCCGCCGAGCGCCGTGCCATGGATCACCGCGATCACCGGCTTGTCGGCGGCCTCGATGCGGTTGATGACGTCGGGCAGATAGGGCCGCTGCGGCGGCTTGCCGAATTCGGACAGATCCGCGCCCGCGATGAAGCTGCGCCCGTCACCGAGGATCACCGCCGCCGCGGCGTCGTCATCCTCGGCGAATTGTTCCATGGCGTCATCGAGCCCGGCGCGCACCGCCTGCGAGAGCGCATTGACGGGCGGATTCATCACTCGGATGAGCGCGATGCGTCCCTTGCGTTCATAAGCCACGGAGCCGGCCATGGTCCCTCCCGATGCTGCCTCGGGCAACGCCATACCAGATCGCGCGGGCGGGGCAATCGGATGCGCTCAGCCTGCGGCCCATTCATCAAGCAGGGCGCGCAGCGCGTCCCAGTCGGTGTATTCGACATCCGAGCCGCCCTGCACGCTCTCGTCGCGGTGCTGCGCGATCCAGCGCATCGCCCAGTAGCGAAAGAAGCTGTATTCCGAGAATCGCAGCGCGCCGGCGACATGGGCGATGCGCCCCGGCGTCCAGCCCGTCTCGTTGCAGAACCGCTCGACCGCCGCATCGAGCCCGCGCCAGTCCTCCGGATGCGTGCCCGCCGCCGAGAGCGACACCGAAAGAAAGAGCGTGCGCATCGCCCCGAGCGCCGCGGCATGGTCGCGCGCGAAGCCCGTCAGTTCTTCCTGGTAGACGCCGGCATGAACCGATCCCGCGAGGATCGCGGTGTCGAAGCGCGCCGGGTCGAGATCGTCGCCGTCGGCGGCATGCAGAAGCTCGACGGAATGCCTCGCCGCGCCGAGATGATCGGCGGCAAAGCGCGCGATTCTGCGGGTCTGGCCCTCGGTGGTGGCGTAGACGATGAGCACTCGCATGGCGCGGCCCCGGCAACTTCGGGGAGAGGATACCCCGGCCGCGGCCGCGCGCAAGGCCCGATCAGCCGCCGCGGCGCGACAGCGCCGATGCCGCCACGGCAAGCCCCAGCCCCACGAGGATCAGCGCGCCCACCGGCACGGACACCTCCGCCATCATCAACCCGCCCGCGAGCACCGCGATCGCCGACACCACGAGCCAGCCCGCATCGAGGCGCAATCCGTAATGCCGCCGCGCGCCCTGCTCGACCCCGAGCACGAGACCGGCGCCCACCAGCCCCGCCCCCAGCCCGAGCCCGAGACCGAGCGCCAGCCCCAGCCACACCAGCGCCGCCCCGCCCGCGATGAGCGAAAGCTGCTGGCCGAAGCGCTTGCGCCGCGCCCGGTCCCCGGTTTGCGTGTCGATACCGTCATCTTGCATGATCGCCTCCCTCGCTTGCGATGTCACGATGCCGCGGGCTTGCGCAGCGGCTGCATCCGGCCATAGCTCATCGAGCGCCAGAGCCACTCCGCCGGGCCGAAGCGAAACCGCGTCAGCCACAGCCGCGACCACACCGGCATCACCAGCCACACGCCGAGCACGACCCAGAGCTGCTCCACCCGGTCGAGCGCGGCGAACAGCCCCAGCCCGTGCCCGTAGAACACCCAGGTGCAGATCAGCGATTGCAGCAGGTAATTCGACAGCGCCGTGCGCCCCACCGGCGCGAAGATCGCCGTCGCCAACGCCGGCAGCCGCCGCGCCGCGAGCATCATCAGCCCGATCCAGCCCGCCCCCATCACCGGCCCGGCCCAGTGATTGAGCATGCGCCCGAAATAGAGCGAATACTCCATCTGCCAGCCCATGCGGAAATTCAGCCACGCCCCCGTCCCGGCCAGCACCAGCCCGACCGCGAACCCCCCCAGCGCGAGGCGCACATAGGCGGCGTCCGACCAGGCCCCGGTGATGAGCCCGGAGCGAAACGCCGCCATGCCGGCGAGCATCAGCCCCAGCGTGCCCCAGATCCCCTCGGTGGGCAGCACGAAGCTGTGCATGCCGAAGGATTCGGGCACACGCGCGGCCATCTGCTCGATCCAGGAGCCACGATAGGCGGCGATCTCGGCGGCGATGGCATCGGCCGGCGGCGCCCAGACCTCGGCGCGCAGGGCCTCGAGATCCTCCGCGGAAAGCTGCAGCATCGCCAGCGTTATGAGCGCGCCGGTCAGCATCGGCAGTGCGAACAGACCCAGCGCCCAGCGCATCAGGCGGCGCACCGGCCAGTCCCGCGCCAGCACCGCGATCAGCCCGCAGACGGCATACACGAACAGGATGTCGCCGAACCACAGGAGGTACCCATGCGCCAGCCCGATCACCGCGAGCCCCGCCATGCGCCGGCGATGCAGGCGCCTCCCGTCATCGCCGCCCTCGGCCGCGCGCCCGGTCATCAGGACGATCCCGGCGCCGAACAGAAGCGTGAAGATCGCGATGAACTTGTTGTTGAAGAACAGCTCCGCCCCGAGCCAGACGGCGAACTCCGCCCCCTCGAGCGGGCCGGTGACGACCGGATGCGTGTAGGCGTCCGCGATCATCGCGAAGGCCTGGATGTTCATCACGAGGATCCCGAACAGCGCGAAGCCGCGCAGGATGTCGAGCGCCGCGAGGCGCCCGGCGCTGTCGGTCGGTGATGCGTGGAGGGTGCTCATTCGCCGGGGTCCTTTCGCAAGCCACGCTGTCGGCCGGCATGGCGCGCCGGCCGGCGCCGCACAAGCCGTGATGCGCGAATGACCGATACTGCGCGCGAATAACCGCCCGCGCCGCGCGCGCGGCGTCAGTGAATGTCGTTGGCGCGCTGCAGCGCGCGCACATAGGCGGTGATGGCGGCGATCGCGTCGCGATCGAGCCCCTGCACGGCGGGCATGTCGCCATAATCCCAGTGATGGGCATGCACGCCGAGCTCGACGGCGGCGACGAAGGCTGCGTCCGGGTGATGGCCGGGTTCGTAGATCTCGTGCACGAGCGACGGCGCGGTCCCGGCGCGCCCGGCGGCGTCGGGGCCGTGGCATGCGGCACAATGCGTCTCGTAGAGCGCCGCGCCCGCCGCCTCGTGCGCCGACAGCTCCGGCACCGTCACCGCGACGATCGGCGCACCGCCGGTATCGCGCCCGAGCCACGCCCAGCCCCCCGCGAGGATCACCCCCGCCGCCACGATGACGATGGCAATGGCAATGGCGCGCCGCACCGGTTCAGGCCGTCATCCGCCGCGCCGCGCCGCCCTGCGCCCAGTCGCGCACCGCCGCGCCGAAGGCCTCGAAGAGCGGGCGCGAGACGGGATCGTTCGCCGCGTTGTATTCCGGGTGCCACTGCACCGACATGGTGAAGCCCGGCGCATCGCGCACGTAGAGCGCCTCGGGTGTTCCGTCATCGGCCCGGCCATCGATCACCACGGTCGCGCCGGCGCGATTGATCGCCTGGCCGTGCAGGGTATTGGTCATCACCTCCTCGGCGCCCATCAGGCGGTGAAACGGGCCCCCGCGCGAAAAGGAGACGCGATGGCGCAGCGCGAACTTCTCGTCGAGCGTGCCATCGGGGGGCATGCGATGATTCATGCGCCCGGGCAGATCGCGCACCTCCGCATAGAGCGTGCCGCCCAGCGCGACATTGACCTCCTGGAAACCACGGCACAGCCCCATCACGGGCTGACCACGCTCCACGCAGGCGCGCACCAGCGGCAGCGCGACGGCGTCGCGCGCCCGGTCCGCCGCGCCGTGCGCCTCGGTCCAGTGCTCGCCGTATTCCTCCGGATGGACATTGGGCCGCCCGCCGGTGAGCACGAATCCCGCGCAGACCTCGAGCAGTTCCGGCACCCGGACGAGGTCCGGATCCGACGGGATCAGGAGCGGCAGACAGCCCGCGACATGGGCGACGGCCTCGCTGTTCATGGTGCCGCCGGCATGGGCCGGGTACTGATCGTTGATGAGATGGCTGTTGCCGATGATGCCGACGACGGGGCGGGTCATGTATGCGCCTTCCTCGATTTGCCCCGGCAAGATAGGGCGTTTGCGCGCCCCGGTCGAGGGCCGGGCCGGCCTTGCGCAGCGACCGCCGCGCGCCCAGATCAGGTTCAGGAACCTGAATATGGCTTGAGGCGGAAAACGGGATGGCATCCGACAGGACACGCGCGCACTGGGACGAGGTCTATGCGGCGCGCCCGGAGGCGGCGCTGACATGGCATCAGGATGTGCCGCAGCCCTCGCTCGACCTCGTCACGGCACGGCTCACGCCGGGCGCGCCGGTGATCGATGTCGGCGGCGGGACGTCGCGGCTGGTGGATGCGCTGCTGGCGCGCGGGTTCGGGCCGGTTTCGGTGCTGGATCTTTCGGGCGCGGCGCTGGCGGCCAGTCGCGCCCGGCTTGGGGAGGCGGCGGCGCAGGTGCACTGGATCGAGGCCGATATCATCGAGTGGGTGCCACCGCAGCGTTACGCGCTCTGGCATGATCGGGCGGTGCTGCATTTCCTGACCGCGCAGGCGCAGCGGGAAGCCTATGTCGCGGCGCTGGAGCGGGCGCTGGCTGCGGGCGGGCATGCCGTGATCGCGACCTTCGCCGATGACGGGCCGGAGAAATGCTCGGGGCTGCCGGTGCAGCGCTACAGCCCCGAGGCCCTCGCGGCGATGCTCGAGCGCCACGCGCCGGGCGTGTTTGCCGCGCAGACTTCGCTTCGGCATGACCATGTCACGCCGAAGGGGGCAGTGCAGAAGTTCCAGACCAGCGTCTTTACCCGGCGCGGCTGAGCCCGCTCATCCGAGCGCCTTGCGTTCGCGCCGGCGGGCATGGAGCACCGGCTCGGTGTAGCCCGAGGGCTGTTCGCGGCCACGAAACACGAGATCGCAGGCGGCCCGGAAGGCGGGCCCGTCGAAGCCCGGCGCCATGGGTGCATAGGCGGGATCATCGGCGTTCTGCCGGTCCACGACCTCGGCCATCTTGCGCATCGCGGCCATCACCCGGTCCTCGGAGACGACGCCGTGATGCAGCCAGTTGGCGAGCATCTGCGAACTGATTCGGCAGGTGGCGCGGTCCTCCATCAGCGCGACATCGTCGATATCGGGCACCTTGGAGCAACCGATTCCCTGATCGACCCAGCGCACGACGTAGCCGAGGATGCCCTGGGCGTTGTTCTCGATCTCGGCGCGGATCTCGTCCTCGGACCAGTTCGCGCCCCGCGCCAGCGGCGGCACCAGCAGATCGTCTCGGCGCGCGCGCGTGCCGCCGGCCCTGAGCTCGCGCTGCACGGCGGCGACATCGACGGCGTGATAATGCGTTGCGTGTAGCACCGCGGCGGTTGGCGAGGGCACCCAGGCGGTGTTGGCGCCGGCCTTGGGCTGGGCGATCTTGGCCTCGAGCATCGCGGCCATGCGGTCGGGCATCGCCCACATTCCCTTGCCGATCTGGGCGCGCCCCATCAGCCCGCAGGCCAGCCCTATATCCACGTTGCGGTCCTCGTAGGCCTGGATCCAGGTGGTGGATTTCATGTCGCCCTTGCGCAGGACGGGGCCCGCTTCCATGCAGGTATGGATCTCGTCGCCGGTGCGGTCGAGAAAGCCGGTATTGATGAAGGCGACGCGGTGGCGCGCGGCGCGGATGCATTCCTTGAGGTTGACGGAGGTGCGGCGCTCCTCGTCCATGATGCCGAGCTTGACGGTGTGCGCCGGCAGTCCGAGCAGCTCCTCGACGCGGGTGAAGATCGCATCGGTTAGGGCGACCTCCTCGGGCCCGTGCATCTTCGGCTTGACGACATAGACGGAGCCGGCCTCGGAGTTGCGCGGCCCCTCGATCTTGCGCAGGTCGTGCATGGCGATCAGCGTGGTGATCACCGCATCCATCAGCCCCTCGAAGACCTCGGCGCCGTCCATCGTGATGGCCGGGCTGGTCATCAGGTGGCCGACATTGCGCACCAGCATGAGCGCGCGGCCCCTGAGGCGCCGCGGCGCGCCGTCGGGGCCGGTGAGCGCGATGTCACCAGCGAGGCGGCGGGTATGGCTGCGCCCGCCCTTCTCGATCTCGGCGCCAAGGTCGCCGCGCATCAGGCCGAGCCAGTTGCGATAGGCGAGCGTCTTGTCCTCGCCATCCACGGCGGCGACACTGTCCTCGCAATCCATGATCGCCGAGATCGCGGCCTCGATCCGGATATCGGCCAGATGCGCGGGATCGTCGCGCCCGATCGGGTGCTCGGCGTCGATCACCAGCATCACATGCAGCCCGTTGCGCCGCAGCACGATGCTTTCGGGCGCGTCGGGTGCGCCGGTGTAGCCCACGAGCTGCGCCGGATCGGCGAGCGCGGGCACGAGCGCGCCATCGACGATGCGGTAGCCCGCCGCCTCCCTGTGTGACCCCTGCGCGAGCGGGGCAGAGCGGTCGAGGAAGTCCCTGGCCCAGGCCACGACACGCGCGCCGCGGGCGGCGTCGAAGTCCCCCGTGGGGGGCGCATCGCCCAGCGCATCGGTGCCGTAGAGCGCATCATAGAGCGACCCCCAGCGCGCATTGGCGGCGTTGAGCGCGTAGCGCGCATTGGTGATCGGCACGACGAGCTGCGGCCCGGCAAGCGGCGCGATTTCCGGATCGATGCGATCGGTCTCGATCTCGAAATCGGCGCCTTCGGGAAGCAGATAGCCGATCTCCTCGAGCAGGGCGCGATAGGTCTCGGCGTCATGGGGCTGGCCGCGGCGGGCACGGTGCCAGGCGTCGATTTCGCCCTGCAGTTCGGCGCGGCGGTCGAGCAGCGCGCGGTTGCGCGGCGTGACGTCGCGCAGCAGCGCCGCGAAACCCTCCCAGAAGGCCGGCGCCGCGATACCGGTCCCCGGCAGCGCCTCCTCCTCGATGAAGCGAGCCAGCCCCGCATCCACATCGAGCCCCGCGCGCGTGATCCTGTCGCTCATTGTCGCCTCCGGTTGGTTCGGGGCGATCATCCCCCGAAGCGCGGCGCGGTGCAATCGCCGCGTCGCCTGCGCCGGCAGCGCTCGGAGCAGTGGCGCACCGCGTCCCAGTCGCGCGCCCATTTGCGCCGCCAGGCAAAGGAGCGCCCGCAGGTCGCGCAGGTCTTCGCGGGCAGGTCGGATTTGCGCCGCATCCGCGCCATCACAGATCGAGGCTCATCTGGTCGCGGTGGCCGCGCCGGCGCGGGGTGCGGCCCTTGCGGCTGGCGTGGCGGGCGACGAGGCGGCGGGACTCGTCGCGGTAATCGGCGCCGGCGCGGGCCTGCTTGAAGGCGGCGCGGGCGGCGCGGGCGGCAGCGGCCACATCGATGACGGGCTCGGGATAGGCGCGGCCGAGGAGCGTGCCCGCGCGCTCCCATTTCCAGGGCTCGTGCAGGACGTGATCGGGCACGTCGGCGAGTTCGGGCACCCATCGGCGGGTGAAGGTGCCCTCGGGATCCTGATCGTGCCCCTGCTTGACGGGGTTGTAGATGCGCAGCGCGTTCATGCCCGTGGTGCCCGACTGCATCTGCATCTGGCTCCAGTGAATGCCGGGCTCGTAATCGGTGAACATCCGCGCCAGATGCGGCCCGGTCGCGCGCCAGTCGAGCCATAGATGATAGGACGCCACCGCCGTGAGCATCGAGCGCATGCGGAAATTGAGCCAGCCCGTGGCGCGCAGATAGCGCATGCAGGCATCGACGAAGGGCAGCCCGGTCTCGCCGCGCTCCCACGCCCGCAGCCGCGCGGCGTCCGGCTCGCGCGGGCGCAGATCCTCGAAGGCGGTGTGAAGGCAATGCGTCTCGATGCGGGGCGCATCCTCGAGTTTCTGCATGAAATGGTCGCGCCAGGCGAGACGGCTCTCGAAGCTCTTCAGGCTCGCGCCCCAGCCCTTCTCGCCGCGACGGGCGGCCTTCGCGGCCGCGGTGGCCTGCGCGGCCTCGCGGCCCGAGAGCGTGCCGAGCGCGAGATGCGGCGACAGCCGCGAGCAGCCCCGCTCGCCGGTGAGCGGCGAGGACATCTCGCGCCGGTAATCGCGCCCGCGCAGTTCGAGGAAGCTGTCCAGCGTCTCCATCGCCCGCGCGCGCCCGCCCGGCTGGCGATGCGGGCATGGGTCGGCGGCTAGGCGAAGCTGCGCGGCGGTGGGAATCGGGCCGGGCTCGATGCCGGGGATGGGCGGCAGCGCGGCGGGCTTTTCGGCGGGGATGGCGGCGATGAAGGCATCGCGCCGCGCCGCCCAGCCGTCACGGCCGCGCAGCCCCCGGACCACACCCGATTGCGGCAGCTCCCGCCACGCGATCCCCGCATCGCGCGCCCAGGCCGCGACCCGCCGGTCGCGCGCGAAGGTCCACAGATTGCCGGTTTCCTCGTGCGAGACGATCCGCGCGACGCCGTGCGCCTGCGCCAGCCCGCGCAGCACCGTGACGGCATCGCCCGTTCGCACCACCAGCGGCTGTCCGAGCGCGGCGAGATCGGCGCGCAGATCCTCGAGACATTCGGCCGCGAAGGCCCATTGCCGCGCCGAGGTGTCGGGCAGCGCCCAATATTCGGGCTCGACGATGTGGAGCGGCAGCACCGGCCCGGCCCCGGCCGCAGCCGCCAGCGCCGGGTGATCCGCGATGCGCAGATCGCGCTTGAACCACAGGATGCTCACCCCTTGCATCCGCATGCAGATAACCGCCCTCGCCCCGAGGTCAAAACCGCGCCGATGTTCTTCTTATGGTCCAGTTCGACGCGGATGACCAGCCCATTGAAGCTGGCCTGTCCGCGCCCTACTCTCGCGCCAGCGAAAGGAGCCCCCATGAAAGACGCAGCGCCGCAGGCGATCCATCTGAGCGAGTACACCCCGCCGGCCTATCTCGTGGAGGATGTCGCGCTCGATTTCCGGCTCGACCCGAAGGCGACGCGGGTGCGCTCGCGGATCCGCTTCCGGCCCAACCCGGCGCATCCGGCGCCCGGCGATCTGTGGCTCGATGGCGAGGGGCTGCGGCTCGTCTCGGCGGCGATCGATGCGGTGCCTGTCGCGCTGGAGCCCGAGGCGGGCGGGGTGACGATCCCCAAGGAGCTGCTTGCGCGTGACGGCTTCGAGTGGACCGCCGAGGTCGAGATCGCGCCGGAGGCCAACACCGCGCTCGAGGGTCTATACATGTCGAACGGCATGTATTGCACGCAATGCGAGGCCGAGGGGTTTCGCAAGATCACGTATTATCCCGACCGTCCCGACGTGATGGCGCCGTTCCGGGTGCGCATCGAGTCGGACATGCCGGTGCTGATGTCGAACGGCAACCCGGTGGGTGCGGGCTGGACGGAATGGGCGGACCCGCATCCCAAGCCGTCCTACCTGTTTGCGCTGGTGGCGGGGGACCTGGTGGCGCATCGTGACCGGTTCACCACCCGCGCGGGGCGCGATGTGGCGCTCAATATCTGGGTACGGCCGGGCGACGAGGGGCGCTGCGGCTTCGCGATGGAGGCGCTCAAGCGCTCGATGCGCTGGGACGAGGAGGTCTACGGGCGCGAATACGATCTCGACATCTTCAACGTCGTCGCCGTCGACGACTTCAACATGGGCGCGATGGAGAACAAGGGGCTGAACATCTTCAACTCCAAGTTCGTCCTCGCCGCGCCGGAGACGGCGACGGATGCCGATTTCGAGCGCATCGAGGCGATCATCGCGCATGAATACTTCCACAACTGGACCGGCAACCGCATCACCTGCCGCGACTGGTTCCAGCTTTCGCTCAAGGAGGGGCTGACGGTCTTTCGCGATCAGCAGTTCTCGGGCGACATGCGCAGCCATGCGGTGCGGCGGATCGAGGATGTCCTGACGCTGCGCGCGCGGCAGTTTCGCGAGGATGACGGACCGCTTGCGCATCCGGTGCGCCCCGCTTCCTACGTCGAGATCAACAATTTCTATACCGCGACCGTCTACGAAAAGGGCGCGGAGCTGATCCGCATGCTGCATCTTCTGGTCGGCGAGGCGGGTTACAGGGCCGCGCTCGATCTCTATTTCGAGCGCCATGACGGGCAGGCCTGCACGATCGAGGACTGGCTCAGGGTGTTCGAGGACGCCACGGGGCGCGATCTGGCGCAGTTCAAGCGCTGGTACGAGCAGGCCGGCACGCCGCGGCTCGGCGTGACGGAGGACTGGGACGGGGCGAGCTATCGGCTGACGCTGCGCCAGCGCACGCCGCCGACGCCCGGCCAGCCGGAGAAGGCGCCGGTGCCGATCCCGGTGGCGGTGGGGCTTCTCGGGCGCGACGGGCGCGAGCTGCAGGCCACGACGGTGCTCGAAGTTTCGCAGGCGGAACAGAGCTTTGCCTTCGAGGGGCTTGGCGAGCGGCCGATTCCGTCGATCCTGCGCGGCTTCTCCGCGCCGGTGATCGTCGAGCGCGACAGCACGGCCGAGGAGCGGGCCTTTCTGCTCGCGCATGACACGGACCCGTTCAACAGGTTCGAGGCGGGGCGCGCGCTGGCGCGCGAGGTGCTGGCGCGGATGATCACCGATGGGGCCGCGCCGGGGCCGGACTACCTCGACGCGCTGGCGCGAATGCTGCGCGATGACGGACTCGACCCGGCTTTCCGGGCGCTGGCGCTGGGGCTGCCCTCCGACGACACCATGGCCCAGAGCCTTCACGATGCGGGGGCGGTGCCGGATCCGGGAGCGATCCACGCGGCGCGCGAGCGGCTGATGCAGGCGATGGCGGCGCGACTCGCGCCGGTGCTCGGGGAGCTTTACGAGGACATGGCCCTGCCGGGGCCGTTTTCACCCTCGGCAAAGGCGGCGGGGTGCCGGGCGTTGCGGCTGGCGGCGCTGCGGCTAATGGCGCGGGTCGATGACGGGGCGCGGGCGGACAGGCTCTTTGCGGCGGCCGACAACATGACCGAGCAGCTCGGCGCGCTCTCGGCGCTGATCGAGATCGGCGCGGGGGACGCGGCGGTGGCCGATTTCTACCGGCAGTGGGGCCATGACCGGCTCGTGCTCGACAAGTGGTTCATGCTGCAGATCACCCGCGCCGCGCCGGGGCGCGCCGTTGCGGCGGCTCAGGCGCTGACGGAGCATCCGGACTTCGACTGGACCAATCCGAACCGCTTCCGCGCCGTGATCGGGGCATTGCCCGCCAATGCGGCGGGGTTCCATGACCCGTCCGGCGCCGGGTACCGGCTCGTGGCCGACTGGCTGCTGCGGCTCGATCCGCTGAATCCGCAGACGGCGGCGCGCATGTCCGCGGCCTTCGACACCTGGCGGCGCTATGACCCGGAGCGGCAGACGCTGATCCGTGCCGAGCTCGAACGCATCCGCGCAACGGAGGGGCTCAGCCGCGACATGGGCGAGATGGTGGGCCGGATGCTGGAGTGATCAGCAGCTCCCGCCGGCCTGCACCGGCGGGCACCGGGGTGTCGGCGTAGGAGCAGAACACTCAGCAATCGCCGGCGCGCGGGCGCAGCAGTGCGGCGAAGGCGGGGCATTCGTGATGCCACAGGCATGCATCGGTCGGCATCGCCTCGCGGTGCTGTGCGCCGCATTACGGGCGGGTCAGCAGCGCAGTCGGCGTGTCGGAATGTTCAGTCATGACGCGATCCTGTGCGTGCGGCGGCGACGGCGCAAGCCGCGAGTCCGCCGCAGGCTCTCACGATGGTGCCAGGATCATCCCTGGCAGTAATCCTGCGCGCGGGTGAAGGCGGCGATCTCGTTGCGCTTGTCGGCGTTGCGCAGCGGCGGCCAGTCGGCGGCCACACCGCCCCAGCTGCCGGGCTGGCCGGCGACGACGCCGTCGCGGGTCACCGCCTCGGTGGCGATGCGCACGGCGCAGGACAGGTTGCGCTCGCCCTCGTAGAGCTCGCCCGCGCCGTTGATGTTGCAGCCGTGATAGCGCGCTGTCTGCGGGAAGATCTGCAACAGCCCGCGATACTGCCCGCCCGCGCCCGCGGCATCGGGCCGCCAGCCGCTTTCGTAGCGTGCGAGCGCGGAGAACAGGCCGGTCCAGAAGGCGGCGCGCTCGTCGACGCTGGCGGTCTCGTAGCCGGGGCAGAAGGCGGCGATGTCGGCGGGGGTCTGCTCGACCATGGGCGCGCCATGGCTCGTGAGCGCGCTCATCGTGGCCTCGGTCCAGCTTTCGGCCTCCGGGCGATGGTCCCAGCGCGTCTCCGGCAGCATCGCGAAGCCCGCCTCGTCGGTGGCGTCCGCGCTTTCGGTGCTGCACGCCGCCACCAGCATCAAGGCCGCGGCAAGCGGCCCGTATTTCAGGGATTTACTGAGTTTCATGGCACTGTCCATGCTCCGCCGGGTCCTGCCCGGCCGGGGTCAGGTGCAGGCGAATCGCAGAGGCGGGCAACCCTCGGGTGCGAAGGGGGGCGATTTCGGCGAGGTCTTGCGCATCGCGATCCTCCCTTGCCCGGCGCGCGGCGCTGGCCTAGAACCGCGGCGCCTGCCAAGGAGACCGTCCATGCTCGACCTGACTTTCGAGGCCCCGCAGCCCAAGGTGATCGCCGGTGCGCAGTCCGACTGGGAGCTGGTGATCGGCATGGAGGTGCATGCGCAGGTGGCCAGCAAGGCCAAGCTGTTCTCGGGCGCGTCGACGGAGTTCGGCGCCGATCCCAACAGCCATGTGTCCTTCGTCGATGCCGCGATGCCGGGGATGCTGCCGGTGATCAACGATTTCTGCGTCGCGCAGGCGGTGCGCACCGGGCTGGGCCTGCGCGCCGAGATCAACCGCTTCTCGGCGTTTGATCGCAAGAACTACTTCTACCCCGACCTGCCGCAGGGCTACCAGATCAGCCAGCTCTACCATCCCATCGTGGGCGAGGGCGAGGTGATCGTGGACATGGCGCCGGGGATCGCGCGGCGGGTGCGCATCGAGCGCATCCACATGGAGCAGGACGCCGGCAAGTCGATCCATGACATGGACCCGGCGATGAGCTTCGTCGATCTCAATCGCACCGGGGTCGCGCTCATGGAGATCGTCTCGCGCCCCGATATCCGCGGCCCCGAGGAGGCCGCGGCCTATATCGCGAAGCTGCGCCAGATCATGCGTTATCTCGGCACCTGCGAGGGCAACATGCAGTCGGGCAACCTGCGCGCCGACGTCAATGTCAGCGTCTGCCGCCCCGGCGACTACGAGAGGTATCAGCAAACGCAGGATTTCGGCCATCTCGGCACGCGCTGCGAGATCAAGAACATGAACTCGATGCGCTTCATCCAGCAGGCGATCGAGTTCGAGGCCCGCCGCCAGATCGCGATCCTCGAGGATGGCGGCAGCGTGGTGCAGGAGACGCGGCTCTTCGATGCGGACCGGGGCGAGACGCGCTCGATGCGCTCCAAGGAGGAGGCGCATGATTACCGCTACTTCCCCTGCCCCGATCTGCTGCCGCTCGAACTCGAGGAGGACTGGATCGCCGAGATCGCCGCGTCGCTGCCCGAGCTGCCCGACGAGAAGAAGGCGCGCTTCGTGCGCGACTACGCCGTCACCGAATACGATGCCGGGGTGCTGACCGCCGAGGTCGAGAACGCCGCCTTCTTCGAGGAGGTCGCCGCGGGCCGCGACGGCAAGGCGGCGGCGAACTGGGTGATCAACGAGCTTTTCGGCCGGCTCAACAAGGCGGAGCTGGGCATTGATGACTCTCCGGTGAGCGCCGCACAGCTCGGCGGGGTGCTCGACCTGATCGCGGCCGAGGAGATCTCCGGCAAGATCGCCAAGGATCTGTTCGAGATCCTCTGGACCGAGGGCGGCGACCCGGCCGAGGTCGTCGCGGCGCGCGGGATGAAGCAGGTCACCGACACGGGCGCCATCGAGACCGCCGTGGACGAGATCGTCGCCGCCAATCCCGACCAGGTCGCCAAGGCGCAGGCCAACCCCAAGGTCGCGGGCTGGTTCGTGGGCCAGGTGATGAAGGCCACCGGCGGCAAGGCCAACCCCAAGGCCGTCAACGAGATCGTGGCCGCGAAGCTGGGGCTCTAACGCCACGCCACCGTTACGGTGATCGCCTCCGACATCGGCGGCGGGTCGTGGGGGATGTGATTGGCGTCGCCGAGCAGCAGGCGCAGCTCATTCGTGCCCGCGGGCAGCTTCACCCGTGCCTCGGCCGGACCGGTGCCGAAACGCAGGATCTCGTCGGTGGCGGGCAGGCTGGCATCCATGTCGATGGCGTCGGGGTCGGCATTGACGAGCAGGTGGCGATGGCCGGTGTTCGGCGCGTCGATGCCGGCGGGCGCGAGAGCCGCCGCGATAAACACCGTTAAGAACATGGGCTCCTGCCTGATTGCGCGGCGCATGGCATGACCCACCGCAACCGGTGAGCGGGTGGCGCAGACCGGCAAGCCCGCGCGCGGTCGCCGAGGTCGCGCGCCTCGCGGGCGGGCATTCGGAGCGGGGCGCCTCGCGGTTCATGCGCCGCGCCAAGCAAACCTTCATGTCGGTTTCGTGACCGAGCCCGCATGCGCCCGGCGCCCGCGCCGCCGGCCCTTGCGGCCGCGGCACTGCGCCATAAGCGCCATTGCGGGCGCATGGATGCCGGGACCGGCTGCCGGGGCGCCGGCGCGCTCAGAAGGAGCCGGGCATCAGCGTCCAGGGCAGGTAGAGGAACAGGCCCGGGAACACGATCCCCGCCACGATGATCGCGAGCACCATCCCGACAAGCGGCAGGATCGCGATGAAGGCCTGCGGCGTCGGGATGCCGCCGATCTGCGTCGCGATCAGCAGGCAGATTCCGTAGGGCGGCGTGACGAGGCCGAGGGTCAGCGTGAGCACGACGATGAGCCCCATATGGATCTGGTCGATGCCGCCGAAATTCGCGATGCTCTGAATGATCGGCAGGAAGATGATCACCGCCGTGACCGGGCTGAGAACCGTGCCCACCACGAGCAGGAAGCCGCCCACGAGCAGCATCAGCCCGATCCGCGTCTGCGTGACCGAGGTGATGAACTCCGCGACCTCGCGCGCCACCCCGAGATAGGCGATCAGCCAGCCCATGATCCCGGCCGAGGCGACCGCGAACATCGGCAGCGAATAGGCGATCACCGAGTCCGACAGGATCTGCGGCATGCCCGAGGGGCGGATCGAGCGATAGAGCAGCAGCGCCAGCGCAAGCCCGACGATCACGGCGATCGCCGCCGCCTCGGTGGCCGTGAACACGCCCAGCGTGATCCCCCCGAGGATGATCACGGGCAGGATCATCGGCGGCAGCGCCGTCACCCCGGTGCGATACATCGTGCAAAGCGAGAACTCGCCCTCGGCCTTCAGCCCGATCTTGCGCGCCACGTAGTAGGTGTAGCCCATCTGCGAGGCGCCGATCAGCAATCCGGGCACGATCCCGCCCAGAAACAGCGCCCCCACCGACACGTTGCCGAACGCGCCGTAGATCACCATCAGAATCGAGGGCGGAATGATGCCGCCCATCACCGACGAGGCCGCCGTCAGGGCGACGGCGAAGCGGGGCGGATAGCCCGCCTTCTTCATCGCCGGGATCATCACCGCGCCCACACTCGCCGTGTCGGCCGCGCCCGAACCCGACAGGCTCGCGAACATCATCGACACCATAACGTTGATGTGGCCGAGCCCGCCGCGGATATGGCCGACGGTCGCATCCGCGAACTTCAGCAGCCGGTCGGTGATGCCGCCATCGTTCATCAGCCGCCCGAGCAGCAGAAAGAACGGCACCGCGAGGAGCGGGAAGGAATTGATCGAGGAGAACATCTGCGTGACGACCGAGGTCAGCGGGATCCCCAGCTGATAGATCGTCACGATCGAGGCGAGCCCGATCGCGAAGGCGATCGGCACCCGCAGCGCGATGAAGACCAGAAAGCTCAGGATCAGCGTCAGAACAGGGGGCATGTGTCAGGACGTCTCATCGATGCGCGGCGGCGGGGTGCGCGCGCGCAGGCGGCGGATGTCCTCGAGGATCACCTCAGCCGAGAACAGGACCATCGCGACGCCGGAGACCGGGATCGCGGCGAAGATGTAGAAGAGCGGCAGCCGCAGCGACACCGAGCTGCGCCGCCAGCCCATGTCGGCATAGGTGTAGCCGTGCACGACGAGCACGTAGATCACCGGCAGGCAGGCGATGGCGCCGAACAGCCGCAGCGCGTTGGTCGCGTTGACGTAGCCTGGCGGCAGGATGTCGACGACATAGTGCACCCGCCGGCGCAGCGCGACGGCCGCCCCGAGGAACACCGACCACACGAAGCACATCAGCGCGACCTCGTCGGTCCAGCCCACCGAGATGCGCAGGTAGTTCCGGGCGACGACCTGAAAGAAGATGCAGGCGATGAACAGCGCGAAGAGCGTGCTCGCCACGAACATGAAGAGCCGCTCGATCCAGTCATTGATCAGGCGCATGCGCGGACTCCGGCGGGCCCGCCCGCAGCCGTGGCCGGGCTGCGGGCGGGGCGGGACTTCACTGAAGCGCGCGAACGGTCTCGAGCAGATCGCTCAGCCCGAGTTCGGCAGCATACTCCTCGTGCAGCGCCCCCGTCGCGGCCATGAAGGCCTCGGCATCGACCTCGCTGACCGTGACGCCGCGGTCGGCGAGTTCCTCGATGAGTTCGGCGTCGTATTGCACGCCCATCTCGGTGCCGTGCCGGCCGGCCATGTCCGCGGCGCGCACGATCACCTCGCGCTCGTCTTCCGAGAGCTGATCCCAGCGCAGCGACGCCATCGAGATATGGCTCATCATCACCTGATGCTCGGTCTTGCTGTGATAGGGCGCCACCTCGAAGAGGTTCGATCCGACATAGCCGCTGATCGTGCTCTCGAACGCGCTGACCACTCCGGTCTGGACCGCCGAGTAGAGCTCGGTCCAGGGCAGCGAGGTGGTCACGGCGCCGAGGGCGCCCCAGGTGTCCTGGTCGAGCTGCGCGCCGGTGGTGCGCATGCGCACGCCGTCGAGGTCGTCGGGATGGGTGACGGGGCCCTCGGCGGTGCTCAGATTGCGGGTGCCGCCGCCGGTGAGCGCCAGAAGCTCGAGCCCGACATCGGCCTCGGCGACGACATCGTGAAAGAACGCGAAGACCTCGCTCTCGCGGTCGGTGACCGCGCGAAAGCCGTCCATGTCGGCGAAGAGGTAGCTCAGCGCGAAGAACTCGAACTCGGGCACGAAGGGCGAGATATTGCCCACCCCGCCGATCGTGACATCGACCGTGCCGATCCGCATCTCGTCCACGACCGTCTCGTCATCGCCGAGCTGGCCGCCGGGGTAGATCTCGACGGTGTAGTCGGTATGGGCCTCGACCTCCTCCTTGAAGACTTCGGCAGCGTCGATCCAGGGATGCGGGGCCGAGACCACCGTGGCGACGCGGATCTCCTGGGCGGTGGCGGCCGATGCCGCGAGTACGGCCCCGCCGAGAAGGCCGGTGGAGCAGGCAAGGATGCGTTTCATGTCGGTTCTCCTGTTGGTGAGTGGTTATTCCGTTTCGGCCGGGTGGCGATCGTCGACCGGCTCACCGAGCGTGTGCATCAGCCGGTTCGCCCATCCGAACAGTGCCGTGGACAGCGCGAGGTCTAGGATTTCCTGCGTGTCGAGCCCCGCCGCGCGCAGCGCTTCGAAATCCTCCGCACCGATCGCAGGCGGACATTCCGACAGCTTGACGGCAAAGCGAAGGATCGCCTGTTCGCGGTCCGGCAGATCGGCAGCGGCACCGTCGAGAAACAGCTTGTGCATCAGTGTTTCGTCACCGGTGATCTGGTTGTAGCGGCTCGCATGAACGGCGGCGCAGAAGATGCAGCGATTGACGAAGGAGGCCGCCGTGGCACCCAGCTCGCGCTCGGCGCGCGACAGCCCGCCCTCGTCATACATGATCCCGTTGAACAGCGGCGTGCGCGCGTTGAGCGCCTGCGGATCATGGGCAAGCACGAGCACATAGTCCGAGATCTTCGTGTTGGAGGGTGTCTCGCTGAGCGCGGCGCGCTGCTCCTCGGTGGCCGCGTCGAGATCGAGCGGCGTGACATGGGGCCGCCATTTCGGCACCCGCGTCGTGAACTTGCGCACCACCCGGCTCATGCGGCACCCGCCAGACCACGCAGCACCAGCGCGACGCGGAGCTGATAATTCACGAAGGCCACGAGCCCGGCGAGGCGCACGATATCGCCCTCGGCGATCCCGGCCGCGCGCAGCGCGTCGATATCGGCGCGGCTGGCGGTGCTCGGGGAGAGGGTGACCTTGTCGACATAGGCGAGAATGGCGGCGAGGCGGGCATCATCGCTCATGGCGCCAGGTTCGGCCAGCGCCGCCTCGGGCGCCCCGGCCGCGAGCGCATCGTAATGCGCCGCAAGGGCCGTTTCGGCGTAATGGCGCGTGATCCGAGCGGCGATCGCGGCGCGCAGCCCATGGCTCAGCCCGCCCGGCTGCGCGGGGCGCAACGCGGCCTCGTGGCTCGCCTCGGTCAGCTCCATTAGCCGCTCGCGGAACGCGACGGCATCGGCGAGCGGCCCAGCATCGGGCACCGCCCCCGCATCTTCGAGAATACGCATGCTCATGCCACGTCCCGCCGCCTCGGCCAGTCCGACTCGCGCCACTCGTCACCGAGCAGCTCGGGCTTGTCATAGTCCAGCATTTGCTGCCAGTGCGTCTGCACATCCTCGCGGTAGAGCGCCGCCGCGATCGCGCTCGACAGCCAGCTCGCGCCCTCGCTGATCCCGGGGATGTCGCCGCTGACCTTGCCCATGCTCAGGCTCGCGCCGTAATTGAAGCAGTGGATCCTCGTCAGCCACGGCGCCGTCCCCGGCTCGCGCTCCTGGAAGGCGAAGTCGCCGGAAACATAGGGGAAGTTGCCCAGATCCGGGTGGTCGAGCTCCGGCGGCGGGGTGTAGCGGTCCTTCCACAGCAGGATCCGGTCGGCATCCTCGCCGAGCTCGGGGCGCGCATCGGGCTCCACGGTGAAGCCGGTTCCGAGGATCAGGTAATCGGTGCGCAGCTCGCCGCGCGGCGTGGTGAGCACGATCTCGTTGCCGTCCATGCGCGCGCGCTCGACCCCGGCACCGAAATGGAAATACGCGTTGGGATGACGCGAAACGCGCAGCGTCGATCCGCGCGGCGCGGGCGTCTGGGTCGCGAAGGAGTAATGCATGAAGCGCCAGCGCCAGGCGTCGTCGAGCGCGGCGAAGCCGTGCGTGAAGCCGTAGGAGCCGATGCCCATCATCTTGTTGATCGTGGGCATGCTGTCGCGGCGGATCAGGTGACGCACCTCGGCGGCGCCGTGTTCGAGCGCCTCTGCGGCGTTGTCCACGGCCGAGGCCCCGACCCCGACCACCGCCACGCGCTTGTTGCGCAGCGCGGCGAAATCGATCTCGTCGGCGGAATGCGCCCAGGCATGCTCCGGCAGCCCGGAGACGAAGCCGGGGATGTTCGCCCGGCCCGTGCCGTCGCGGCCGGTCGCCATCACCAGCCGCCGCGTCAGGATCGACTCCTCCGCCGCCCCGCTCAACTCGAGCCGCAGCAGGTCGCCCTCGGGGCGCACGCGGGTGATCTCGATGCGGTTCTCCACCGGAAGGTCGAGCACCCGGCGATACCAGCGCAGATACTCCATCCACATGGGCCGCGGGATCTTGTCGAGCTGCTCCCATTCCGCGCTGCCGAACCTTGCCTCGAACCAGGCACGGAAGGTCAGGCTGCCAATGCCGAGCGCCGGCCCCGGCAGCGTCTTGGGCGAGCGCAGCGTCTCCATGCGCGCATAGGTCAGCCAGGGCCCTTCGTACCCTTCCGGATTGCGATCGAGGATGCGCATGTTGCGCATGCCGCCCGACAGCATCGCGAAGGCCGCCACGAGCCCGCACATGCCGCCGCCCATGATCACCACGTCATGCACCTTCTCGCCGCGCGGGCCGGTCGTCTCCGGCACCCAGTTCGCGGCGGGAAGGTTGAGGCATTCGAGATCGTAGCGCACGCGCGCGTTCAGGGCCTCGAGCCCATCGAGCGGAGCTGTCGCGGCGGTCGGTCGTTCACTCATGAGACATCTCCCGTGCTTCGCCCGCAGCGCGGCGGCTTCAAGATGAAATGCCCGGCCGACGAACACAAGTGGGCGCCGGTCCGCCGCCTCATGCCGTCTCCCCGGTCACGGCGGTCGCCCGGAACCGCGCCGTGGCCGGATCGACCAGGTAGTGCCGGGCGAGATCCGGCGCACGATACGCGAGATCGGCCACAGCGTCGATGATGCGCGCGGCCTGCGCGTCGCTGTGCAGCCAGCTCAGATTGAGCCGTGTCCAGCCCGGCTTGGCGAGCTCGTCGCCCGACAGGATCCGCGCGCGCAGCCGGTCAGAGGCGGCGTCGTCGAGCCCCAGAAGCGCATGGGCATAGGGCCCCGCACAGGCGCAGCCGCCCCGCGCCTGGATGCCGTAGTGATCGCTGAGCATCCGGGTGACGAGCTGATGGTGCACGAAGCCGCCCGCGCCGTCGCGGATGCGGAAGGAGAAGATCGGCAGGGCCGCTGAGGTGACGTCGCTGCCGAGCAGCTCGAGCGGCGGGCAGCCGGACCAGGCGTTGAGCGCCCGCGCGCGCAGCGCGGCGTCCCGCGCGCCGATCGCGTCAGTGCCGACCACCTCCTTGACCATGACGGCGAGTGCGGCGCGGATGTCACCCACCACATTCGGCGTGCCCCCCTCCTCGCGCACGCTGACATCGGCGCTGTAGTCGTGCCCCCGTGGCGAGACGAACCGCACCGTGCCGCCGCCCGGCAGCGTCGGCGTCTCGCGCGCGATCACGCTGTCGCGCAGGATCAGCACGCCCGAGGCCCCCGGCCCGCCGGGGAACTTGTGCGGCGAGAAGACGATCGCGTCCTTGGCCGCATCCGGCGACGGGGTCATCCGCATCGGCAGATAGGGCCCGCCGCCGGCATAGTCCCAGACCGCGAGCGCGCCGTGGCGCTTGAGCAGGCGGGTGACAGGGTCCGGATCGGTCACGATCCCGGTGACATTCGATGCCGCGGAGAAGCTGCCGAGGATGCAGCCCGCATCCCGGGAATGCAGGAGTTCCGCCTCCAGCGCGGCGAGATCGACGCCCCCGCCCGGCGCCTCGGGGATCATCCGCAGCTCGGCGCCCGTCTCGCGCCAGGGCAGGATGTTGGAGTGATGCTCGTACGGCCCGATCAGCACCACGACACGTTCACCGGCCATGACGCGATCACGCAGCCGGAGCAGGCCCGCGATGCGGTTCAGTCCCGCCGTCGCGCCGCCACCGCCGAACACCACATGGCAATCGGGGCCCGCCCCCACGGCCTGCGCGATCACCGCGCGCGCCTCGGCGCGCATCCGCGTCATCATTTCGCCACAGAAGGAGGCCTCGGTATGGCTGTTGGCGTAGTAAGGCAGCACCGCGCGGGCGACGAAGTCCTCGACCTGCGCGAGCGCGCGCCCCGAGGCGACGTAATCGGCATAAAGCAGCGATTGCGTGCCGAAGGGGGTCTCGATCTCGACCCCGTCGCCGATCAGTCCGCTGCGAAGGGCATCGAGCGCATCCCGGCGTTTCAGGGTCTGGCGGAACGCATCGAGCGAGGTCATCGGGTCTCCCGGGTCAAGGCAACGCCGCAACGATACTTGCGCCCGGATGCGAAATTGTCTCAAATATATCCGGTGACAGCCTGCGAAACGGGACTTTGATAGACGCATGAGCGATGGAATCGATCATATCGATCGGCGGATACTGACCGAGCTGCAGCGCGACGCCGGTCAATCGCAGCGCGAGCTGGCCGAGACGGTCGGGCTGTCACAGAACGCCTGCTGGCGGCGCATGCGCAAGCTCGAGGCGCGGGGGATCATCCGCGGCCGCACGGTGCGCATCGATCGCCATGCCCTCGGCCTCAGTCTGGTCGTCTTCACGATGATCCGCACCCGCAGCCACTCCGCCGACTGGCTGCGCCGCTTTCGCCAGCACGTCGCCACCATCCCGGAGATCGTCGATTTCTACCGCATCGGCGGCGACTACGACTACATGCTCCGGATCGTGACGCGCGACATGACGACCTACGACCTCGTCTACCAGCGCCTGATCGAGAAACTCGATCTGGAGACCGTGACCTCCTACTTCACCATGGAAGCGATCATCGAGGATCGGCCGCTTCCCGTCTGATCGCGATTGCATGGCACCCGCGAGGGCACTCGCAGCCTTCGCGGCGCCGGCCCTGCCCGGTGCCTTCAGCCAGCCGGCTCGCGATTGTGCACCACGACCTTGATCGCGTCCTCGACCCGCTCGCGGGCATAGCGAAGCGCGGTCTCGAGTTCGTCCATCGCGAAGCTGTGGGTGTGGATCCGCGTCGCATCGAAGCGTTTCTGGGCCATGAAGGCGTGCGCTCGGTGCGTCGCGCTGCGCCCCTCGCCGCGGATGCCGTAGATGTAGATGTTGTTGCGCACCAGATGGGCCACGTCGATGAGATCGGGGTCATGCGGAAACGCGGCAAGGCAGATCCGCCCGCCGCGATTGACCATCCGGCCGGCCTGGTCGATCGCGCCGGGGGCGCCGGAGCACTCGACGACGTAATCGACGCCGTGGCCATCGGTGATCGCGGCAACCGCCTCCACCGGGTCGCGCTCGCGGACATTCACCGTATGATCGGCGCCGAGATCGCGCCCGACGGCGAGCCGGGCGTCGCGCGTGCCGGTCAGGATCACGGGCGACGCCCCGAGCGCCTTTGCCACGGCCACGCCGAGCAGCCCGATCGGGCCCGGCCCCGTGATCGCGACACCTTCGCCGGCGATGAGTCCGCCGAGCTCCGTGAGGCCATACATCGAGGTGCCCGCGGTGACGACGAGCGTCGCCTCGGCATCGCTCATCGCGTCGTCGATGCGGATCAGCGTGTTGATGTTGTTGACGGCGTAGTCGGCGAAACCGCCATCGGTGGTGAAGCCGTTGGCCCGGTGCCCCTTGTCGCGGTCGCCGTAATTCAGGCCGTAATTCAGGCAGGAGGTATACATCCCCATGCGGCAGCGCTTGCACTGCCCGCAGCCGGCGTGGATCTCGACGGTGACGCGGTCACCGATGGCGAACTCGTCGACGCCGGGGCCGAGCGCGGCGACGGTGCCCATGTATTCGTGGCCCGGCGTGAAGTTCCTGTTGAAGGGCGGCCCGCCCTCGATGAGCGCCGGCGGCCCCTCGGCGATCACGTCGAGATCCGTCGCGCAGATGGCCACCGCATCGATCCGCACCAGCACCTCGCCGCGCCGCGGCACCGGGGTCGGCTTGGTCGTGTGGTGCAGCGCGCCGGGATCGCCCAGGACCCATGCACACATGCGCTCGGGCACAGGCATCTCGGGCGCGGTGGTCACGCCGGGATGAGCATACATCGACAGGATCCTTTCGCCTTGCCGCGCGCTCAGGCCGTGGCCTTGAGCCGCGCCTCGCCCGGCACGTCGAGCGGCGCGTTCGCACTGTCCTTGAACTCCACCGTGGTGAAGAGCAGGTCGGTATCGCCGGTGTTCTCGACGGCGTGGAGCTTGTACTCGCCCGGCCCGTAGGTCATGTGGCGCGTATCGCCCGGAAAATGCGCAACCTCGCGGGTCGCGCCGCCCTCGAAGTAGTTGCGCGCGCTGCCATGCGAGTGGCAGGTCCAGAAATAGTCGAGCACATGGCGGTGGAACGGGCAGCGCTTGCCGGCCGGTATGTGCAGATGCCACACGCGCACGCGCTCATCCTCGGAGACGAGAACGCTGCCCACGCAGGGGTTCCAGGCGTTCGCCTCCATCTCCTCGCGCAGCCCGGCGGGCCAGCCCGCATAGGGATCGTCGCTCATCATTTCCTCCTCGCTTGATGCAGGGCCGCCGGGGGCGGACCCGGCCCCGTCATGCGACCGCGCCGGGGCGGGTCCTGACGACCGGGGCGGTTTCGAGATTGTCGAGCACGCGCCGGCGCGAGCTTTCGACATGCTGGCGCGCGAGCGCGACGGCCTTGCGGCTGTCGCGCGCCTGAATCGCATCGATGATCGCGCAGTGCTCGGCAACGAAGGCGTCGGTCGAGATCTGCCGGGTATGCGCGACCCCGAAATAGGTCAGCCTGTCGAACTCCTCGATGAGCTCGACGGCCATCCGGGCGAGCCGGCGATTGCCGCAATGCCCGGCGATGAAGGCGTGAAACCTGCGGTTGTAATCAACCCAGGCGGCGAGATCGGAACTGTCCGGCGCGGCGCGGTAGGCATCGAGCCCGGCGAACGTCTCCGCCGTCGCCGCGCCGATCATCCCCTGGATGCACGCACGCTCATGCATCTGGCGCAGTTCATACATCTCCTTGACATCGCGCAGGTCGATCGGCGGAACGCGATATCCCTTGCGCGGCAGCACCTCGACGAGGCCCTGCGCCTCGAGCTTGATCAGCGCATCGCGGATCGGCGATTTCGAAACGCCGAATCGCGCGACGAGATCGCGCTCCTGAAACTGCTGCCCCGGGCGCAGCGCGCAGCTGAGCACCTCGGCGCGCAGCCTTCTGTAGATATCCGTGCGTGCAAGCACCGGCCCGTCAACTTCCTGCATCCGCGCCATCCCGGCTGCCCTGGGCGCCGAGAAAACGCGCAAATGCGGTTCCTGTCAAGCTTGATATTTCAGACCCACGATCCGTTTCAATGGAAGCGTCTGGTCGCATCCGCACGCGGCGACGGGCACGCCCCGATGCCCGGCGCAGCGGCGCCGCCGCCAGGCTGCGGAGCATGCCGCGGCCTGTCCGCCCGGGCCGTCGCGCGACGGCCCGCCACCGGATCGTGCACGGGATGATTGCGCAGCGGACGACAACATGAGATATCAGTCAGATGATCGTGATCGGGTGCGGGCCGTGCAGGCGCCGCGCCGTGGCGACGCTGGAGGGTCCGGCGCGCGCATGCCGCGTCGCCGCGCCGAGGATGGAGAGAGAGATGCCGAAAACCGACTTCGCCGGGCTGCTCGTCCCGGCGATCACGCCCTTCGATCGAACCGGCGCGCCCGACCCGGCAGCCTTCGTCGCGGTTTGCAAGTGGCTGCTCGACAGCGGGGCGCACGGCCTTGCGGTGTTCGGCACCACCAGCGAGGCCAATTCGATGACTCCTGCCGAGCGCATGAGCCTGCTCGAGGCGCTCGTCGAGGCCGGCGTGCCGCCGGAGCGGCTGATGCCCGGGGTCGGGATGTGCGCGCTCGGGGATACGGTCGCGCTGACGCGCCATGCCGTCGGGCTGGGCTGCGGCGGGGTGCTGGCGCTGCCGCCCTTCTATTACAAGCCGGTCTCGGCGCAGGGACTGCATGCCTGGTACGCGGCGCTGATCGAGGCGGTGGGCTCCGACGCGCTCGGCCTGTGGCTGTATCACATCCCGCAGATGAGCGGCGTGGCGATCCCGCACGAGCTCATCGAGACGCTGCTGCGCGACTTTCCCGACACCGTGATGGGCATCAAGGACAGCTCCGGCGACTGGGACAACACCGCCGCCATACTCGCGCGGTTTCCCGGCTTTCGCGTCTTCCCGAGTTCCGAAGGGGTGCTCGCGCGGGCGCACGCGCTCGGCGCGGTCGGCTGCATCACCGCCTCGGGCAACATCAACCCGGCCGCGATCCGAGCGCTCTACGACGCGCTCGGCACGCCGCAGGCGGAGGCGCTGCAGGGCGAGGTCGCGCAGGTGCGCGAGATCTTCGGGCGCTACCCGCTGATCCCCGCGGCGAAGGCGGTGATCGCGGAGCAGACCGGTGACGCGCGATTCGCGGCGCTGCGGCTGCCGCTGCAACCGCTCACCGCCGAGCAGACCGCGGCGCTGCGCGGCGAGCTGTCCGCGGCGGGCTGGCGCATGCCGGCGGGGCTCGGCGTCTAGGCGCCGAGATAGCGCGCGACGAGATCGTCCGGCAGCGCACCCCGCGCCCGCGCGAGCACGGGCGCAGCGGCGGCGCGAAACGCGTCGCGGTCGAGATCGGGCGCCGCCGTGATCCGCACCCCGGCGTTGCGCATCGTCGCGAGCGCGGCGGCCTCCTGCTCCTCGGCACGGCGGCGCTGCAGGGTCGTCGCGGCGCGCACCGCGGCATCGAGGCGGTCGCGCCGTGCCGGGGCGAGCGCGTCGAGAAACCCGGCATGCGCGACGAGCAGGATCACGCCGTGAAAATGCCGCGTCAGCGCGACATGGCCGTGATGGCGGTGCAGATCGAAGCTGACCGTGTTGGTGAGCGGGTTCTCCTGCGCATCGACGCGCCCCTGGGCGACCGCGGCGCGCAGCTCGGCGACATCGGTCACCACCGGCTCGAAGCCGAGCGCGGCCATGGTCTCGACATAGATCGGATTGTCGATCGTGCGCACCCGCAGCCCGCGGCAGTCGCGCGGATGCCGCAGCGGCCCGGTGCGGCTCGACACATGGCGAAAGCCGTTATCCCACAGGCCGAGCACCCGAAGCCCGGTGCGCGCCGCGATCGCGTCGCGCAGGCGCGCGCCCACCGCGCCGTCGAGCGCGGCATGCGCCCGCGCGCGGTCGTCGACGCAGAACGGCAGGTCGAGCACCGCCAGTTCCGGGACCCGCGCGGTCAGGTAGCCCGAGGCCATGTAGCCGATCTGGGTGCCCCCGGCCTCGAGATCGGCGAACAGGTCCTGTGCGGTGCCGCCTGCGGCCGTCACGTCCGCGCACAGCTCCTGCGCCAGCCCCTCGGGCCGCTCGGCATCAAGCCCCGCAGCGAGGGCCTCGAGCGCCTCCGTGTTGATCGAGGCGGGACCCTGGTAGCCGGCGATTCGCACCGCGCTCACAGGGTGTCCGCCATCGCCTGAGCCGGGGCGCGGTGCACCGCGTCGCGCTCGCCGAGGCGCTGCGCCTCCAGCCGCAGCAGCCCGAGGAAATGCTCGGCATGCGCCGGCGGCGGACGGCGGGCCGGCTCGATCAGCGCCAGCTCGAGCGTGAGCGGCGGATCGACGATCGGGTTGATGCTCAGCCGGCGCTGCTCGCGCGCCGTCGCGATCGCGGGCAGCACCGTCATCCAGTCGCTTCGCGCAACGAAATCGAGTGTCCCGAGCACGGTGTCGAGCTCCTGGACGCGGCCGATCGCGACGCCGGCCGCCGCGCAATAGGCATCGATCGCGCGGCGGCGCGGATTGCCCTGCCCCGGCAGCATCAGGTCGAGCGCGCCGAGATCGCGCAGCCGCACCGGCGCGCGGCGACCGACCCCGCTCAGCCCGCGCGAGACGAGCGCCTCCCGGGTGCGCAGGAAGGGCCGCGCACTGATCCCGTCGCCGCCGCACTGCGCCGGCACGATGGCGAAATCGAGCTCGCCGGCGCGCACCATCGCGGTGAGCGCAGTGCCGTACCCCTCGGTCACGCGCACGGCGACATTGGGCGCGTCCTGCATGAAGGTCTCGAGGGCCGGGGCGAGGGCGGCGCTGGTCAGGGTCGGCATCAGCCCGATGCGCAGCTGCCCCGCCGCGCCGCCGCGAAAGCGCGCCATCTCGCCATGCGCATCGGCGTGGCTGCGCAGCACGCGCAGGCAACTGCGATAGAAGCGCGCCGCCGCCGGGGTCGGGGCGACGCCGACGCGCTCGCGCAGGAAGAGCTGCACGCCGAGCAGATCCTCGATATTGCGGATATGCTGCGAGACGCCGGACTGGGTCGTGTGCTCGCGGCGCGCGGCGGCGGTGAACGAACGCTCCTCGAAGGCGGCGACGAAGATCGCCATGTCGCGAAGGCTGCACTGCATGTCCGTCTCCCCGATCCGCGGCCCGCGCGCCCGTGGCGCACCGGCACCCGTGCGCCCGCTACCGCAAAGCGAGCGGCAACGAACAGATATCAGCCGATGATCGCATGGCGGGTGCCCGATGGCAATCACGCCGCGCGGCTGCGGTATCGGCGCGCCCTTGAGAAGGGCGTTCAACGGCGCCGAAGGCAAATTGTCACCCGATCAACACCACGAGGATTGACAGGCCGACGGCGCCCGGTGATATATCAAGGCATCGGGTCACGCGCTGCGCGGCGGGCCCGGATCGCCGGGGCGCCCGGCGTGAGGGGGGAGCATGACCGCAATCGCCATCGTCGGGATGGGCTGGTGGGGGCGCACGATCGCCGCGCAGGCACGCGAAAGCGCGCTCCTCGACCCAGTCCTCGCCGTCGAGCCCGACCCGGCCGCGCGCGCCAACGCGGAAGGCGCCGGTCTGCGCGTCGCCGACCGGTTCGAGGCGGCGCTCGAGGATCCGCGCGTCGAGGCGGTGGTGCTGTGCTCGCCGCACCGCTTCCATGCCGAGCAGATCGCCGCCGCCGCGCAGGCCGGGCGGCATGTCTTCTGCGAAAAGCCGCTTTGCACCACACGCGCCGAGGTCGAGACGGCGCTCGCCGCGGTCGAGCGTGCGGGGGTGGTGCTCGGGATCGGTCACGAGCGCCGGTTCGAGCCCGCGATCATCGAGCTGCGCGAGCGGTTCGCCCGCGGCGCGTTCGGCGCGATCCTCAACATCGAGGGCAATTTCAGCCAGGACAAGTTTCTCGCCCTGCCGCGCGACAACTGGCGCTTCTCGCCCGAGGAGGCGCCGGCGGGGCCGCTCTCGGCAACCGGCATCCATCTCGTCGATCTGTCGATCGCGCTGCTCGGGCGCCCGCACGAGGTCTGGGCGCGGCTTGCTACGCGCGGATCGGACTTCGCCAATGGCGACACGCTGTCGATCACGCTGGGTTTCGCGAATGGCGCCTCGGCGACACTCACGGCGCTGCTCGCCACGCCCTTCATCGGGCGCTTCGCGGTGTTCGGCGCCGAGGGCTGGACGGAGATCCGCGACCGGGCCCATCCGGAGACCCCGGCGGGCTGGGACATGCTCGAGATGTTGCGCGGCGGGCAGCCGACGAGCCGTTTCTTCGCCCCGCACCCGGTGGTGCGCGCCAATCTCGAGGCCTTCGCGCAGGCCGTGCGCGGCATCGCGCCCTATCCCGTAACCCATGACGAGATGCGTGCCAACGTGGCCAGCTTCGAGGCGATCATCCGCTCCACCGCGAGCGGCGGGATCGAGCGGGTATGAGCGCGCCGGACGCGCCCCCCGCCGCAGGCGCGCCCGGCGCCGCGATCGGCTTCGTCGGTCTCGGGGTGCTCGGCTCGGCGGTGGCCGCGAACATCGCCGCCGCAGGCTACGCGGTGCACGGCGTCGATCCCGACCCGCAGGCGCGCGCCGCCGCGCAGCGCGCCGGGATCGTGCCCGCGCCGGATCTCGCGGATGCCGGCGCGCACTGCCCCGTGATCTTCACCTGCCTGCCCTCGGCGGGCACGCTCGCCGAGGTGAGCCGGGCGCTCGCCGACGCGCCGCTTCCCGAGGGCGGCCAGGTCATCGTCGAGATGTCCACCCTCGCGGTCGCCGACAAGGAGGCGGCGCGCGACATCCTCGCCGCGGGCGGCCGGCGCGCGCTCGACTGCCCCGTGAGCGGCAACCGGATCATGGCGCTAGAACGCGGCCTGACGGCCTTCTGTTCAGGGGCGCGCGACGACTACTCCGCGATCCGCCCGGTGCTCGAGACGTTCTGCAGGAAGACGCATTTCGTCGGCCCGTTCGGCCACGGCTCCAAGACCAAGTTCTGCGGCAACATCCTCAACCTCGTTCATAACACGGTCGCGGCCGAGGCGATGGTGCTGGCGATGAAGTCCGGGCTCGACCCGGAGATGTTTCACGAGGTGATCTCGGGCAGCGGCTCGAGCTCGGCGATGTTCGAGGTGCGCGGGGCGCTGATGGCGCAGAACGACTATGCGCGCGAGGGGATGAATTTCTCGGTCCCGCTCAAGGATGCGCCGATCATCGCCGAACACGCGGCGCGGATGGGGGTGCCGATCCCACTCTACCAGCTCGCCGTGCAGTATTACCATGCCGCCAGCGCGCAGGGGCTCGCCCATCTCGACGCCGCGGCGGTCTGCCGGGTGATGGAGCGTGCGGCCGGATGCGAACGCCCATCCGACGGGGGGGACGCATGACGTGCAGGGCCCCCGGTTTCGGCGCGCCCGGCATGTCCGAGGGCGGGATCGAGGGGGTTGGGCGTGATTGTGGAGCTGCTTGCGCTGAGCGCGCCGGTCTTCGTGATCGTGGCGCTGGGGCTGGCCTGGGCGCGCCTCGGGCTGCCGTTCGACTCGGACACGATCGGCGCGGTGGTGCTGCGCGTCGGCACGCCCTGCCTGATCTTCTCGACACTGACGGGCGCGCAGATCCGGGTCAGCGAGGTCGGGGAGATGGCGCTCGCGGCGGCCGGCGCGATCGCGGTGGCGACGTTGATCGGCGCTGCGGTGCTGCGGGTGCTCGACATGCCGCTGCACACCTATCTTCTGACGGCGATGCACGGCAACTCGGGCAATATGGGGCTGCCGCTCGCGGCGATGGCGTTCGGCGTCGAGGGGCTCGCGCTGGCGATCGCGTATTTTCTGGTCGTCTCGATATCGCAGAACACGCTGGGCCTCGTGATCAGCGCGGGGCGCTTCGATCCCGGCGCGCTGCTGCGCCAGCCGGTGATCCATGCCAGCGCGGTGACGATCCTGGTGCTCGTCCTCGAATGGCCGGTGCCGGGCTGGATCGCGCGCAGCACGGAGCTTCTGGCGGGGTTGGTGATCCCGGCGATGCTGCTGTTGCTCGGGGTGTCGCTGGCGCGGCTCAAGGTGGCGGATCTGAAGGTGGCGGTGGGCATGTCGGCGCTGCGCTTCGCCGCCGGGGCGGGCGGGGCGCTCGCGATCATCGCGGCACTCGGCCTGCAGGGCCCGCAGGCCGGGGTGGTCTGGATCATGGCGACGATGTCGGCGGCGGTCATCAACATGATCTTCGCCGAACGTTTCGACCGCGCGCCCGAGCGCATCGCGGGCGTCATCGTGGTCTCCACCGCGCTCACACTCGCCGGTCTGCCCGGCATCGTCTGGTTCGCGCTGCTCTTTGGCGGCGCGGCGTGAGCGCGCCGCGCGAAAGGACGCGGGCATGAGCGACGAGCAGGCGCGCGGCGACAGCCCGAAACGGTTCAATTTCAATACCGTGGTCGCGCTCGGCTCGATACTGCTCGGTGCGGCGATCTTCGTGCTGACGCCGTATCAGGTCGCCGAGCCGCCGGCGCTTTTCGGGCGCAGCACCTCCGGGATCAGCCCGCAGCTCTTCCCGCGCATCGCGGGCATCGGGTTCATCGTCTTCGGCGCCGCGCT